>JAGBTV010000033.1 GCA_017631155.1 Oscillospiraceae bacterium | reverse complement strand
TCAATTTTCAAATTCCCGTTTGTCGGGGAGTTTTGGAGGTGTGAAAGCCCTCCCCTTTGGGGGGGGGGGACCGCTTGCGGTGGGAGAGGTTATTACCTCTTCCGTCAAAAAGTGGCTTAAAACGCCACTTTTTGCCACCTTCCCCAGAGGGGAAGGCTTGGCGGCCACGCCGCCGGTTCTACCGGAACTACACGATAAATGGCAATTTGTTGGTCAGTTTTCATGAGCGGACGAGATTCCCTTGAATCAGCCAAAACATTCCGCCTATAATTCCTTTTACACCCGATTGGGGTGAAACCAAGGAGGACGGTGGCGGATTTGGAGAGAATCATGCTGTGGCTTTTGGCGCTGATAGCAAGTATCTTTGGAATGGCGCGCATTATGACACCTAAGGTGGAGACCGGTCCGGTATTTAAGCCGGCTCAAACAGAGCAATCTGCCGGGGCTTTGCCGGAGTTTGTTCCCGGAACGGAGCTTTGTGTTCAGGCGCTGGTGCAGTATGAAGGTGCTTTCTGGGAGGATGGCACCGGGGAATATGTGTCCAATGTGGCGGCTCTGATGCTCTACAATCCTTCGGACACGGGGATTGCCTACGGAGAAGTGTTTTTAACCTTGCAGGATCAGGAATATACCTTCGAATTTACTTATCTGCCTGCCGGAGGGCGATTACTGGTGCCGGAGAAGAACCGGCTTCCCTATGTGCGGGGGAAAGTGACAGATTGCCGCTGTGGGGAATTGGTAACAAGGGATTTTGGAACAGAAGACAGCGGGATCACTTTGACCCCAAAGGGGCTGGCTGGTATCGTTTTGGAAAACACCACGCAGTCGGATTTTAAGAATGTGAAGCTTTCTTATAAGCTTTATTTACAGGATCACGATGCCTATGTAGGCGGTTCAACTTACGAGATAACCGTGGAAAGCCTTCCGGCCGGGGAAAGTCAGGAGATTGTTCCTCCCAAATTCGTTTGGGGCTACAGTAAAGTTTTGGATATCCAAACAGGAGAGCAATAGACGGTAAATCGCCATTTATCGGGCAGTTGCAACAGAACGAAAGCCTTCCCCTTTGGGGAGGGGGGACCGCTTGCGGTGGGAGAGGTTATCACCTCTTCCGTCAAAAACCAGCTAAAACCGCTGGTTTTTGCCACCTTCCCCAGAGGGGAAGGCTTGGCGGGACGGGAAACCCGTCCCCTACAGCCCGATAAACGGGAATTTACGCATACAAAAAGGGCGCGATGCATGAAGCATCGCGCCTTTAAATCTTTATAAAACTTTAGACAAAAATTCCTGCAGGCGGGGGTGCTTGGGATTACAGAAGATGTCTTCGGGAGTGCCTTGCTCCACCAGCTTGCCTTCGTCCATAAACAGGACCCGGTTGCCCACTTCCCGGGCAAAGCCCATTTCGTGGGTCACCACCACCATGGTCATGCCCTCCTGAGCCAGTTCTTTCATAACATTCAGAACCTCGCCAACCATTTCCGGATCCAATGCGGAGGTGGGCTCGTCAAAGAGCATCACTTCCGGTTCCATCATCAAAGCCCGTACGATGGCAACACGCTGCTTCTGTCCGCCGGACAGCTGGATGGGATAAGCAGAGGCTCTGTCTTCCAAACCAACACGCTTCAGAAGCTGCAAGGCCTTTTCCTTGGCGGTCGCCTTGTTCATGCCCAGTACCCGCACCGGGGAGAGGATCATGTTATCCAGAATGGTCTTATGGGGGAACAGGTTAAAGTGCTGGAACACCATACCCATTTTCTGCCGGTGCAGATTGATATCCACCCGTTCCTTTTTGCCCTGGGAATTGATGAAATTCTTCTTGGTGACGTCAATGCTGTGGAAGATGATCTCACCGTCTGTGGGGGTCTCCAACAGGTTTAGACTGCGAAGCAGAGTGGACTTACCGGAACCGGAGGGGCCGATGACTACCATAACATCGCCTTTGTTAACATCCACTGTGACATCATCCAAAGCGTGGATGGTGTCTTTGTTATAGTACTTTTTCAGGTTCTTTACCTGGATCAGCTTATCGTTTGTCACCGCGGCTCATCCTCCTTTCGAAGTAAGCAATGATCTTGGAGGTGGGGAAGCACAGACAGAAGTACAGCGCTGCTGCCACCAGCAGGGGTTCCATAATAATGAAGTATGCGCCACGGACGGATTCTACCGCGGACATGATGTCCCGGACACCGATGGTGTAGCAAATGGAAGACTCTTTGATAATAACAACAAATTCGTTGGCAATGGCAGGCAGAATGTTCTTGATAGCCTGAGGCAGGATGATATGGCGCATGGTTTGTACCTTGCTCATGCCAAGACTCCGGGAAGCCTCGGTCTGTCCCTGGTCAATGGACTGAATACCGCTGCGGAGGATCTCGCACAGGTAAGCACCGGAGTTGATGCCAAGGGCAACCACACCTGGCAGAAAGCGCTCGAAGCTGATAAAACCAAAGAAAGTGAAGGACGGCAGGTCAATCAGACCGAAAACACCGTGGTAAATCAGCATGATCTGCACCAGCACAGGGGTAGAACGAATAACTTCCACATAAATTGTGGCGATCATGCTTACGGGATTAAATTTGCTTAAGGTAAGTAAGAAACGGTTTTTACGCAATCTGCCGTTTTTGGTATAGCCGAGAAAACGCAGGGGACGGATGTCGGTCATACGCATAATGGCCAGGAGGATACCCAAAATAAAGCCGATAATAACCGTCAGCAATGCCAGCAGAACGGTGACAACAAGACCTTGCTGGATAAGTTTTATAAAGTTGAAGGTTTTTTCAAAGCCCTCAGCGGTAATGAGATTGTTCATGGAACTGTCCTTTCAATACGCATCAAATTCCTCCCCGGAAAACGGGGAGGAATTTTTTGTTATTCCAATTATTCGGTGGGAACCTTACCGTCTTCGCCCAGCAGACCCTGGTAGTTGTCGCCGGCAGCCTGCTCCAAAGCAGTCTTTACGAACTGTGCGAAGGTGCCTTCGTCAACACACTTATTCAGTGCTTCGTTGACATACTTCAGCAGGTCAGCGTTGCCCTTGGCCACGCCGATAACATTGCCTTCAGCCTCGTAAGGAACTTCGCAGACGATGGTCAGCTCGGGGTAGTTCTGCTTGTAAGCCACGGCTACATCCCACTCGATGTAAGCGCCGTCCAGCTTGCCGGACTTGCCGGAGATCAGCTCAGCGATAATGTCGGTAGCCTTGGTCAGCTGGGTGATCTGTGCGTTGGGGCTGAACTCTTCAGCCAGTTCCATCTGAATGGTACCGGTCTGAGCAGCGATCTTGACG
>JAGBTV010000003.1 GCA_017631155.1 Oscillospiraceae bacterium | reverse complement strand
GGCGGCATATTCGTCACAGATTTCACCGCAGCGGTCCGGAGAACCGTCATCGATCAGCAGAATTTCATAAGAGAATGCGGTTTCCTGCTCCAAGACACTGTCGATGCAGGCAGGAAGATAATCTTCTACCCGGTATACGGGAATGACAACAGAGTAACGGATCATTACGCATCCACCTGCATTTCTTCGGATTCAGCGGTCTGTCGAGATTTTGCCATAATGGGGAACTGCACCAGATAGTACATCAGGGCGCCCAGATACCAGAAAGAAATGCCGGTGTTGGCAAGCAACGAGTATACACCATAGGCTACGCTGACCAGCAGAGGAATCATGGCGTAGGGATCGTCTTTATGGCGTAGGGCATGGACAAGGGAATAGATGCCAGCAGTCAGGTTAAAGACCAAATAGAGGATGCCTGTGATGATACCGTTTTCGTAGGCAATCTGCAGAACGGTCATGTGGGTGGAGTGATAGGTTTTTTCGGTGCCATTATACCGGAAAGTGACGGTGCCGCTGTCCTGATGTCCAAAGAGATTCAGCTGCTTCACATATCCTGTCCAAATCTGTAATCTGCCGGTGCTGGCGTGATTTAAATCCTTGCCTTCGGTGTCAAGTCGGTCACCAATGAGATCGGCAGAGTCTTCCGGGCGAATGGTAGGCAGCGAGGGGGTGGAAGGCAGAGGGTTGTCGTCAGGTGTTTCTACAAGAACACTCTGGACGAAGGAAACAATACTGGTTTTTGCACTGTATCCAAACTGCAGGACATACAGGGTTGCATAAAAAAACAGAAAAACAGAGACGGTAATCAGCAAAATGTTCCGGAAGAAATATAGTTTTTTGTGTTTGTGCAATCGGATCAGGCTTACGACGGCGGCAACGAGCAAAGTCGCAGCCAACTCCAGTAATCCGGTACGGGAGCCGGTATACAGCAGCAGAGCAACGCAGATTCCGAAGGCGACCAGCTTGCGGATCCGCGTGAGTGTGATTTTTTCAAACCAAAGACAGTCCACCAGCAGACACACCGCAACCAACGCCAGATACCCGGCCGCACCGTTGAGATTGGTAAATAAACCGCTGTAGCGGACGGTATTTACCGGGTAGAACAAAAGGCATACCAATGTATACAGCCAAAAAGAAATCTCAATACTCCGTAAAAGCAGATTGATAATTTTGGCATGGTTTTGTTGATTCCAAACGATGAAAATAATGGGGTAAGCAACTAAAAACAAAAGCGCCTCAGAAAGGGAATCCATATTGTACAAGACACCGGAAAGCAGCATGAATGCGCCAATCCCCAGCCAGATCAAAAGCAGACTCTTCCGAAAAGTCACCGGCTTGGTGTGGGCGGGGAGTGTACATAGAAGCATGCCTCCAAGACCGAGGCAACCGAAAGTAAAGAAAATAATGTAACGGAAATTCAGAAGCACGGAGCCTCTTCCCCAATACAGAGCAATAATGCAGAGAAAGAAAAAGACAAAGCCGATATCTTTCTGCTTCTGAGGGATGCGGGATGTTATTCTTGCAAGGGGATCCAACAGATATCGGATCAAAAGTCGTTGCATAACCATATTCCTCCTCCTTTATAAATCTGAAAATTACTTAGGCAGGGTCAATTCGGTGAACAGACGGATGTATTGCTTGGCATTTTCTTCCCAAGTCAGATTGCGGGCGTCTGCCTGCCCGGCATTGGCCAGAGCAATAGCTTTTTGGGAATCCGCAAGGCAGTCTTCGATGACCTGTACAATGGCATCGGGGTCATCTGCCGGCACCAGGAAACCATTTTCTCCGGAGTGAATCACATCAGCGATGCCTTCACCCTCGGTACCTATGGTAACACACCCGGCGGCCATGGCTTCCAGGTAGACGATGCCGAAGCCTTCCGGCTTACTGGCCATAACAAAGAAAGTCGATTGGCAAAGTTCCCGGAATACAGCTTCGTTGGGCAGCTGCCCGAGAAAACGCACATTGTTGGCGATATCAAGAGCCTGACACAGCGCTTCCAATTCGGAACGCTGAGATCCCTGCCCTACAATAACAAGCTCCATATCAGGATGCTTTTTCTGCAGAGCAGCAAAAGCGCGAATCGTAACATCTACCCGTTTTAAAGGGATCAGATTACACACCTGTATGATGCGAAGGGGCTGGCGGGCGGTGTTTTCCGGTACTTCCCGGGGAACGAATCCGTTGACAATCGCATCCAAAGAGGTGGAGGTTCCGCAAGCGCGCAGTTTTTCTTTCAAAGCGGAGCTGACAGCAATGATCCGGTCTGCTTTGTCGCAGGCGGTGCGAAGCTGTTCTGTCCGGCCCTGCTGCAGAGGGATGGCGGCATCGCTGCCGTGGGTAGTCACCACCAACGGGATGCCCAGCTTCTGTTTCAGCCATGCGCCAATTTCACTGTCAAAGCCCAATGTGTGGGCATGGATTACATCAGGACGAAAATCCTCCAGAGCAGCTGAAAGCTGCAACTTTAATGTTGTAACAGCATTGGCTGCATTGAAACGCTTCTCGCCGTAGGAAGAAAGGGAGAGATAGCGCAGGTAGTAATGGGGAACATGATTACATGTTTGCTTTCCTCCTTTGATCCGACTGCCGGACAAATATCCCTTTTTACCAAAGGCTAAGGGAGAGAGTACACGAACATTGTGCCCCAGGGCGCAATATGCTTTTATCTGGTCGTGAATAAAACTTGCTGTAGGTGAGCCGTCATTTTGATAATGCGCTACGACCAAAATATTCATGGATCAACGTCTCCTTACACAGAGAGCATCCCGTATCTTCAAAAGAAACGGTACGATCTTATTGGAAAGTACAGATTTCGGATATTCATCGTGAGAATGCGGTGGCTGAGAGAGAAGTTCATCAAATTCTCCGCGGGAAATACCCAAGAAGCTTGCCAGTGTATTAAAATCTGCTTCTTTCATTTCCTCGGAAGGATATTTTGGCTGTGCCAATCGATCCAATGCTTCCTCACGGCTTATCTGACCGGTAATAACCAGACTGGAAAGATGGGATTTGCGTTTATCTGCTGCAAATTTTTCAGGCAAATACCAGCACTGCATAAACCGGGTCAGAACAGACTCGTGATGCTTTGCGCCGTAGTATTCGTAGCCGCAGAAATCATAAAGCTCCTGCAGCGCATTGTCAAAGCGATAATCCATAAGATTCAAGGGCTTGACTCGAATCACATCTTTGCGAAGACGCTTGAGAATGCTGTTTTCGAAGGTTGTGGTCAGGGGCAGCTTATCGATAGGCTTTCCGCTGAATTTCTTTTGGATACCACGAATGTGGACATCGTCAGCGGCTGTGTAGGAATTTCCCTCTTGCAGAATGCATTCCATGGAATAGTTGCTGCCATGGAGCAAGTATTTCAAACGATAGTCCTTCACCGCTTTTGTCAGCGCGCCCAGGATCAGGTTATCCTGGGGGATCGCCAAATTGGGGACACCGGCCTTGAAAAAGGACAGGGTCAAGTCGCGATATTGCTCTGGATCGGGCTGGAGGTTTATTAACTCCACTTGCGCTTTTTTACATAAATTTTTAATGTTTTGCTTGGCAAGCTCAGTATCCAAGCCATCATCGATGTGGATGCCTAACATCCTAAGTCCAAACTTATGTCCTAAATAGATGATATAGGAGCTGTCCAGACCGCCGGAAACACCCACCAAACAATCATACGGATCATCCTTGCAGGCTTCTTTGATGGTGTCAAACAAAGCTTTTACTTTGGATAGATCACCTTTTTCCGGATAATTGGGTTTCAGCGCCAGGGCGGTAGAGCAATAGTTGCAGTATCCGTTTTCGTCAAAGACAATGTTGGGATCACCAACATTGTCCATCACACAGCGCTTACAAATCTGATACTCGCTCATTTATCGAATCTCCCGGTGAAATCGGTGGAAGCCACGCCTGCCAGGGGCAGCTTCACGGGCTTGCCGGTGGCGGCAGACTGATAGATGGCAAGAATCATTTCCAGGGCATTTCTGCCGGCGACCGCATCCACATAGGGCTTGCGATCCTTTTCAATGGCATCCATCATTTCGGCAAACAGGCTGGTGTGGCCTTTGCCGTAAACATTGGAGGTAGCTTCCTGCAGACCCTTGTTCTTC
>JAGBTV010000032.1 GCA_017631155.1 Oscillospiraceae bacterium | reverse complement strand
CCTGATGGTCGGCGGCGGTGCTATTTCGCATTCTGTAGGCGCCGCTCCCTACACCCAGTGGGCAGGCAAACCGGCTTAACGGAAAAACCGAAATTTCGGCAGAAAAACAGCCAAAATAAAACCTATTGATTTCTTAAGGTTTTCTTAGTATAATAGGGGGCAGTTATTCCCTTCGCCTATTTTCAGCATCCTTCGCGCATTAGATATAAGGAGACATAAGAGAGATATGATCGGATTTTATAATTACACGGTTATTTTGACCTATCTCGGTCTGCTTTCCGGCTTCGGCGGAATCCTCTGCGCCAGCAGCGGAAATTTGAAGGCAGCCCTGCTTTTGCTGTTGGTTGCCGGTCTTTGTGATATGTTCGACGGTCTGGTCGCTTCCACCATGAAGCGCACAAAATCGGAAAAGCGGTTTGGCATTCAAATTGACTCCCTCAGTGATCTGATCTGCTTCGGTGTGCTACCTGCCGTGATTTGTTTTTACTGCACCAACGAAAGAGTCTTTCACGGCATCATTCCCGGTCTGTACCTTCTGTGCGCTTTGATCCGACTGGCCTGGTTCAATGTAGACGAAGAGGATCGCCAGGACAAGCAGGTCGGAAGCCGCAAGCATTACTTAGGTCTTCCGGTTACCACCTCTGCTTTGATCGTGCCGTTTTTTGTAGGCTTGGGTGAGCTGTTATCCCTGCCCCTTGACCATGTCACATCCTGGCTGCTTTTGGTGGTTGCTATTGCCTTTATCACTCCCTTCCGGATGAAAAAAGCCGGATGCTATGGCAAACTTGGTATGATCGCCGGCGGTATTGCCACTCTCCTGCTGGTAATTTTCGGGGTGTAAGCATGGACAGCTCTTCCGGAATGGTTCGCTTTTTATACCGAACCTGTGTAGGCAGATGCCTTTTGAAAACCGTTATGAAGCTGCATCTGGATCGCATTGCCGTGTGGTTTCTCAGGTCTTCCCTTTCCAAAGTGTTGATCGATCGATTTCTGCGCCGCAACAATATCTCTGTCACACCGGAGCAGCGGGCATCCTTTCGTTCCTACCGGGATATGTTTGCCCGTACCCGAAGCGATCTTCCCATCGACACCACCCCGGAGCATCTGATCAGTCCCTGCGACGGTCTGCTCAGCGCCTTCCCAATTGACGAAAGCAGCAGCTTCGCCATCAAAAACTCTCATTATAAGCTCAGCGATTTTTTACAGGACGAAGACCTTGCCAAAAACTACATTGGCGGCACTTGTCTGATCTTCCGCCTGTGTGTTTCTGACTATCATCACTATTGTTATATCGACAATGGTTATCAGGGCGAAAATCACTTTATCCCCGGTATTCTGCACAGCGTACAGCCCATTGCCTGTGAAACCTACCCGGTGTTCGTGCTGAACCGCCGCAGCTGGTGTCTGATGGACACCGACAACTTTGGCCCGGTGGTGCAATGCGAGATCGGCGCATTGGTAGTTGGCGGCATCGTGAATGAAAAAGAAAACGAACAGGTCTGCAGAGGTGCGGAAAAAGGCCGCTTTGAGCTGGCCGGTTCTACCATTATTCTTCTGTTCGAACCCGGAAAAATAGCGCTTCGCCCGGAGCTTGTCGAAGGTCTTTCTCAGCAGGAAGAAGTCCGCGTGACCTATGGCGGATGGATCGGCAATTCTTTATGAATACAACAGCAGCCGCTGACACATAGGTCAGCGGCTGCTGTTTTTGGAAAAGAAATCACTTGCGCAGCGCTTTGCGAAGCACCGGCACCATCAGCAGTGCTGCGAAGCCGCCAAGGAGGGCGGTAAACAGCTGCGGCCAGGTGAACATAGCAGGAAGCTTTTTCAGCATGGGCGGCGCCAGCAGCACCGTTTCTCCCAGTTTTTGCCCCAACAGGACATTGGCAGCCACACCGCAAATAATCTTGACCACCAGCAGATACAAAACACCAAATTTGGCAACGGCGGCAAGCACCAGAGCCACCGGCCGCTTCCACAAAGGCTTCATTTTGCGTCCCAGCAGCATCCAAAGGATCAGCACATAGACCGTATTGCCCAGCATAATAGGCACAACGGTGATAAAATTGGGGGCGATACCCAAAGTGAACGCCAGCAACGGGGAAAGGATGGCTACGGTAATGCCGCAGCCGGGGCCACCTACCAATACAGCAACGGCTAAGATGGCATTGACACAGGAACCGGTGACCAGCTGACTGAAAGGCTTGGTCAGCGCCTGCAAGGCAACGAGCAACGCCAGCATCACGGCGGTTTCGGTAATCCAGCGAATTTTCTTGTTCATAAAACGACCTCCTCTTTCCCCTGATTGGGACGAACCTTTCCTATCATACTCGTTTTCCCCTTTGGGTGCAAGAGGCTTTTGCAGAATCCTGGGAAAACAAAAAATGGCTCTTGACAAATCGATAAAAATGGAGTAAATTAAATATGCGCTACACGACTGACGGATTTCGCGGTGCACCGCGGGGGAATGTAGCGACATTATGCCGACCGTCTGGGCAATTCAGCACCGCGCTGGATTGCCTTTTTTGTATATCTGTCCCAGTTTTTGGATTTCGTAACTTTAGGAGTACTTATGAGTTTTACTTACCGTGGGTTGAAAGCCCAAATGGATCGCCATATCATCACCGAGGATGAAATCAACCGCAACCTGGAGCGGCTGCGTCAGCAGAATCCCCGGATCGCAAAAATCACCGACCGCCCCACCGAAAACGGGGATGAGGTGGTTCTGGATTACGCAGGCTTCTGCGACGGAGAGCAGTTCGCCGGCGGCACCGCTGAAAAGCAGACTTTGGTCTTAGGCAGCGGCACCTTTATTCCCGGCTTTGAAGAGCAGCTTCTGGACAAGGTCTGTGGAGAAAAGGTAACCGTCAAGGTCACCTTCCCGAAGCAGTATCACGCAGAAAACCTGGCCGGCAAAGAAGCCGAGTTCCACTGCACCATCCACGAAATTCGGGTGAAGACCGAGTACGAATTAGACGACAACTTCGCCAAGGAGTTCGGTCATTGCGAAAACCTGGAGCAGATGCGTCAGAAGCTGGGCGAAAGCCTCCAAGCCTTTGCCGACGAGCGGGGCGAGATGGATCTGCAGGACCGGCTGCTGCGGCAGGCTGCCGCCACATTGGAGGTTGCCTTTACCGAAGCGCAAATCGAAGAAGCTGTTGCCCAACAGATGAAGGTGCTGGAAGCCCAGCTTGCCCGGCAAGGTCTGAGCCTGGAGATGTACTGCAGCTTCATGAATACCACCACCGACGATCTTCGCAAGGATGCCCGCGCCACCGCGGAAACCAACCTTCTGCAGCAAGCTGCCATCGACATGATTATCCAGTTGGAAGGTCTGCAGGCGGAAGAAGCCGAAATTGCGGAGGCTTTGGAAGTCATCTGCCAGCAGAACAACATGACCATGGAGCAGATGCAATCTTACTACGATGCCGAATTTGAAAAGGCCGTTAAGAAAAGTGTGCTTACCAGCAAGGCTCTGCGCCTCATCCGGGACGCAGCAGACGTTGCTGTAGCAGATAAATAAGTCAAATATTGTGTCTGAAAGACACCTAAAAACAAGGAGGAAACATACTATGGCAATCGTTTTTGACGAGAATGGCAAGTACGTAGACGAAAAGGGTCTGGTAAAGCTGGATCCCACCAAGTTTGCTGACTGGCAGATCGCTGAGGAAGCAGAAAAGACTCTGCCTTCCGTGGACTTCTTCCGCGAGAAGCTGGGCCTGCTGCCCGAGGAAATCATCCCCTACGGCAAGACCCCCAAGATCGACTTTATCAAGGTTATGAACCGTCTGAAGGACAAGCCCGACGGCAAGTTCATCGAAGTTACCGCTGTGACTCCCACCCCCTTCGGCGAAGGTAAGTCCACTGTTTCTCTGGGTCTGATCGAAGGCCTGGGCTACATCGGCAAGAATGCAGGCGGCGCTCTGCGTCAGCCTTCCGGCGGCCCCACCATGAACGTTAAGGGTACTGCAGCTGGCGGCGGTAACGCTCTGCTGATGCCCATGACCGAGTTCTCTCTGGGTCTGACCGGTGACATCAACGACATCATGAACGCTCACAACCTGGCCATGGTTGCTCTGACTGCCCGT
>JAGBTV010000031.1 GCA_017631155.1 Oscillospiraceae bacterium | reverse complement strand
TTTGGTTTCAAAGTGGTTGCAGCGAGAACAATCCCGACGCTGCTGACCGTTTTCTGTACAGGTCGCGTCGGTAACAGTTTGCCAACTGCCATAGTCATGCCCCAGTGCATCCTGATAGGCATCCACATAGCTGTGACCGCAGCCACAGGTGTGGGTAGTATAACCCCGCTCGGTGCAGGTAGGCTCAGTGACCTTGGCACTATAATCATGGCCGGTGGCACCGATTACTTTGGTTTCGAAGTGGTTGCAGCGGGAACAATCCCGACGCTGCTGGCCGTTTTCCGTACAGGTCGCGCCGGTGACGGTGTACCACTGAGCCATATCGTGACTCAAGGCAGGGAGTTTGCCGTCGGTTTTCACCCATGTATTCAAATCTGTGATTGTTTTGCTGCCGGCAGCATCCTCGAAATAAGCACCACAACTGCATACATAGTACGCCTTGCGGCCGTCTTCGGTGCAGGTCGCATCCACGGCAGCCTGACGGGTCAGCGATTTATGGTCACAGTTGGATTGGATATACAGAATCAGCTCTCTGCCCAGGCTGCTATAACCGTAAGAGAAACCGCCGACAATGCCGGCATGAGATGCGATCTGCCGGATATTTTTACTGAACCAGGATGTGAACGTATTCATCGCGCCAGGGATATAAACATGGATCTTCATTTGGTTATCCTTCAGCAGCTGGCCAATCGTGGCAGCATCAAAGGTCTCCAGATAATTGTCTGTGCCGGTGAAGTACATAGCATCCACCGCATCACAAACCGGCAACGCATAGCTGCAAGCGCTGATGCTGTGATCTTGCATCATCACTGCATCCGTTTGATTGAAATAGGCATGGAATAGATTTTCATCCTGGTCATTCCAGGTCAAGTCCACATGGTAATACTTGCCATCAATGCGAACATAGTTCCAAGCATGGCCTTCGGACTGACCGGTGGAAGGATTGATACTTGCGCCCAATGCGATAAAGGACTGAATGCCTGCTCGCTGGAGCAAGTACTGTAGTGCTTCAGCATATCCCTCACAAACGGCCTTACCTTGCACCAGCGCGCCATAGGCATTGTGAGCATGATCGCCCTCTACATAAGTGATGATTTTTGCCAAGGCGTCATGGATATATAGTTCTCGCTCAAACTCGCTCATCTCCGGTGTCAGGCCCGCCAAAATGGCATCCGCCGCTGCTTCAAAAGCAGTTCTGGCCTCTTCCAAGGCACTCCCGGTCAAAATGTACTGCATGACCATCTTTGTGCAGGTGGTGCTATTATAGCTATAGCTGTAGCTATTGCCGATCCAGAAATGGTGGGCATAGTCCCGTCTGTAGGCATCCATAACCATTACCAATTCCTCGGCGGAAATAGCATGGACGCCGTCATAGATGAAAATCGTTGCCTCAGCCACTTCCACGCCTGCCACTATCTGATCATAAGCGTATAGTAATGCCACAGAATTGGGCAGGCCTGCCAGCTGCTGGCGACCATAATACGGCACCTCTTCCAGCACCTCTGTGCTGGCTTTGCCATCCATTTCGGCAGCCAAAGACGAAACGGCAGATATATGCACTATACCGACAAGTATGACAAAACATAGCCCCAGACTGATCAACTTTCTCGAAATTGTCGTCTTCATAAAATCTTCTCCTTTGGGATTGGATTGGCATGACTCTGGTCTACGCTGCAGGCTTGACCAGGTCTATGACTTATGATATAATGGACCCAAGTGAAGGGGATGCCTCCCCTTTTTAATTTCACAGGATAATTATACACCCTCCTCTCCCTCTTGTCCCCACCCTAAAGGTATGGGATGGGGGTGTTTTATCGTAAATTACAAAAATCCCAGAATTGTGCCTTGATTTGTGCTAAGAATCAAGGTGAGGAGCATATTATGAAAAAATATCTTGCGATCGTCCCACTTGTGGGGGTACTAAGCATATGGCTGTCCGGCTGCGCTGCCACCGGCGAAAAAAGTGCCAATTTGACGATCATCTACGGCGCCGCCGCCATTATTTCCTTGCTGCTTCTGGTGGGCTGTTTTCTTTTGGTGCGCGAAAAGAAAACCTGGTTCCGTCTTCTGTTTTCGTCGGTACTGATAGTTAATATCGGCTATACCTGTTTGGCCGTTTCTTCTTGTCTGGAAATTGCATTGATGGCAAATCGCATCTCTTATTTGGGCTCCGTATTTTTGCCTCTTTCCATGCTGATGATCATCCTGAATGTTACAAATACCCCGTACAAAAGACGACTGCCCGGTGTTTTGTTCGGCATTGCCGTCATTATTTTCATGATAGCCGCCAGCCCCGGCATTTTGCCCATCTACTACAAAGATGTATCCTTCGCAGTCGTCAATGGCGTATCCACCCTGGTAAAAACCTACGGGCCGTTACATCCGCTGTATTTGGTCTATTTGGTGGGCTACTTTGCTTCCATGGTTACGATCATCATATGTGCGTCTGTCAAAAAGACAGTCCAGTCCACTGCTCATGCTGCGATCCTTGCGGGTGCTGTTTTTGTTAATATTGGTGTTTGGCTCATTGAACAATTTGTATCTGTCGATTTCGAAATGCTGTCCATCTCCTATATTATCAGCGAATTATTCCTTTTGGGCGTGCATCTAATGATGAAAGAACTTCAGCGACTCCGGGCGTTCGTTAAGCAAGTCGAAACCGTACAACAGTATACTGCGCCGGATTCAAGCGCGACAGATGTTCCGCTAGAAACTGCACCTGCAGTGGAATCCGTAGATCCTGCCAAAATAGAATCGTTTATCATGGGTATTGATACCCTCACACCCACGGAACACATTATTTTTGATGCTTATATCGAAAGATTAACTACAAAAGAGGTCCTAATCAAGTTAAATATCAAAGAGAATACATTGAAATTCCATAACAGAAATATCTATAGTAAATTGGGTGTATCTTCACGCAAAGAGCTTTTGGAGATGCATAAGCAGATTCAATTCGCAAAAACAAAAATGCCAAGCAAAGAGAATACCACCGTGTGACCTTCCCAAAACTTGGTCAATGGGGCATTTTCATATTGGCCCTACACGATACGATCATAACACAAAAAAGCAGTTCCTGGTAGGTGTAAAACCCGCCTCCCAGGGACTGCTTTTCTTTTTCTACTATCACGAATCTTAAACGTACACCAGAAGCACGAAAACCTTAATCTGACCCAATGATACAGGAAGTAGGCATCCATAGATGCGTACTGACGTGGTCCCCTGTTGGGATAAATCGAAACTGCGGAATATTTGAAACAGCGCTGAAACACCAATTTGTGCCTCTACTTATACAATGGTTTGCAGGGCCATATTCCATGAATACTACTAATTTACTACTTTGGAAAACAACCACATTTTGCCCCAACATGATATAACATAGCACAGCCGCCGATGGAAAAAGCCTCCCTCGTCACAGGGGCCTTTATGCGTTGCAATCTTTCGGGAAATATGCTATAATACCCCCAACGAAAGCGAGGGTACGGTATGATCAAAATACTTTTTGTCTGCCATGGCAATATTTGCCGCAGTCC
>JAGBTV010000030.1 GCA_017631155.1 Oscillospiraceae bacterium | reverse complement strand
TTGACTGGGGGAGTAAAATAAATGACGAACTCCCTCAGTCAAATTGCCTAATATCGGCAATTTGACAGCTCCCTCAAAACGAGGGAGCCAAGGGCGGCTACGCCGCCAAGTTCTAACCAACTGTTCGAGAAATGGCAATTTGGCGAATGGATATTTTTCTTGCAATTTCACTATATATCAGTATAATAATGGTAGAAAAATATACAAAGGAGGGGCTTAAAATGGGAAATATGCAAACCTTTTACCGGGGTGCGTTACTGGGTATGGCGGTAGGCGATGCCATGGGCAATACTGTGGACAATAAGACCCTGACAGAAATTTGTGAAGACTATGGCCCCAACGGACTTTTGGGTTACGATCTGGTCAACGGCTATGCCGATGTGACCTCTTATACCCAGGTGGCGGCTTTCTGCGCCAATGGATTGCTTTTGGGTATGACCCGGGGACAGATGCAGGGGAAAATGGCACCCTTGGTGCGTTATGTAAACCTCGCCCTCCGGGAATGGTCTCGCTCTCAGCATTATAGCGCCCCGGAGCGAACCTTCTGCTGGCTCAGCGGTCAGCCGGAGCTGAAGCGCCGCCATTGCATGGACACCCGGATGCTGGATGCTTTGAACCGCCCCACCCAGGGCTCTATGGAAGAACCTACTAACCGTTCCAACCACCCCGGCGGTCTGACGGAAGCCGTGGCGGTGGCACTGGCGGTGCTGCAGCTGAATTTGGAGCAGCCGGAAATCGACCGATTGGCGGCAGAGTCTGTGGCTCTGACCCATGGCGACCCCGAGGCCTTTTTGTCTGCGGCCACCTTGGCACATGGTCTGTCTTTGGTGCTGCGTCACCCGGAAATGACGGAAACCCAAATGGTCATGGAGACTATGGATGCGGTGCAGCTGCAGTTTGGCAGAGAATATGCCCAAACCACCCATATTTGGGAGCTGCTGCAGATGGCGCTGACTCTGGCAGATTCCGATACCATCTCTCCCCGGGATGCCATGGAGCAGCTGCGGTGCATTACGGCTCCGGAGGTGCTGGCCGGCGCGCTTTATGCCTGCCTGACCTGTCACGGGGATTTCGATACCGCCATCATTACGGCGGTGAACCATTCCGGCCGCAGCGCGGCAGTGGGCGCCATTACCGGTGCGCTGCTGGGTGCCAAGCTGGGGGAAGAAGCCTTGCCGGAGTTCTATTTGGATTGCCTGGAGCCTACCGAGACCCTCCGGGAGTTGGCGGTAGATTTGGCCCAGGGCTGTCCCATGGAGCGTACCAGCTTGCTGTTTGATGGCGACTGGGACCGGAAATACCGCTACGCCGGAATGTAAACCCCAAAGCGTGATAATTTCTTATGAGAATATAGGAATAGATAATTGACAATTGTCAATTTGCAGGCGCAGCCTGCTTTGGAGGACAGCTTATGCTGATAAAAAACCAAATCTATGAAACCACCGTCACAGACTATACCGCTCAGGGGCAGGGTGTTGCCCATGTGGAAGGCTGTGCGGTGTTTTTGCCAAATGCCATTGCCGGGGAGCGTTACCGCATCCGCATCGAGAAAGCCGGTAAGACCTGGGCGGCAGGAAAGATCGTGGAGATCCTGGAAAAATCCCCTCACCGGGTCAACCGGGAATGCCCTGTGGCGAAACTTTGCGGCGGCTGTGATTTTTGGCATATGGACTATGAAGAAGAATCCCGGCTGAAAGCGAACCGGGTTCGGGACTGCTTAAACCGCATGGGCGGCGAAAGCTTGGAAGCTGTCCCCATTTTGTCCGCCCCCACCTGCTACGGCTACCGCAATAAAGCCCAATATCCCGTAGCCGCCCAAAAGGGCAGAGCCTATGCCGGCTTTTTCCGGGCAGGCACCCACGATGTGGTAGAAAATGACCGCTGCCTGATCTTGCCCCAGGATACCGACCGGGTCAAGGCGGCAGTTATGGATTATGTAAACCAATATCGGGTATCCGTCTACGACGAGACCGCCCACAAAGGCCTTTTGCGGCATATCTATGTCCGTCGGGGTGTGGTTTCCGGGGAGATTTTGGTGTGTTTGGCGGTAAACGGCAGAAGCATCCCCCATGTCCCGGAGCTGATCCGTCGCTTGGAGAAGATCCCCGGCTTTACCACCCTGGTGCTGTCGGTGAATACCAAAAAAGGCAACGCGGTGCTGGGTGACGAGTTTATCACCCTCTATGGCCCCGGCTATATCGAAGATACCCTTTGCGGTCTGAATTTCCGCCTGTCTCCCCGGTCTTTTTACCAGGTGAATCACCATCAGGCCCAGCGGCTCTATGAAGCCGCCATTTCCCAGGCGGAAATTACGAAAGAGGATACGGTTTTGGACCTTTACTGCGGCGTGGGTACGATCACCCTTGCCATGGCAACCGCCGCCGGGAAAGTCATCGGTATCGAGGTGATCCCCCAGGCGGTGGAAGATGCCAGGGATAATGCCAAGCGCAACGGTATCGAAAATGCGGAGTTTTTCTGCGGCGATGCCGGCCAGGCGGCGCTGGAATTGGAAAAGCAGGGCGTGAAAGCCGATGTGGTAGTGGTTGACCCGCCCCGGAAGGGCTTAAATGCCGATACCATCGAGGCTCTTGCCCGGTTTGCCCCCCGGCGGATCGTCTATGTGTCCTGCGACCCGGCAACTTTGGCAAGAGATGTGGCGCTTTTGAAAGAAAAAGGCTATGGGCTAAAGAATGCCCTGGCAGCAGATCTGTTCCCAAGATGCAGCCATGTAGAATCTGTTGTAACTTTGTCCAAACTTGCAGACGACCATATAGAGCTGGAAATCGACCCGTTGGAACTTGAGGAGGTCGTTGACCGTGTCCCCCCTACCTATCCCGAAATTAAGCAGTATGTTTTAGATAAGTACGGTTTCAAAATCCCCAGCTTGTATATCGCACAGGTGAAGCGGAAGCTGGGTCTTAATCTTCGGGATAACTATAATAGACCGTGGTCAGAAAATAGCCGTCCAGCACCCCAGGTAAGTCCTGAGAAAGAAGCTGCTATTATGGAAGCTTTTAGATATTTTAATATGATTTGATTTTAAGGGATGATATCATGCTTTTTTGATATTATCCCTTAAAAATTTAGAATAGATATTGACAGTCGAACATATAATGATTATAATAAAGTCAAATTAAATCCATGGGAAACCATGTAATTAACCCACCCATCGTATATTTTATACGATGGGTAAAATTATTTAGAGAGAGGGAAAGTGCATGAAAAAAGGAATGATTTTTATCGACGGCAGCAATGTTTTCTATGATTGGCATGCTGCAAAAACTGGCACACAGATGGATATTGAGAAATATATTGATGTTGTTAAAAGCAAGTTTCCCGATACCGATTTTGTTCGCACCTATTATTTTACAAGTGCATCTCCTACCAATACCGCATTTCTCCATTCCGTTAACAGATTGCCTTACTGTGAAGTAATTACAGGAAGATTGCAGGAGAAAAAAATCAAGCTTGATCGTTTTGGAATTTCTTGTCCTTCCTGTGGCACAAAGATAACCAACACAATAACCACCCATGTTGACAAAGGTACGGATGTCAATATTGCTGTAGAAATGCTTCGTCATGGATTTAATCATACATATGACACAGCAGTATTGGTTTCTCGGGATGCCGATTTTGCAAGTGTCGTTAAAATCCTTAAAACATTGGGAATAAATGTCGAACTGGTTGTTTTTGATACGGCACAAAAGAATGCACAAGAATTGACAGATTGTGTCGATAATGTTGTTGTCTTAGATGTAACAGACCGCAAAAATTGCGAACAACCTACTCCACCGCCCAGCACTACAACCAGTACAGCTGCTCCTGCTGCTGCACCCGCTGCTCCTGCTGCTCCTGCTACCGCATCTGCCGCATCTGCTGCACCTGCCGCAACCGCTGCATCTATTTCCACAACAGAAACAACTACTCCGTAAACTAAAAGCACCTACATATTTTGTAGGTGCTTTTTTGATGCTCTCATTATGTCTGTTTTGTAGAAAATGCTTCTATTACTTTACAGAGAATTTCGTTTGCAATTTCAAATTGTTCGGGTGTTAGCCGTTCTAATCGTTCTGTTATAGATTGAATATCATTCTTAGGTGTGTTCTCAAACAAAAGAGAATTGCTGGAAATGGAAAGAACCTTACAAATTTTCAATAATGTGGTTAAAGAAACACCAACTGTACCTCTTTCAATAGCAGACAAGGACTTTGTGCCTATTCCCACGAGCTCAGAAAATTTTTCCTGTGTGTATCCAGCTTTAAGCCGTTCCCGTTTAATATTATTGCCGACTAAAATATCGATTTTCTGTTTTTCTGTCATAAAAACACCACCAACTGATTGTAATAACATTAGTTTAAGTAATGTTGGTGTTGACTTGAACCTATTAACTGCATTATAATTATCGTGCTAACAATGCGACCATGTTCGCATAGGCAGGTGGTTTTTATGTGCAAGACTTGTTTTCTGTTCGGGCATGCCGACACACCGCAAACAATTTTGCCAGCACTTGAAAATGAGATCGAAAATTATTATTCAAATTATGGTATCAAACACTTTTATATAGGAAATAGAGGAAGCTTTGATAGTTTTGCTGCAAAAGCAGTAAGAAATGTCAAACAACAGCACCCCGATATTAGGATGTTCCTTTTGCTTGCATATCATCCCGCAGAAAGAGTGGTAGATTTGTGGGGCGGCTTTGATAACTCTTATTACCCGCCCATTGAAGCCACACCCAGGCCTTTTGCAATTGTAAAAGCCAATCAATATATGGTTGATGTTAGTGATAGTATCATCTGTTTTGTTAAGCATTTTGGGAACACAAGAAATTTGTTAGAATATGCTCAAAGGCGGCAACAGAAAGAGCCGATTCCAATTACAAACTTAGCTAATAGTCAATAGATTGTAAAATAATAATCAAACATCCAATTAACAGCAATTGCAACCAACTGCATCAAGAACTTGCGAAAAATGTAGAACTTATTGACTTTTCTGTGAATCAGCTTTATAATTGAATTATACATATCAATGGAATGGGGGTATAATTGTGCGAATAAGCTATAAAAAGCTTTGGATTGCCCTTATTGAAAAAGATATTTCTGCTGCTACACTTAGAAAAGATCTGAACATTGCAACAGGAACTATGACCAAGCTGCGCCGAAACGAGGAAGTCGCACTTTCGGTGTTGCTGCGAATTTGCGAATATCTTGATTGCAACCTTGGCGATATATGTGATGCTGTACGAACGGACATTGAATAGTCCGTGATTTCGTGCGGCTATTTTTTATAATTAGGGGGTAGAAAAATGACAGATTTGAAGCTTGAAGTTGGCGAAGGTATTTTGCTACAAACCAACGATGCAGGTCTGTATGACGGCAACAATGAAACAGACATTGATGAACTTTATTTAACAAACAAAAACTTAATCTGTGTTTTTGAAAAATCTACGGGTGTATTCAAATCCGAATCGGTTGTGCATAAAATCCCATTGTCAACCATTGCGGTAGTAAACGGCATTGTCCAGGTTGAACAGGTAGATGATATTGACTACGGAAAGTCTTTGCAAATCATTTATACCAATGGTCGTAGGGAATTGCTTGAACTTAATGTTTCACCAAAGAAACAATACCCAGCTTGGAAAGCAGCAATTTCCAATGCCGTGATCAGATTGACCGCACCAACACCCGCTCCACAGCCTGTTCCCACACCGCTCCCTGTTTCTCCACAAGCTAATCCTGCCCCGCAAGAAGCAAAGCCTGAAAAGGTTTTGGCGGGTGCATCATTGTTTGCTGGCATTAAAGGTGCGGTAGATGCTGCGAAGCAAACCTTTTCGGAAGTTGCTCAAACAGCAACAGAAGCTTTTGGTGGTTCTCCTAAAACGGCAGATACACAAACAACTAACACAAACGAGGGATCTGTTATGGAAGAAAAGAAATACATATTCTGTTCCAACTGTGGCGAAAAATTAGCTGCAGGCTCCAAGTTCTGCAATTCTTGTGGAACACCCACAGCGGCTACCACACCGCCCCCTGTTGCACCAAAGGTAGAACCCGCACCTGTAACTCCCCCGCCTATCCAAGAACCCATTGTTGAGCCTTTAACTGAGAGAAAAACCGTTTACGAAGGTGACATTCACAAATGCCCTAATTGTGGAGAAGTGCTTGAATCCTTTGTTGTCAATTGTCCCTCGTGTGGGCACGAGATCAGAGGGACTAAAAACTCGCTTACGGTAAGAGAGTTTGCGGCTAAATTAGAAGCCATAGAAAGAACAAGGCCTTCCAAGGGCTTTGGCATTAAGAAACTCTTAGAAAATCAAACATCAGTAAACGAAACAGACCTGCAAAAGATTTCTCTTATTAGGAGTTTCGTTATTCCCAATACCAAAGAAGATCTGTTTGAGTTTTTGGTGTTAGCTTCCTCCAATATCAATTTACAAAGATATAATGACTTTGATTCTATTTCCGAATCCGAAAAAGCGGTATCGGATGCATGGGAAGCTAAGTTTGAACAAGCCTATGAAAAAGCAAAACTCAGCTTTGGGACAACAGCAGAGTTCAAAAAGATTCAAAGCATTTATGAAAAGAAGAATGCTCAAATTACAAACAGCAAAAAGAAGAAAAAGTATTTTTGGATTGGTATTGCTGCAATTTTTATAATTATACCTATCCTATCTATTACTTTAATTCTCTCGATGAATTCGTCTGATGCAAATAAGATTGCAACAGAAAATGCCCGTTTGGAAGCTATTGTAGACGAAGTATATGAAGCGATTGCCGACGAAAACTATGTCTTAGCACGTGCTAAAGCAGCAAGCCTTGTGTTCTCTGGCTCTACCTCGTTAGATGGGGAACAAGCTGCCGAAAAATGGGATAAGACAAGGGCTGAATTGTTAGCAATTATCGGTGCTGCCGAAAATGGAGAAGTCGTTGATGTCCCCGATGATAACACAACTGACAGTAATGCAACTGAGGGTGATAAAAGCCCAACAGATAACACGGTATCTACCCAAAGTCCCTCTACCAACACTCCCACTTCCGCAATAATAAGCGGTGATGACGATTCTGTTGAAGTTACTATTCAAAACAATGATTACTTAGTAGTAAAAGAGTTTGCTTGGTTTAAGCCTGGCGATTATCTAAAATGTGCTATTGTCATTCACAACACCAGCAGCGATAAGGCTATCGAATATCCTACATTCCGAGTTACCGCATATGATGCAAATAACAAGGTTTTGGGTAGCGAAGAACAAACATTGAGTGTGATTTATCCCCAACAAGATTTTGTTTGCTACCAATTACTGTTTGAGCCTACCTCTGCTCCCGCAAGAATTACTGTAACTTTGGTCGAGCCCGATGATTACAATATCACATCGGTATCTTCGCTGGATCACCCCCAATTTGTTCCCATGGTTGGACAAAATATTTCTGTCAACACGGGAGATTTGTTCGAATCCGTAACAGGTGAACTTTACAATTCTAACGATTATAAATTTGATTCTGCAATGGTGACGGTTATTTTTAGAGATAAAGACGGCAAGATTTTTTATGCAGAACACGGATTTGTAGACAAGGTTCCTGCCAACGGCACAATCCCCTTTGATATTGATATTAGTGTTGATGGAAAAGAACCTGCAACCTGTGAGGTTTACGGTTATCCGTGGTAATAGCAGCGATAGCAGAAAAGGAGAATTGAAATGGCTCTATTTGACAGAAATAACCGAAAAGGCGGATTGATGGATGAAATCCGCTGTGACGAACCCTCTTATTTAATATGGAAATGGCATCCCTCTGGAGTTCAAGCAGGAGAAACCGTTAGAGAAAACTCTATCCGTTGGGGTTCTTCCCTCCGTGTAAAGGACGGAGAAGTTGCTGTCTTTGTGTACAAGCAGAAAGATGGTACGATGCAGGATTTTATTGTCGGTCCTTATGATCAGATTATTAAAACGGCTAACTTCCCCGTATTGGCAAGTATTGTCGGCTTGGCATATGAAGGTGGTACACCTTTCCAAGCAGAAGTTTACTTCATCAATCTTGCCCAGGTTATCCAAGTAAAATTTGGTGTACCTTTCTTTGATGTTTACGATCCCCGTTTTGAAGATTTCGGTGTTCCTGTTGCTGTTAGAGGTACTATCAGCTTCAAGATCAACGACTACCGTGAGTTTATTAAGTTACATAGACTTAGCAGCTTCAGCTTGGATGATTTCCAAAGACAAGTACGGGATGCAGTTACCCGCTATGTAAAAGATACTGTTGCAAATGCCCCCGCTGCAAACAACATTCCTTTGGTACAAATTGAGTCGAAAACGGCACAAATCAATGATGCCGTTGAGTACGACATCGGCACTCGCTTGAAAGATACCTTTGGTGTGGTTGTTTCGGGTGTAGATATTAGTTCCATTGAGATCGACAAGTCCAGCGATGGTTACAGACAGCTTATGTCTGTTACCAAAGATATTGCGGGTGCAACTGCACAGGCACAGGCACAGGCACGGATTAGAGATATTGCAGAGAAGCAGCGGATTGAAGCAGAAAACTACGAGGAAAGCTTGAGAATCCAAAGAGAAGAAGCACAGTATGCACAGCATATGCAGACCCGTTCTGCAAACTTGGGTGCATACCAAACAGAAAAGCAGGCTGAAGTCGGTGTGGCTGGTGCTAATGCTCTTGGTCAAATGGGAGCGAACGGAGCAGGTGGCATTGGCTTAGGCGGTGATGGCGGTGGTGGTGGCTTTAACCCCGCTGCTATGATGGCAAGTATTGCCCTTGGTGGTGCTGTCGGCCAGAACATTGCTGGTACTATGAATTCTGCTTTAAGTGGTATAAATCAGCCGATGCCAGCAGGTATGGTGCCGCCCCCTGTTCCTACTGTTACATATCATGTAGCCGTGAACGGTCAAGCAACTGGACCGTATGATTTGAATACTTTAGCTCAAATGGTTGCAACTGGTCAGTTTATGGCATCGACCCTTGTGTGGAAAGCTGGTATGGCAGCTTGGGCAAGAGCAGATTCCCTTGACGATCTGAAGGGGTTGTTTGCAAATGCAATGCCGCCCATTCCCCCCGCAGGTGTATAAATAACAGAAAGGCTTGGTGTAACAACCAGGCCTTTTTTGTTGGAATATTATTTTTAAGCTTGCATACAATGTAATGTGAGCCCCGACGGGGGCAAACAAAATTCATTGCAAATTTGAAATCCTTTACAAAATTTTACCGAAACGGCACGGAACAACCAACCTGGTCTTAGGTAAAACAAGGAGTGCTTTTGCACAGCTTATAAAGGGAATGGAAGTGTACAATTCCATTATTTTACACAGGCGATATTTCTAATGTTTTTACTGTTTTATGGGCATCCCCATTTTGGGGGTGTCCTCCTTTTTTGCCCTTTTTGTCGATGTTATAAACTTTTTGTAATTGCATAGAATAAAATATACATATTTTGGCTTGCTAACTATCGGCTTTTCGGTAGGGCAAATTTTACACAGGCAAACGACAATTTAACCATTGTTAGTTTATTTGAACTTCGATCAGAAGAAAGGGGAAGATATTAAAAACAGAATTGTAAATTAGTTTTCAACTAAAAGGAGGAAACAACAAACCGCTTGGGGGAAATGGCAATCCCCCAGGCACATCAACAACAGAAAGGAATTTGAAAATGGCAAAACAATTAAACAATGTCCAGCGAGCACAGCAATATTTGAAGAAAATCTTTCGGCTCTTAAATGAGCAAATATTCGACGGAGAACTGGACGATGTTCAAGTTGTTCTGTCAAACAATTCCCGTGTTTACGGCTACTACACCTTGAATAGTGCCACTTGGACGGGTCAAGCCAATGGCGAACAATTTTGCCAACATGAGATAGGCATTAGCAGCCAATATTTGGCTTCTCGTGATGTGTGTGAAGTGGTCGCTACTCTCACCCATGAATGTGTACATCATTGGTGTTATCTCAAAGGCATTAAGGATGTCAGCCGCAACGGGTACTGGCATAATAAGTCCTTCCGCTCGGCTGCGACCAAACACGGCCTGATTGTGGAGCAACATCCCAAGGTTGGGTTCGGTGTCACATCCTGCGGTGAACGACTTTTACAGTTCTGCATTGACAACGATTTACAGGAGTTCCAGTTAAATCGTTCATCTGACTACTTCGTTGCCATCGGCGGCAGCAGTAGTCCGTCAAGCGGTGGATCCACGACAACTACCACACGGAGGTCAAGCAGTTACAAGCTGCTCTGCCCCTCTTGTGGTTGCACCGTGCGAGCCACCCGATTGGGGGTTCAGCTTATGTGCATTTCTTGTAGCGAAGAAATGGAATATGTCTGAACACCAAGCCATCCAACGGGATGGCAACCGCTTCCCAGGTGCTTGGCTGCACCTGTTTACCATAGCGGCGCCCCTTGTTAAAGGGGTGCTGCGGAGGTGGTGCAGCATAGCACCATTGACAGATTGGGTATCTGTCAATCCTTAGACGGTTATGCTGATACACTTGAAACAAATGAGAAATCGAAGATTTCTCCATTTGGTTCAAATAGTGTGTCAGAGTAAACGGCTAACTTTTGGGGTGAACCATAACATCCCCCCCACAGGGGGCAATCCCCTCCACAAATGGGTTAAAAAATTGTGGGTACGAATTTATTTTCCTTACCTGCTGCCTTGCTCGGTGGGCAGCGAAAATATCCACCAAGCAAAGGGGGAATTATTTAATGGGTCATAAAAATAAAAAAAGCTTGATCAGACAAGTTCAAGAAAATCTGCAGGAGAAGCTAACTCGTGGTATGGGTGTCAGCCGTCATGAATGTAAACAAAACCATGCAACTGCCGACAAAATCTTTAGTATAAACACTTTCAAAACTTACTTAAAGGCAAATGTTGGTTTTGTGACTTTTTGCAAAGAAAATTATGGTTGCAAAACATTAGAAGATTGCCGAAGCCATGTGGACGATTTTTTGCAACACAGGATTGAAAGTGGGGTCAGCAGCTTCACATCGAAAATGGAAGCAAGTGCGATTGGCAAATTATATGGAGAAAGCACCACCGCCTTTTGTCCAACACCATCACGGCACCGTAATGCGGTGGTTCGTTCTCGTGGGGTTAAAGGAATGGACAGGCATTTTTCAGAAGCCAAAAACTCAAAGCTTGTCGATTTTTGTCGGGCAACAGGCTTGAGAAGAATGGAGGTTGCCGCCTGTAAAGGAAGCCATCTTGTTCCGTGCGAAACACCCTCTGGAGAAATGTTCCACGGTATTGGCATCCTCGTTCCTAATGGGAAAGGTGGGAAAACTCGCATTGTTCCTATATGTGCACCAAAACAGGTTGCCGATCAAATAATTCAACAATGCAAAGAAGCTGGCAATGGCAAATTATTTGAGAAAGTCCATGCTGCCGCAGATGTGCATGGTTATCGTGCCGAATATGCTTCTAATTTCTATTCTGCCGTCGCAAGGGATACCAATACATTAAAAGGCCATCAGCGATATGTTTGCAGAGGGGATAAGGCTGGGGTTGTGTATGACCGTTCCGCACTCCGTCAAACAAGCATGGCTTTGGGGCATAATCGTGTAGAGGTGGTCGCAAATTCATATCTCTATAATTTGTAATCATAATTTCAATAAGGTAAAATCTCTCATTCAAGAAATGGGGGATTTTTATTTTTATTTGCTCGTGCAAAAAATCTATTGATTTTTTTGTCGCACTTGCTAAAATTGGCTCACCAACAAGAAATATTTTGATAATGCATAAAAAGCCTTGCTTTTTATGACATAAATGCTACCATTAGCACACAACAAAAAAATATTTGCTCGTGCATAAAAAATATTGATTTTTATATTTTTTTGTTTAGAATTAGCAATACCAATAGAAAAAGCAGACAAATTACTTGTATCGTTGCTTCAAAAGGAGAAGCGAAGAGAACCTCGCGATCAAGTATTATTATGGCTCAAAGCCAAATTTTTGAATAAAGGAGGGATGATACCCACCAAAAGCTTCTGTTTATATTTTTGACATTACCATGCGGATTAAAGCTATCCCTGTAAGCATACAGGGATATTATCGGCATCCGCATTTTCAATATATAAATTATAAAGCAGAGATTATGAGTGGTCATCGCTCGTAATCTCTGCTTTTTCTGTTTTTACATATATATTTTTACAAAAGAAAGGAGTGAAAGAGATGTACAACAATAAGAACATTAAGGGGCAGATTAGAACATTAAAACTCGAAAACATTAAAACTGAGACTTACAGATATATGGGTCATTTCTGTATCGATGTTGTAGAAACAAGCGAAGCATTTGAAGCTTACATCTATGATGACCAGTATGGAATTAAAAGGTTTATGTTCGGTGTTCAGAATATAGACGGCTATACAAAAGAACAGTTTGTCCAATCTGTAGCAAATAATGCAGAGGAACATATGAGGTTCTATATTGAAGAATACTGTGATTGATTTAGCGGCAAATATGCCGATGCTCCTATGGGGCTTAGTATTACCCATAGGAGCATCGGTTAACTACCAACCAATTTAATCGCTGAATAACAATATAGACCACAAAAACACCGAATTTTATTGATATTTCTGCGAAATCGCAAATTTTATAACAGATTTTTACAAGAAAAATTTTGGTAGTTAATGCATATAACTACCAAAATCAGTTGTTTAACTACCAATAAATTACTAATGAAAGGGGATATAAAAATGAGTAAAACAACAACTAATAACGAATTAGACTTAAAGAATTTTGAATATCAAGTATCACAATCGGGCAATATAGGTAGCGGATCCCGTCATGCTTCCTATTTTATAGTTATCAATGAGGGGGCGGAAGTTGTAGGAGGGGATATTAACGGTTTCTTTAACCGCTTGCCCGACATTGTTAGAAAAAGTCTGAATGTTGAATTTTTCGCCTATAACTTGGAACGAAACAAACAAGGCAAGCTGCATATCCATTTGTATGCCGAGTTAGAGGGCAACGGCATCCGTTTTAAGACTATGCAAAATTTATTTCCAGGTGCCCACATCGAATTAAGACGAGGTTCACCCAAGCAAGCACTTACATATCTTGAAAAACCACAGGGGGTTCTGTTCGGTGGACAGGAAAAACATCACACCGTTGTTATTCCCGTTAAAACAGAGGGCGATTTTACTCCGTATGCTTTGTTGAAATGCAGAAGAAGATCTGAAACGGCAAAAATGACAACACAAGAAAAATATGAATATTTTTTGGAAAACTGCACCGATAAAAAAGAAATAAAAAATAAAGACCTTCTCTTTGCAACGGTACACCGACAGGCACTTGACGAAGCTTTTGAGGAAAAGAAACTGGAAGAATTTATTAACTCAGGCTATATCAAAACTTTCACTAATCCAAATGGCGATAAGTGTTATACGGTAGAACGATTGGTTTATTACCTTTGGGGAACTTCTCGTGTTGGAAAAACCTACGGCATACAAAGAAAATACGGAGAAGATAATGTTTCACCCATTACCGACTTACATAAGGATATGAAATTTGACGATTACCATAGTACCTCTGTAATGACATTGGATGAATTCTATTCTCAGTTAACAATCGGTCAAATATTATGTGTCTTGGATGATAAAATTTCGTGGTTGCCGTGTAGATATGCCAACAAACGGAACTTGACAAATACAATCGTCCTAACAAGTAATTACCCTGTTCGTGAGCAGTATGCAGAAGAAGATGAACGGAGAAGAATCCCGTTCTTGAAGCGGCTCACGGGTGGAGTATGGGAAATGTACCGTGCTGCGGCCAACGACGAAGAAAGACAGCAGAAAGAAGAAGTTTTTTCGGGTGTTCGTTATATCGCTTGTCAAGTTGACGGCAAGACAAGAGCATATAATGAGGTCGGCTTTTCTCCTTGCGATCCTCCTGTTTTAATTGACGAAAGCACCGTTCTTGTTTCTTATGAAGAACTTTTGAAAATCAAGGCAGCGGACAAAAAGAAAAAAGCAACGGAAGTTAAAAAAGACGAAAGCGATAATGATAAGAATTATAATGATCAGGCAGATTATCCTGTTTTAGAAGGTAAGTTGCCTTTTTAACATTGATTTTACTTTTATTATATACAGGAGTTAAAATTTCATAAAATGAAAGAGTGCGATTAAAGGCGGTTGATTCTGTGAAAGATTCAACCGCCTTTTTTGTTTTTCTGCTGTCAAACACCAATATGCCCGTTTGGACAAATCTAAAAAATTGACTTTTAGAAAAGAATAAACTATACTGTAATTGACGGAGAAATCCGTCAGTTAGGTTTTCGCTGTTTTTTGCAACTTTATTTTCCTGTGGGCATTTGCCCACCCTCTTTTGCTCTCTTGGCACACGGGATGATTCGCTCTCCTGTTTAGGTTTGTACTGGCTTCGGCCTGTGCTCCTTTATATGAAAATAAAGGAGTGAAAACACAATCTTGCGAAAGCCTAATAATACAAAGGAGGTATCGCCCTCTGTACAGATTACCTGTACGGAGTATAATGCTTACAATCTTGCAAGATTTGTAAATACTCTTTCTGATATGATGATAAAATACCAGTCGGAGTTACTATCCGATACCTCCGTTCCCCAGGCAGACGGAGCCGCTTAATGCGGCTTCGTCTTTTTTATTTTTCTGCTTGCATTTGCATTATATACGCGCTATTCTATAAGAAAGGTTTGGACAAACAACAGCAAATGCAAACAGAAAGGTCGTGCGGTTATTGGAACAAAAGAAAGCATACATATATACCCGTGTTTCTACCGAGATGCAGATAGACGGTTTTAGTTTGGACGGACAGATTGCAGAGATTGAAAGTTTTTGTTCAAGGAACAACATTCAGATTGTAGACCGATACTGCGACAAGGGCAAAAGCGGTGCAACTGTCGCCAAACGGGACGATTTCAAACGGATGCTGCAAGATATTGAATTAAGAAAAGACAATGTTGATTTTGTTGTCGTTTATAAATTATCCCGTTTTGGCAGAAGCCTTATTGATACCATGAACTCTCTGCAAATTCTGAACGATAACAATGTTGCACTCAGAACAGCAGACGGGGCAATTAACACAAGCGAAACAATGGGTCGCTTGATCACCACAATTTTGGCTGCCGTGGCAGAAATGGAATTGGAGAACATCCACGAACAAACATTTCTTGGCAGGCAGCAAAAGGCCAGGGAGGGTAAATGGAACGGAGGTTTTTCCCCCTATGGCTACCGCATTTCTGACGGCAAAACAAGCGAACCCGATATTTTAGTAGTCGAGGAAGAAGAAGCTAAAATTGTTCGGCTGATATATGACTACTATACCAAAGACAAATTAGCTATCGCTGGCATTGTTACAGAGTGCGACCGCTTGGGTATTCGTAAAATACCCCGTAAAAACAGCACATTAACACGAATGAACAGAAAATTTGTGTCAGATGTCTTGTGCAACCCCGTGTATTGCGGTAAAATAGCCTACGGGCGGCGGCATTTGGAAAAACCCGACAAAACAGGCAAGCGGAAAATGGTAAAGCCAAAGGATTATATTCTTGTCGATGGTCGGCACGAAGCAATTATTTCCTATGAGCAATTCCAAGAAGCACAAAAAATACGGGAAGCAAGAGCTCCTATGTGTGTCAGACGGTCTGACAATGAGCATGCCCATTTATTGGCTACCCTTATCAAATGCCCTGTATGTGGTGCAAAACTTTATGGCAACACAACACGGAAGAAAGACAAAAATGGTGTACCATATAAAGATTACCATTTTTATGCTTGCAAGCATCGTCTAAAAGTAAATGGTGCAACTTGCACTTTTAGAACCAACATAAACGAACGGGATATTGACGAACCCGTGGTTGCCATCATTTCCAAGCTGATAAACGATCCGCACTTGGCTGAATTGCTTTCCAGTAAACTTGACGGCTCGACGGACAAGAAAACTGTTGAAGAAGCAATACAGGCACAAAAGAAGCTGTTAGATACCGTCAATGCCAATATTGCCCGATTGAACAATCAGCTTGACCATATGGATTACAGTAGTCCTATTGCCGAGCGAAAGGCAGCGGATATGGAAACTCGTCTGAACAATCTGTATAATGAAGTTATGCAGCATGAGCAGTATTTGGAAGAACTATATCAGCGGCTATATGCAATCAATCAGAACTTGCTTACAAAGGATGCTGTGCTGAACATCTTGAAACAGTTTAGCGAGCTATACAAAGTTATGAGTCCTATTGACCGCCAAATCTTAATCCGTACTATTGTGGACGAAATTCAAATTTACCCTGAGAAGCAAGCAGACGGTAGGATTATCAAGAGCATTAAATTGGCTATCCCGATTATCTACGAGAACGGAGAAACCCCTAAAATTAGTTGGGACAAAGATACAACCGTTGAATCTATTGTAACTATGATTAAGGAGGTATAAATGATGAACGAAAGCGACCGCAAATGGAATCTGATGTGGGATATGTGGGTGGCAGGAGATGCTGAATCCCCCTATGCCGAGCTGATGGAATATGAAAGCGAAGTAAACAACGGAGGGCATTCCCAATACTTCTTCAATGTGGCCAATTGTGGAGACTTGGGTGCAGCGGTCAGCAAAATTCTGCCGCTTCTGCCCGAGCCGTTGCGTGGAAACTTAAAAAAGGGTTACGACGCATTTGCTGCGCAGGATGATATTTGCGATGATGCAAATGAAGAATTGTTCCAGGAATGTGACGACCTTTTTTATAAAAATGAACAGCTTCTTTTGGATGTTCTGAAAGTCTATGCGGACAGTCTGACTCTTTAAAGCGGGCACAGACCCAGTTTGGACAGCCGAACAACATTTGAATCAATCGTGTGCCTTGCACGCGATTGATTCTACAACTAAGTTTGCCTGACGGCAAGTGAAGTTACTTCGTAGTGAAGTTGCTACGCAGTGAAGTTACTTCGTAGTGAAGTTGCTACGCAGTGAAGTTACTGTGTAGTGAAGTTTCGCCCCGGGTGAAACAGAAAGGAGGAGGAAAAACCAATGGAAAAGCGGCGGATTGACTGGGTGGACGGTCTGAAGGGCATCGCCTGTATACTGATGTTCTGCCACCATTTTGCCCTGATCTTTTTTCCGGCAACCTTTTACGGCCAGTGGGTCAGCACCCGGCTGTATGGCATCGATACCCGTCTTGCCCAATCGCCTTTGGGTGTGTTCCTCAACGGAAATTTCCTGCTGGCGGTGTTTTGTATGCTCAGCGCACTTGTCCTCAGCCTGCAAATTCTGCGTAAGCCCGACCCGGCGCGGCTGGGTGCAGTGGTTGCCAAGCGGTATTTTCGGCTGATGCCGCCTTTGTTTGGGGTAGGCTTGGTGGTTTGGGCCTTCCTGCGCTACGGCTTGTTTACCCATGCCGGGGTGGTGGAGGCCACCGGCTCTCCCTGGGCAGATCTTTACTACCAAGGAACCATGTCGTTCAGGCAGTTCCTGGAGGCGGCCTTGGTGAAGGTGTGGTTTTACGGAGACGAAAGCCTGTCTACCGCCTTTTGGATGCTGTCGCGGCTGTTTTACGGCAGCTTCCTTTCCATTCTCCTCAGTACTGTGGCATGGAAATATCCAAAACGGGCGTGGATCTTGTATGTGGTTGTTGCCGCGTTGTTGTTTGACCAGTCGGAGCTTTTGCTGGCCTTTGCCCTGGGAACACTCCTGGCATGGATGTTGGTACGGGAAATTCGGTTGCCGAAATTTGCATCGCCGGTGGCGGTGCTTTTGGGTCTGGTGCTGGGCGGCTACCCCAGCGGCATTGGTGCCAGTAACTTCTATCGGTTTTTCCGGGGACTTACCTTCATCGACTGGCATATCTTAGGGGCTTTTGTGATGATCCTTGGCATCCTCTCCTGGGAGGGGGCGCAGAAGTGCCTGTCCTGGCGGCTCTTTACCTGGTTGGGAAAGATCTCCTATAGCGTGTATCTGATCCATATTCCGCTGCTGTTTTCTCTGTCTACCGGGGTCTTCCTTTGGACGGAGGGGAAGCTGGGCTACTTGGGCAGTGTGGCGGTGTCCTTCGGGGTGTCATTGGTGACGCTGACCGCCTTGTCGTGGCTTTACCACCGGTTTGTGGAAACCGGCTGCGGCAAGCTGCAAGAAAAGCTGTTTGCCCGGTTGGAAAAGGAATAGAAAATTCATTTGGCGGTGTTGCATGACGCAGCACCGCCAAATTGCTGCCAATTCCCGTTTATCGGCGGGCAAGCGCCCGCAGGCAATCTCGGGACTGAAAGTCTGACGGTATTCGCTACACATCTTGCCACCGCCCGGTTCGTGACCTGGGTGCGCCAATTCCCGTTTATCGGGGAGTTTTGGAGGTGTGAAAGCCCTCCCCTTTGGGGAGGGGGGACCGCTTGTATTACCTCTTCCGTCAAAAAGTGGCTTAAAACGCCACTTTTTGCCACCTTCCCCAGAGGGGAAGGCTTGGCGGCCACGCCGCCGGTTCTACCGGAACTACACGACAAATGGCAATTTGACGGGGAGCAATTGAAAACACTTGACAGGAAGAAAATTCCTTGCTATATTAACTGTACTAGTACAGTTAATACGGTTCATACAGCAAAGGAGGGAACTAACATGGTGAACCTGGATTACCGGGATGCGCGACCTATATACCAGCAGATCTGTGAAGGCTACCGGGAGCAGATCCTGGCCGGGATCCTGCAGGAGGGGGAGCGGATGCCCTCGGTACGGGAACTGGCCATCCAGCTGACCATCAACCCCAACACCATCCAACGGGCCTATCGGGAGCTGGAAATCCAGGGGTGGGTGGTGTCGGTTCCCGGAAAGGGCTGTTTTGTCAGCGGCATCCCCGGAAACCGGGAAGACCCCTCCGGGCAGCTTTTACAGGAATTTGATAACCTTTGCGCCCGGCTTACCGCCCTGGGCGTATCCCGGCAGACCTTGATCCGCCGCGTAGAAGAAGGAGGAGAAGACCATGCTTAAACTGGAAAATGTGACAAAAACCTTTGGGGATTTTAAGGCCCTGGATGACCTTTCCATGAATATCCCCAAGGGGGCCGTATACGGCCTCGTTGGCCCCAACGGCGCAGGTAAATCCACCGCCATCCGGCTGATTACCGGTGTCTACCGCCCGGACAGCGGCAGCATCACCATGGAAGGCATCGGCATCTATGAAAATCCCGCCTTAAAAAGCCGCATCGGCTATATCCCCGACGAGGTTTTCTATTTTCCCTCCGCATCTTTAGAGGAAATGCGCCGGTACTATCGGGGCATCTATCCCGGGTTTGACGACGAGTTGTTTGAACGGCTTTATGAGGTGTTCCAGCTGCCGAAAAAAGGGCAGATCCGTCGTTTTTCCAAGGGTATGCAAAAGCAGGCGGCTTTTCAGCTGACCATCTGCACCCGGCCGGATGTGCTGGTGCTGGACGAGCCTATCGATGGCCTAGACCCGGTGATGCGCCGGCAGGTGTGGAGTTTGATCCTTTCGGATGTTGCCCAGCGGGGGACAACGGTGCTGATCTCCTCCCATAACCTCCGGGAGCTGGAGGACATCTGTGACCATGTGGGTATTATGGATCACGGTAAAATGCTGTTGGAGCGGAGCCTTGCAGATATGCAGGGGGGTATCGTGAAGCTGCAGCTGGTGGGCGATCTGCCGGAAGGCTTGGAGGTTCTCCACGAAAGCCAGTCCGGGCGGATGAAGACCTATGTGATCCGGGGCAGCGCCGAGGCTGTGACAGAGAAAATCAAGGCGTCTCAACCCACTTATTTTGATGTATTACCCTTGTCCCTGGAAGAGATCTTTATCTATGAACTGGGAGGTGTGAACTATGAAGTTAAGAATATCATCCTGTAAGACGGCTTTTACCAAGGATCTGACCCGGTTCACCCCGGTTTGGGGACTGTATTTGGTGGGAATCCTCCTGGCATTGCTTCCCGGCTTGGTGGGAGATGAGCCGGCCACCGTTGGCGATACCCTTGGCAGATCCTTGGGCGGCCTTGCCGTTTTGAACCTGGCTTATGCTGCCCTGTGCGCCCAGCTGCTTTTTGGGGATCTGTTCCGATCCCGGCTGTGCAATGCCCTTCATGCCTTGCCCTTAAAGCGCAGCGATTGGTTTTTCTGCCATGTGGGGGCAGGTTTTGCCTTCAGCTTGGTACCCAATACCATTTGCGCCCTGCTGGTCATGCCGTTGCTTGGCCAGTATTGGTTCGTTTCTCTTTTGTGGCTGGCGGTTATGATGCTGGAATTTCTGTTCTTCTTCGGCCTTGCGGTGCTGAGCATGGTTTTGGTGGGCAACCGCTTTGCCATGGTGGCAGTATACGGCATTTTGAACTTTCTGTCGATGCTGATCCTGTGGGTGATCCAAACGGTGGTAAAGCCCCTGCTTTTGGGCTTTTATATCTCCGGGGATTGGTTCCAGCGGTTCAGCCCGGTGATTTGGCTGAATAACGAGCAGAAATATATCTGTTTCGATTGGGTTTCCCATGCCAAGGTCTTTGCCGGACTGGGAGATGGCTGGCTGTATCTGCTGATTTTGGGCGGTGTCGGTCTGCTGTTGGGTGGACTTGCTCTGCTGCTTTACCGCCGCAGAGCCTTGGAAACAGCCGGGGACTTCATTGCCTTCAAACCCCTGGCGCCTATTTTCTGCGTGGTGTATACCCTGACGGTGACGGCTTTGTTTGGCGCTCTGGGAGACCTGTTTTTTGGGGAATTGATGATCTTCCTGCCGGTGGGCTTCCTGGTGGGCTACTTTACCGCGAAAATGCTTTTGGGCAGAACCATCAAGGTTTTCAAAGCGAAGGTACTGCTGCGGTTTGGCATTTTTGCCGCGGTGGTGGCTGCCTGTGTTGCCTTGATCGCCTGGGATCCGGTGGGCTACCGGACCTGGACACCGGAGCCTTCCCAGGTGGCCAGTGTAAGGATATCCAATAGTGTCGATGTAGTTTTGGCTATGAACGGAGGCATGGAGTGGCGGGAATCTATTGAGCTGGATGACCCGGAAGATATTGCCGCCATTGTGAATCTGCACCGGGAGGTGACGCAGAAGCAAGGCGAGTTCCCCGATCAAAGCGTCACCAGTCTGCAGCTGTGCTACACCCTGCAAAACGGCAGACAGGTGACCCGGGTCTATGAATACTGTGTCCCGGCTGCGCCTTTGGCAGAGTTTTTCAGCCGCCCGGAATATGTGCTGGGCTTTACCGGGGAGAAGGAAGCCTATTTGGCAAGCGTTTCTCTGGTGGCGTTGGAAAACGGCAAGCTTATCGGCAAGGATGCCAGGGCGTTGCTCAGCGCCATCATTGCTGACTGCGAAGCGGGCACCATGGCCCAAAGTGGCATCTACCATAATGACGGAAGCAAGTATGTCACCTGGGTGGAATTCAAAACCAAGGATGGCCGTTATAACAGCTTAGCGATTTACGCCAATGCAGAAAATACGGTAGCCTGGCTGAAAGAAAACTTTTCCCTTTGGGCGGACGAGAACAGCAAACCGGAAGATTACTTTCAGAACTGATTTCAGGAATTGGCAGGGATACCCCCCTGCCAATTCCCGTTTATCGGGCTGTAGGGGACTTATTTTCCCGTCCCTCTGCGGCGAAGCCGCAAAGCCTTCCCCTTTGGGGAAGGTGGCAAAAACCGGCATTTTTAGCCGGTTTTTGACGGAAGAGGTAATAACCTCTCCCACCGCAAGCGGTCCCCCCTCCCCAAAGGGGAGGGCATTAGTTCTATTACAACTCCCCAATAAATGGCAATTTATCGGCTTCTCAAACAAGAAAAGGACAGAGAATGTGAAAATTCTCTGTCCTTTTTCTGCAAAAACCAATTGGTGAAGTTTTCGCTGTCGCGAAAGTGAAGTTGCTGTGCAGTAAAGTTTGGGCGTTGCCCAAGTGAAGTTAAGTTTGCGGACTTTGCCGCAGGCAAAACTTCACTATCCCCAGGATAACTTCACTTACGAAAGTAAACTTCACTTGCCCCTTGGGGCAAACTTAGTTTACTTACTGCTTTCCAGCCAGATCAGAAGCACCGCGATATCCGCCGGGCTGACACCGGAGATGCGCCCGGCCTGTCCAATGGACATGGGACGGATCTCGTTTAGCTTTTCCTGAGCCTCCAGCCGCAGACCGGCAATGGCTGTGTAATCCGTATCCGGGGGCAGAAGCCGGGCCTCTTCCTTTTGGAATTCTGCCACCTGTTTTAATTGCCGGGCAAGATAACCGGCATATTTTACCTGAATTTCCACCTCTTGGGTGACGCTTTCGGGAAGCGTCGGGCGATCCGGGTCAAAGGGGGCAATGTCGGCATAGCTGACCTGGGGACGGCGGAGAAGATCCGCAAGCCTTGCAGAATTTTCAACCTTTGCCGTATCACGGGATTCCAGCATGGCATTCAGCGCCGGAGAGGCAGGCACACCATTTGCTTCCAGCCGGGCGATTTCCCGACGGACGGCAGCATATTTTTCTTCCACCTGCTGCAATCTTTCCGGAGGTACTAAGCCAACTGCCGCGCCAATGTGGCACAGCCGCTGATCCGCATTGTCCTGCCGGTGGAGCAGCCGGTATTCAGATCTGCTGGTCATGATCCGGTAAGGCTCCTGAGTACCCTTGGTCACCAAATCGTCAATGAGCGTACCGATGTAGCTGGTGTCCCGGGTGAGGATCAAGGGGTCTTTTCCTTGCAGCTTCAAAGCGGCATTGATGCCGGCAATGAGACCCTGGGCGGCAGCTTCCTCGTAGCCGGAAGTGCCGTTGAACTGACCTGCACCGTAAAGCCCGGAAATGGCTTTGGTCTCCAAGGTGGGCAGCAGCGCCGTGGGGTCAATGCACTCGTATTCAATGGCGTAAGCCGGGCGCATCATTTCTGCATTCTCCAAACCCGGCACGGTGCGCATCATCTGCAGCTGCACATCTTCGGGGAGACTGGAGGAGAAGCCCTGGATATACATTTCTTCGGTATCCAGGCCGCAAGGCTCAATAAACAGCTGATGGCGGTTTTTGTCCGCAAACCGGACGATTTTGGTCTCAATACTGGGGCAGTACCGGGGGCCTACGCCGGAAATGGTGCCGTCATACATGGGACTGCGGTGCAGGTTCGCTTTGATAATTTCATGGGTTTTTTCGTTGGTGTAGGTCAGATAACACACTGCCGCGTTATAAGGCGTATGCTCGGTGCGGAAGGAGAATGGCTCAATGGTCTCATCTCCCGGCTGCAGCTCCATTTGAGAAAAATCAATGGACCGCCGGTTCACCCGAGGGGGTGTGCCGGTCTTAAACCGCCTGAGGGGAAGACCGAGCTTTCGCAGATTCTCTGCCAAACCAATGCTGGGATGCATCCCATCCGGGCCGGAGGAGATGACACTTTCGCCGGTGATGCAGGTGCTGTCGAGATACGTGCCGGTGGCAAGGATCACCGCTTTGGCGGCATATTTTGCCCCTAGCTGGGTCACGACCCCAGTGACAGCGCCCTTT
>JAGBTV010000029.1 GCA_017631155.1 Oscillospiraceae bacterium | reverse complement strand
TGTGGGCTGTCAAGCTGCTGCAGGAGAACTTCAACAACGTTCCTCTGGCTCTGGATACCGCCAACATGCGTGCTATCGAAGCCGGTATCAAGGTCTACAACCGTACCAACGGCAAGCCCATCGTCAACTCTGCTGACGCTGGTTCCCGTATTGGCTACATCGACCTGGCTGCTGCTAACGATGCTATCGTTATCGCTCTGTGCTCCGCTGACGGTATCGCAAAGGACAACGAAGAGCGTATGGTCCACTGCGACAATATGCTGGAGCGTGGCCTCAGCCTGGGTATGTCCTCCGACGACCTGTGGTTTGACCCCCTGTTCCTGGTTGTCAAGGGCATGCAGGACAAGCAGATGGAAGTTCTGGAAGCCATCAAGATGTTCTCCGACAAGGGCCTGAAGTCCACCGGTGGTCTCAGTAACAACTCCAACGGTGCTCCCAAGCATGTTCGTCCCATCATGGACGCAACCCTGGTTGCTATGTGCATGATGCAGGGTCTGACCTCTGCGATCGTCAACCCCAACGACCAGCGGTTGATGGAGACTATCAAGTCCTGCGACATCTTCAAGAACCACACCCTGTACTCCGACTCCTATCTGGAGATCTAACACAGGATCATTCCCGCAATTTATGGCCGGGAGGGAGATACCTCCCTCCCGGCTGCTTTGTATTTTGGAGCACAAAGCCTTCTCCTTGAGGAGAAGGTGCCCCGAAGGGGCGGATGTGGTGGTCCGCGAAGCGGCATACGAATTCAACGAAGCTTTTTGCTGTGCCGACAGATGGTGCTGCACACCACATCAGTCAGCTATCGCTGTCAACTTCTCGTTAAGGAGAAGCGTTAACTTCGTATATTCAGCCATTTCGGCTTGATATAATATTTTGATTACATATTGGGAGGAAAAGAATTATGAGCGTATTAACCGATCTTATTTATGGCGGCTCCAATGCTGTGGCAGGCTTGACCGAAGGTGCCGTTAACGATGCTATTGCCAAGTATGGTGCAGACAAAGAAATCGCGTTCCCCGATACTGCGTATTTTTTCCCCACCATTTATGCCGCTACCGGTGTAAAAGTGAAGACTCTTGGCGACTTGAGCGCTTGTGTAGGCGTTCTTAAGAGCCTGATTACCAACCAGGAAGACCTGGGTCAGGCATTGAATGCCGGTTTGGCCACCGCTGTGGGCGCAGAGATCCTGGAAGGTCTTAAATATGTCGAGGGCGGTAACCCCTACGAAAATGAAGCCGGTATCGGCTTTGTACCCGACCCCATCATCCGCAGCCTGGGCGTACCCCTGGTTACCGGCGATATTCCCGGTGTGGCTGTTGTGCTGGGCAAGGCGGACAATGCCGCTGATGTGATCAAGGTGGTCAAGGACTACCAGTCCAAGGGTATTATGACCTTCCTGGTAGGTGACTGCATTGAGCAGGTGGCAGAGGGTGTCAAGATGGGTCTTGAACTGCGTGTTATCCCCCTGGGACACGATGTTACCTCTGTGATCCATGTTGTCACCGTTGCTGTCCGTGCCGCACTGATTTTCGGCAATGTACAGCCCGGCGATCTGGCGGGCCTGCTGGAGTATACCAAAAAGCGTGTTCCTGCCTTCGTCAACACCTTCGGTGCTATTGGTCCCGTGGAGGTTTCTGCCGGTGCCGGCGCCATTGCTCTGGGCTTCCCTGTGATCGTGGATATTGATCTGGGCGAAAATCAGGTGCCCGGCGCGTTGGTTTCCGTTTGTGACCATAACGAGACCGTCAAAACCTCTTTGGAGCTGCGGGAAATCAAGATTAAGGTTACCGAATTGCCCATTCCTGTGGCATTTGCCGCTGCTTTTGAGGGTGAGATCATCCGTAAGGCGGATATGCACAACGAAATGTGGTCTTCCAAGAACCCCACCGCTGAGCTGGTCGTGATGAAGGAGCTTCATGAGGTGGAGGATCATAAGATCACCATCATCGGACCGGACTTTAGTGATGCCAAGGAGCTGGCTTTGGTGACCTTTGTAGAGGTTGCCGGCAAGAAAATGCAGGTAGACTTTGAGTCCGTTATTGAGCGTAAGTTCCATGCCTGGTTTAACTATATGGAAGGCGTTATGCATACCGGTCAGCGCAATCAGGTTCGTGTCCGTGTTTCCAACGCTGCCTTTGATGCCGGCCTGCGGCTGAAGGACTTCGCGGAAGTTTTGTATGTCATGGTTAAAAAATGAGTTTGAAGCTGTGGTGGATAAGTGCCAGGTCACCATCATTACCGAGGCTGCCGAAGCCGGTAAGTTCCGTGACGAGATCGCAATGCCCCGCTATGCTCAGCGGGATGACCGTCTGGCATCCATGACTGACGAAGCGGTAGACCGTTACTATACCTGTATCCTCTGCCAGTCCTTCGCACCTGCCCACTGCTGCGTGGTCACACCTGAGCGCCTGGGCCTGTGCGGCGCGGTTTCCTGGCTGGATGCCAAGGCTACCAACGAGCTGGACCCCAATGGTCCTTGCCAGCCCATCCTTAAGAAGGGCCTCATTGACGAGCGTACCGGCCGTTATGAGGAAGTCAACCGCATGATCGCGGAAGCTACCCACGGTGCTGTGGAAAATGTTACCCTGTATTCTATTTTGGAAGATCCCATGACCTCCTGCGGCTGCTTCGAGTGCATCTGCGGCATCGAAGCGGTGTCCAACGGTGTTATTGTTGTCAACCGTGAGTATAAGGGTATGACGCCTGCCGGTATGACCTTCGGCGAGCTGGCGTCCTGCACCGGCGGCGGTGTCCAGACTCCCGGCTTCATGGGTCATGGCCGTCACTTCATCGCCTCCAAGAAGTTCCTGGCTGCGGAAGGCGGCATCGAGCGTATTGTTTGGATGCCCAAGGAGCTGAAGGACGATGTGGCAGAGCGTCTGAACAAGACCGCCAAAGAACTCTATGGTATCGAAAACTTCACCGACCTGGTAGCCGACGAAACCGTTACCTGTGACGCAGAAGAGCTGTATAGCTGGCTGACCGAGAAGGGGCACCCCGTTCTGAATCTGGAACCCCTGATGTAATTTTGGCAATCCAAAGTAGGGGAGGGGCAATTTGCCCCTCCCACCGCAACAACAAAGGGGAAGAAATATGGAAACAAGATTTGTTTGTACCTATACACCTACTGTTAGAAAAAATGCCGAGATAACAAGGAAACTGCATCCGGTGAGAGTGATTATCCGGATAGTGTTTGCCGTGGCATATTTCCTTTACACGTTAATTACCGCATTGGAATTTGAATTTCAAGATGTATTCGGTCTTCTTTTTGCATTTGGTGTGTTTTTGCTGGTTTGGAGTATTGTTTCACCAGAAATTAATTCTTTCTTTGCTATCAGACGAAGCAAGAAAAGTATGGGGCCGAATCTCACCCGTGAAATTGTTTTTGGGGATTCTATCGAAATTTTGGAAAAAACAGTTAAGGTTGTATGGGAGTATAGTGATATACAGCAGGTTAAAAGACTCAGAAACACCTATCTTTTGCTGAAAGACAAAAACATGGGCATTGCCATTGATCCGGAAACCTTTACAGAGGGGAATTTTTATAATTTCAAGAAATTTCTCCGGGAAAAATGTCCGAATGTACAAGTCCCTGAATGATTGATAGAAGCTTGATATAGCGTGAAACAAAAATGGAACACAGGAAAAGGAATCGGCTGGCTGATTATAACTATAGTCAACCGGGTGCATATTTTGTTACTGTTTGCACAAAAGAGCATAAATGTATTCTCAGCACCATCGTAGGGGCCGATGCCCACATCGGCCCACAAGTAAAACTGACACCGATTGGTGTGGTAGTTGAGAAATATCTTAAAACGATTCCGGGTATAGGGGAATACGTTATTATGCCAAATCATGTACATATGATCCTGCATATCTCGGCAACAAATGCATTGGATGGGCCGATGT
>JAGBTV010000028.1 GCA_017631155.1 Oscillospiraceae bacterium | reverse complement strand
GTCCTGCCCTACCACCGCAGATGCGGTTGTTTGCAAATCTAAGGCCCCCTCTGACGAGGGTTGATTTCCCCGCTAGCGGGGAAAATGTCCGCAAAGCGGACAAAAGGGGCGCGGGCCCGGCAGGGCTGGCAAAAATCGGCTCTTCGGAACCGATTTTTGACTGGGGGAGAGAATTTTCTCTACTTGTTTCTCTCCCTCCGTCAAAAATCAAATAGATTTTTGCCACCTCCCTCATCAGAGGGAGGCAAGCCGCTGCGGCGGGACTGGGCATAGCTAAAGCTTTTTGGAACCACCGGCCGGGCCGGTGGTATTCTTATACAACAAAAAAAACACGCTTGCGGGTATCCGCAAGCGTGTTCTGCTATCTTATGTGCCAATTTCCGTTTATTCTGTGATTTGGTTAACCAGGTGGTGGCCGATATCGGACAGGAGCTTCAGGGCAGGCTCATGGAGCGTCATAGGCAGCTTATTGGTCCAGGCGCAGACCTCGAAGGTGAAGTCGCCCCGGTAGCCGATATCTTTCAAAGCCTTGGCGATCTGCGTCCAGTTGGTGACACCGGTATAGGGAGGCATATGGCTGTCGTGGATACCGTCCACATCGTGAACATGGAGCGCACGCAACCGATCTGCCCCCAAAGCCCGGATAAAGGCCGGCGTATCCTCCACCAGGGTGGCATGGCCTAAGTCCAGACAGCAGGTAATCCACGGGCTATTCAGGGTGTCGTGGTAGCGGATCATTTCTGCCGGGGTGGAGCAGGTGGAGTGGTTAATGACATTTTCCGGCTCACGCTGCCACATATTTTCCAAAGCCACCTTGACACCGTATTCCTCACAAAAAGGGATCAGGCGGCGGTAAAAGTCCATATTCATTTCAAAAAGCAGCTCCGGGGCACCATCGTCGTAATACCGCAGATGCTGCATGGGATGCACCACCATTACCGGGATGCCCAAAATGGCGGCATGCTTCATAGCGCGCACCACCTCCCAAAACCGCACCGCAGTCTTGGCAGGGTCTTTGAAGCTGGTGGGATACGGTGCGTGGGCCTGGTTAAAGACAATGCCGTTATGGTTGGCAAAACACCGCAGCTGCCGGTACCAATCTTCCCCAAGGCCGGTTTCTGCATAGTACTCTTCCGTCAGAAAACCAAAGTCGATCGCCGCAAAGCCGGCATTTTTCACCAGCTTTACTGCCGCCTCCGGTTCCCGATTCTTGAGAATATACTGAAAGTTTACGGAAGTTTTCATGCCGGTTCCTCCTGTTATTCTGTTTGCAAAGCCATGGTTTCTTTGGCCTTGCGGATCTTTTTGCTGACGATAATCGCCAAGGGGATGGCCGGGATCAAAGTCAGCACATCCGCCACCGCCTGAACAGAAGCAATGCCGTATTCCGCAAAGAAAATCGCTAACGGATACAAAATGGGAATGAAGCAGGTTCCCTGTCGGGCCGTTGCCAGCAGGAATGCGCCTTTGGCATTGCCAAGACCGGTGCAAAGCATATTCACCACCGCCACCCAGGCATGGATAGGCAGGGCAACACTCTGCAGCCAAATGCTCAGCTTGCCGATTTCCCGCATTTGCGGGTCATCTCCGGCAAACTTCAGAATCAGCCAGTCCGCACCGAAGATCAATACTGCCGCCATAACGCCTGCGCCGATCAGCGCCGCCCAGGCAGAAAACCGGAAGCACTGCTGCACCCGGTCATACCGCTTAGCGCCCCAGTTAAAGCCGGCCACCGGCTGGAAACCGCTGCCGAAGCCAAGGATGATGCTGAAGGGGAACATCATGATCTTGGTGCACACACCGATGCCTGCCAGCACAGAGTCGGAAATGTCACCTGCCAGCTTGTTGAGCAATATGGCAGAGACCACCGAAAGGCCGCTGCGGAACATGGAAGAAGAACCCACGCTGACCACATTGGAAATGATATCCCAGCTGTAGCGGATGTTCTTCACGGAAAGCCGCAGCATACTCCGGCGGGTGATGTAGGGGAAAACCAAGATTGCAAAGGACACCAGCTTGGAAATGGCAGTAGCCAAAGAGGCACCGGCAACGCCCATATCCAAACCGAAAATGAAGATCGGATCGAGAACGCAGTTCAAAATGCCGCCAAAGCCCATGCCGATCATGCTGAGCGTGGCACTGCCCTCAGAGCGAAGGCATTGGTTCATAACAAAATTGGCGGCCATGAAGGGTGCTGCCAGCAGTACATAGGTGGCATAGTCGATGGAATACTGTTCACAGGTGGGAGTTGCGCCCAACAGCCGCACCATAGGCGTCATGAAGATAGAACCAAACACCGTCAGCAAAAGGCCGATCGCTAAGGCAGTAAAAAAGGAAGTGGACAGCACCTGACTGGCTTTTTTGTCGTTGCCCTGTCCCATCAGCCGGGCAATATAGCTGTTGGCACCCAATGCAAGCAAAGAGCCGCACATCAAAATCAGCTGATCCAAAGAGGCATTGACGCTTACTGCGGCGGTGGCGTTGGTTCCCAGAGAGCTGACAAAATAGGTGTCCGCCAGGGAGTAGATGGAGTTAATGAGAAACGCCACGATGGTAGGGAGGGCCATTTTGAGGACCACCTTGGGAATAGATTCCTGCAGCATCATGGCCCGGCGCGCTTCCTGCTGGGCTGTGTTGACACCCACGCATATCCCTTCTTTCTGTAAAATTAACTAGATTATAGCACACAAGCCACAAAATAGATAGTATTCCCGGCAATTTCCCCCGAAAAGTTTTCTGAACTTAGGGCGTTTTTCGTGGGGTTTCCCATTTCCCGGAAAGTAAAATAAGTATCACTTACTGTACTTAAGGAGGAATGGCTATGCAATGCCAAAAGCTGAAGACCTATATGGATACCGGAAGGGTGGTGTTTGTCCCGGTTCGGTCTATCCGGCCCAACCCCGCCCAGCCGCGAAAGGTCTTTCAGCAGTCGGCCCTGGAAGAACTGGCGGAGTCTATTCGTGTCCACGGAATCTTGCAGCCTCTGTCTGTGCGTCGTGTGGATGGTACTTACGAGCTCATCGCCGGGGAGCGACGGCTCCGGGCGGCACAGTTGGCAGGCCTGACGGATATCCCCTGCATCGTTATGCGGATGGATGAAAAGGAGTCTACCGTTGCCGCTATGATTGAAAATCTCCAGCGGCAGGATTTGGATTTTATCGAGGAAGCGGAAGGCATTGCCTGTCTGATGCATAGCTGCAATATGAGCCAGGAGCAGGCCGCCAGAGCCTTGGGAAAAAGCCAAAGCGCCGTTGCCAACAAGCTGCGGCTGCTGCGTCACAGCAAGGAAGTGATGGCATCGCTCCGGGAAGGTGGGCTGACAGAGCGCCATGCCAGGGCGCTGCTGAAAATTCCCACAGAGCCACAAAAGCTTCAGGCCATTGCGGTGATCGTAAGGCAGAGCATGAGCGTGGCCCGGACGGAGCGATATGTGGAGGAATTGCTGCGACCGGAGAAGACCCCGGAAAATAAGATCAATGTGGGAACTTTTCTGAATAATTTGCACCAGACCCTTACCCGGATCCAGCTGTCCGGCATCCCGGCCGTTTCCGAACGGAAGGAAACGGACAGTCAGATCATTTTGACGATTACCATTCCCAAGGAACGGTAGCGCCTGCCAATTCCCGTTTGTCGAGCAGATGTTCTCCCAAGTTTGTCATTTCGAGCGAACGAAGTGAGTCGAGAAATCTACACACTTTCGATACTATTTCCAGTAATTTCAGCGAAAAGATCCCTCGATTCCGCTTCGCGAAAT
>JAGBTV010000027.1 GCA_017631155.1 Oscillospiraceae bacterium | reverse complement strand
TAGATTTCGTACAAAGGGTATCTTTTTGCTGATGTGCTTCGTTCCTGATGTACAGTGTATCAAAGCATTCCCTTACGATATTGGACACTATTTACGAATATAGGTAAATTCTGTTGTGGCTATTGTGTTTTTTTGCGTTTTTTGATATAATAAACTACCTATTATTTTACTTATCATTCGTATGCGTGACAGGCATAGGCCTTGTGAATATCCTGAAAAGGATTGGCAGAAAGAACCGGTATTGAAAAAGAGGACGATATGCGATATTTACGACTGGTGACAATTTTGATATTTGTGGCAGCCTGCGCTCTGCTGTGCTGGACTCTTTACAGTATATCTTTGCGGGATACGACTGATCCCCAAATTATGGATTCTGTAGGGCAGTTGCATTTGTCGGTGTCTGATGGCACCGGCGCACTGATGCAAGGACTGACCGCAACGGACGATCGGGATGGCGATTTGACAGATAGGATTTTGGTAGAGCGGGTATCCCGTTTCTCTCAACCGGGCGTGTGTCAAGTCAGCTATGTTGTGTTTGACAACAGCAACAATTTCTGCCGCTATCAGCGTACGGTCGTCTATGACGACTATGAATCCCCCAGACTACAGCTGGAACAGCCGCTTATGTACCGCATGGGCGAACAGATTGCCATTATGGACCGGATCCGGCTTCATGACTGTTTTGACGGAGACATTACCTATAAGCTGAAGCTGGAGTCCTCCAACGTTCCGGCTGATACAACCGGCGTTTATGAAATCGAGCTATATGCTACCAACAACTACGGAGATGATATTTACGCCAAGATCCCCCTGAATATCGGTGTGTATTCCGCAGATGCGCCGCAGATTTTACTGAAGCAGTATTTGGCATATGGGAAAGTCGGTGAGGATTTTGCGCCTCTTGCCTATGTAGAATCCGTGGAGGACAGCGCCGGAACACCGATTCCCGTGGATCAGGTCAAGGTTATCAGTCAGGTGGATCTGTCAAAACCCGGCGGCGGTCAAATCTGTTTTGAGGTTACCGATCAACGGGGTGTTACAGGGATTACATATCTGACAGTGATCGTAGAGGAATCATAATGGAAAATAAGAAGTTTATTTACATAGACGAGATCCATGTACCCATCATCCTACTGGATATTTTAAAAAACGGGTGGCTTGCAATTCTTGCGGCGATTGCGGTATGCATTGGCGTTTTTGCCTATAGCAATTCTCAGCACCAGCCCGTCTACACAACAGAAGCTACTTTTGTTGTCTCCCCCCGGAGCAACGGGTCTTATGTAGGCTTTTATTCTTCTCTGTCCACTGCCAACGAAATGGCCAGTGTGTTCCAGGAAGTATTCTCCAGCGATGTGCTGAAGCGCCTGATTCAGGAGGATCTGCAGAAACCGGGGCTGTCCTTTAACGTTACTGCCTCTGTGGCGGAGGGGACCAATATTCTAAGCGTAAAGGTCCAATCCGATTCCCCGGAGAACGCCCACACGGTTATCCAGGCGGTGCTGAGAAATTACCGGCGGGTTTCCGGGTATCTGTTTGGCAGTGTTGTACTGGACATTCTAAAAAAACCTCAGATATCGGTTACGCCGTCCAACCCGTTTAATATGAAGAAGTTTATGGTTTTGTGCGCCGTTGCGGCAGTGCTAATAATGATGGCAATTATCGCGTTGCTTTCTTTTCTGCGGCCCACCGCCAAAACCTTGACCAGCGCTAAACGAGGGATGGAAGAACAGCCTTTGTGTGTTCTGCAAAAAGAAAAAATGTTCCAGTTGTTCCGCAAGCAGCAGAAGCGGCCGCTTCTGATCACCGATACCAGGACCAGTTTCCGGTACACCGAATCCTTGCTGCAACTGGCACACAAGGTGCGCCATAAAATGAAAAAAGGCGGTATGAAAGTTTTGCTGGTTACCAGTGTTGCAGAAAACGAAGGAAAATCTACCGTTTCTGCCAACCTTGCTTTGGCGTTGGCAAGGCATGGATACAAGGTTGCATATGTGGATATGGACCTGCGGAAACCGGCGGTACATAAAATTTTCAGCCAACTCCCCAGAGAGGATCTGAAGACTTGCCTGAAAGAGGGGGCACCTGCCTCTTGGGACACGCCCAAACGGTTGCACATTCTGTCGTGTAATCAACCCACCCCTGCACCAGACAAGCTTCTGCACAGTGAAGAACTGGTCAAATTGCTCAACACATTGCGGGAAAAAATGGATTTTGTGATACTGGACAGTTCTCCTTATACCGCTACTGCAGACACCGGTATGCTGCTGAAGCATGCAGATTGCTGTGTTATGATTATGCGACAGGATTGGGTTTCCTTGCGTGTTTGCCGGGATGTGGCGGACGATCTGGGAGAGAGTAAGGCTAAATACTTGGGATATGTGATTAACCATTATCTGGATAACGGTACCGCACAAACATTCAACAGCCGTTACGAGAAGTACGGCTACTACGGGAAATCCTAGTTCGAGTAATCGAATCCGAATTTTAAACTGCGACAAAGGAGGGCAATCATGCACAAGGACACAGAACAACAGAAAGTTGAAATGACAGAGATTGATCTTGCGCGCGTTCTACAAATTACATTACAAATTGTAAAACGGCTGTGGTTTTTCATGCTGTTTGTGATTGCTTTTTTTGCCGCAGCGGTGGTGTTTATACAACAAAAAAGCTACACACCCAGCTACAAAGCTTACTGCACATTTTCTGTTCATGTCGTTAATAAAGCAACTCTTAGCGACACCAATTCCCTCTATGCAGTGTATTACGACCAGGATTTGGCAGAGCAACTGGATGCCACCTTTTCTTATCTGGTGAACAGTGATTTTCTCTCAGACGATATCAAAGAATATCTGGGAGGAAAAACCGTTGACGGCAATATTCACGCCAACAGCATTGAGGGCTCCAACATTTTTGTGCTTTCTGCAACCAGCAGCACGCCGGAAAAGGCCGGCGAACTGTTGGAAACGCTGATGGCGGTATATTACGATGTAGCCCGGCATGTAGTGGGAGATATGGAAACAGAGATCATTGAAGGTCCTGTAATCTCCCAAACACCAAACAATGTG
>JAGBTV010000026.1 GCA_017631155.1 Oscillospiraceae bacterium | reverse complement strand
GGCGGCCTGGTGGAAGTTCCCATGGGCACCACTCTGCGTGAGGTCATCTACAACATCGGCGGCGGCATCCGTGACGACAAGCAGTTCAAGGCTGTGCAGCTGGGCGGCCCCACCGGTGGTTGCGTACCCGCACACCTGCTGGATACCATCATCGACTACAAGGCTCTGGGCGCTACCGGCGCTATCATGGGCTCCGGCGGTATGGTCGTTATGGACGAGAATACCTGCATGGTCGGTATGGCCAAGTTCTTCCTGGACTTCACCGCTAAGGAATCCTGCGGTAAGTGTGTCCCCTGCCGTTTGGGCACCAAGCGGATGCTGGAGATCCTGACCCGGATCACCGAGGGCGAAGGCAAGGAAGGCGATGTAGAGCTGCTGGAAGAGCTGTGCCTTGGCATCAAGGACGGCGCTCTGTGCGGCCTGGGCCAGACTGCTCCCAACCCCGTACTTACCACCATCAAGTACTTCCGGGATGAGTATGATGCGCATATCCGTGAGAAGAAGTGCCCTGCTAAGTACTGCCAGGGTCTGGTTAAGTATGTCATCGATGCTGAAAAGTGCAAGGGCTGTACCATGTGTGCCAAGAAGTGCCCCGCTGCTGCTATTTCCGGTGAGAAGAAGCAGCCCCATGTCATCGACCGTAATCTGTGTATCGGCTGCGGCAGCTGTGTGGCTACCTGTAAGTTCGGTGCCATCTCCGCGGAATAAGGGGGAAGATAGAAATGAGCGAAATTAAGATTATTATTGACGGTATCGAGTGTGTCGGTCAGGCCGGCGATACCATTCTGCAGATTGCCGCAAAGTCCGGCATTTATATCCCCACCCTGTGCCATCACGAGAGCGTTGCTAAGTACGGCGCCTGTGGCCTGTGTGTTGTGGAAGCTGAAAACAGCCCCAAGCTGATGCGCGCCTGCGCTACCGCTGCCGGTAACGGTATGGTCATCCGTACCAACTCCCCCCGGATCGCCCAGGCTCGGAAGATCGCTTTGGAGCTGCTGATGAGCGACCACGAAGGCGATTGCAAGGGTCCCTGCCATCTGAACTGCCCTGCCCGTACCGATATCCAGGGCTATGTGAAGCAGATTGCTTTGGGCAACGATAAGGAAGCTGTCCGGATCATCAAGGAGAAGATTCCGCTGCCCGCATCCATCGGCCGTGTCTGCCCCCACCCCTGTGAGGAGAAGTGCCGCCGTCAGCTGGTAGAGCAGCCCCTGTCCATCGCTTACCTGAAGGCTTTTGCTGCTGATAACGACCTGGCCTCCAACGATCCTTTCAAGCCTAATGTTGCTAAGGCTACCGGCAAGAAGGTTGCTATCGTAGGCGGCGGTCCTGCTGGCTTAAGCGCAGCTTATCAGCTGGCTGTTAAGGGCCATGCTGTCACCGTGCTGGACATGATGCCCGAGATGGGCGGTATGCTCCGCTACGGTATTCCTGAGTACCGTCTGCCCAAGGCTGTGCTGGCTGCGGAAGTGGCTGCCATCGCTGCGCTGGGCGTAGAGCTGAAGAACAATGTTAAGGTCGGCAAGGATGTGACTCTGGAGTCCCTCCGGGCTGATTACGATGCCGTGCTGGTAGCTGTGGGCGCATGGAAGTCCACCGGTATCGGTTGCGAAGGCGACAAGCTGGAAGGCGTCCTGGGCGGCATCGATATGCTCCGGGAAGTCAACCTGGGCGGTCGTCCCGACCTGGGCAAGAATGTGGCAGTTGTTGGCGGCGGTAACGTTGCTATGGACGCCTGCCGTACCGCTGTCCGCCTGGGCGCAGAGAATGTCTATGTTATCTACCGTCGTACCCGTGCCGAAGCTCCTGCTGAGGATCTGGAGATCGAAGAGGCTCTGGAAGAGGGTGTCGACTTCAAGTGGCTGACCAATCCTGCTGAGATCATCGGCGAGAACGGCAAGGTTACTAAGATTAAGTTGCAGGTCATGGAACTGGGCGAGCCCGATGCTTCCGGCCGTCGCAGCCCCGTACCCGTAGAGGGCAAGTTCGAGATCCTGGATGTGGATACCGTTATTTCCGCCATCGGTCAGCGTTGCGCTCTGGAGGGCTTTGAGGCTCTGACTCAGACCCGGAAGGGCACCATCGAGGCCAGCGAGAACAATGGCACCACCAACCTGGAGGGTGTCTTCGCTGTGGGCGATGCCACCAACCGTGGCCCCAGCATCGCAGTCCGCGCCATTGGCGAGGCCAACGATGCCGCTACTGCCATCGATGCCTACCTGAACGGCCGGGATATGACCATCCCCACCCCCTACTACTCCGAGCGTAAGGTCACTGCAGAGAACTTTGCCGACCGCGAGAAAATCGCCCGTGCAGAGATGTCCTGCAAGGATCCTGCCTACCGCCGCGGTAACTTTGACGCTGTCATCAACGGCTTTACCGACGAGCAGGCTCGTGCCGAAGCCAAGCGCTGCCTGGAATGTGGCTGCCATGACTTTGACGAGTGCCGCCTGATCGTCTGTGCCAACGACCAGGAGATCCATCCCGAGCGTTTGGCCGGTGCCAAGCATCAGTGCTTCACCGAGCGTAAGCTGCAGATTATCGAGCGCGACCAGGGCAAGTGCGTGCTGTGTAACCTGTGCGTCCGTACCTGTGAAGAGAATGCCAAGAAGGGCATTTTGGGTCTGGTTGGCCGTGGCTTCGAAACCGTTATTAAGCCTGAGTTCCAGGATGATGCGGTGATCGCCGGCTGTAAGGACTGCCTGATGTGCGCTAATGTGTGTCCCACCGGCGCCCTGAAGATCCTGAAGTAATCCATATTCAATCGAAAAGCAGCCATCCAAACGGATGGCTGCTTTTTTGCCCGGCGGTTGCGTAACCCCCGTAGGGAATGCATTTATGCATTCCGCCAACTTAGGAAAATCATCGGCGGAAGGTCTAAATCCGTTCCCTACAGACCGACAAACGGGGTCTGCAAATGGTTTACATAACACAACAGCCGCCCAAAGGCGAGGGTTCATAAGACAGAGAATGTTTTATGAATCCCCGCCTAAAGGCGGCTGTTGGTATTACATCGTATGTTATTTATTTTTCAGCAGATCCCGGATCTCAGCCAGCAGCTCCTCGCTGGTGGGTGCGGGAGGATTCTTGGCGGCTTCTTCCGCGGCAGCAGCGGCAGCAGCAGCGGCAGCTGCTTCTTCGGCTGCTTTCTGCCTGCGGGTAGCAGTTTCGGTCATCTTGTTCATAGCTTTGACGATGAAGAAGACAACCAGCGCCATAATCAGGAAGTTGATGACGGCAGAAATGAAGTTGCCATAGGTCAAATAGTGGGGCACATATTCCTGTCCAATCACTTCACCGGCTTCGTTCAATACATCTTCGTAGACAGGAACGATGCGGGGCAGTTCGATTTTCAGCTCAGAGAAGTCAGTGCCGCCCATGAAGATATTGATGATGGGCATAATCAAGTCATTTGTCACGCTTTTGGTGATGCCGGAGAATGCACCGCCGATGATAGTACCAACGGCCAAAGCCATGGCGTTGCCCTTGTTGATAAAGGACTTGAATTCCTGGAACAGGGAGGGTTTTCCGTTCTTCTTGCTCATTGTTCGTCTTTCCTTTCATTTTTTATATTTTTGTGGACTGGATACCACATTGGTTTACATAATCACTTTTTCTCAATGATTTCCAGGCCGCCCAAATACTTACGCAGGCACTCGGGAACCACAACAGAACCGTCAGCTCTCTGATTCTGCTCCACCAGAGCCGGGAAGATCCGGGAGGTAGCCAGGCCGGAGCCATTCAGGGTGTGGAGGAATTCGGGCTTGCCGGTCTCTTCCCGACGGAAGCGGATGTTGCCGCGGCGAGCCTGATAATCCCGGGCATTGGAAACAGAGGAAACTTCCTTGTAGCCATCCATGGAAGGAATCAGAATTTCAATGTCATAGGTTCTTGCCATGGAAGCGGAGCAGTCACCGGCAGCCAGCTTCACGGTACGGAAGTGGAAGCCAAGGCCCTCCACCAGCTTTTCAGCCTTGGTAACCAGCTCTTCAAAAGCGGCGTCGGAATCTTCCGGCTTGCAGAACTGGAACATCTCTACCTTGTTAAACTGGTGACCGCGCACCATACCGCGCTCGTCAGCTCGGTGAGAACCGGCCTCCCGGCGGAAGCAGGGGGTGTAAGCAAACAGCTTCTTGGGCAGATCTGCCTCAGTAAGGATCTCATCTCGATAGATGGAGCAAAGGGCTGCCTCAGCGGTGGGCAGCATATAGTGGGTGCGGTCGTCGGTGGGGTTGGCGATTTTGTAAACCTCGTCAGCAAACTTGGGGAACTGACCGGCAGTCTCACCGCACATGTACTCCAACATATGAGGAGGCAGAATGAAATCGTAACCGTCAGCGGTGTGGGTGTCGATGAAGTAGTTCAGAAGCGCCCATTCCAGTCTTGCGCCCATACCGGTGTACATCCAGTTACCGGCACCAGCCAGTTTCACGCCCCGTTCGTAGTCGATCAGACCCAGGTTCTGGCACAGATCCACATGGTGCTTGGGCTCAAAATCAAAGGCAGGCTTGTTGCCCACATAACGCAAAGGCTGGTTGTTTTCCTTGCCGCCAGGGAGCAGATCCTCGTCGGGCAGGTTGGGCAGGCTCAGCATAGCCACCCGGAACTCTTCGTTTAAGGCTTTCAGCTTGGCGGCATCGTCAGCAATGGCGGCATCAATGGCGATGGAAGCAGCCTTGTTCTGCTCGATGATGGCATCGATGGCAGAGGTGTCTTCACCTTTCTTTTCTGCGCCCTTCTTCTGACCGAACAGCTTGCCGTTTTCCTTGGCCAGCTTGTTCTTCTCGGCAGTCTTGGTCTCGGTGGCAGTCTTCAGACCGCGAACCTGCACATCCAGCTCCAAAATGCGGTCGATAATGGCATCGCAGTCCACTTCCTTGGCTTTCAGACCGGCCTTGACGGCATCGGGATTTTCCTTGATCTTACGAATATCCAGCATGTTATATAACTCCTTTTTCGATGTTTCACGTGAAACATACGTTGTTTATTTTTTCATCTTCATCAGGGCATCCAGCAGATTCTGCAGATCCTCCTGACCGTAGAATTCCAATTCAAAGCGGCCCTTGCGCTTGCCGTTGACAATTTTGACACCGCGTCCAAGCTGCTTACTCAGCTGCTTTTCGCATTCGCCAATGTAATCGATTCGCAGCTGCACCTGGGGCAGTGGCTTGGGCTCTTTGCTCATGTTCTTGCAAAGCAGCTCCGCCTGCCGCACGGAAAGACCCAAGGCGATAATTTTTTGCGCGGCATCTTTCTGCTGCTTTTCTGTTTTCACGGAAAGAACTGCTCTTGCGTGTCCGGCGGAAAGCTCTCCGCTGCGGACTTTTTCCAAAACCTCGGGGCAGAGATTCAGCAGCCGCAGGGCGTTGGCCACAGCGGGTCGGGATTTTCCTACCCGGGAGGCAGTTTCTTCCTGGGTCAGACCGTAGTCTGCCATCAGGGATTCATAACCCAAAGCTTCTTCAACCGGATTTAAATCCTGCCGCTGCAGATTTTCGATCAGCGCCAGTTCCATGACTTTCTTATCGTCGGCTTCTATGACGATGGCAGGAACTTCTGCAAGACCGGCAATGCGGGCGGCGCGCCAGCGTCGTTCACCGGCGATAATTTGGAAATAGCCACTGGGCAATTCCCGAACCGTCAAAGGCTGAATGATGCCGTGAATGCCGATAGACTCTGCCAGAGCCTGCAGTTCTTCTTCATCAAAGTCCTGCCGGGGCTGACCGGGATTGGGTTCTACTTTGTGGATCGGCAATGATCGCCAAGGTGTCTTATCCGGGGTTTCCCGTTCAAAATCCCCCAGTAACGCGCCAAGACCTTTACCAAGACCTTTTTGTGCTGCCATTTCCATCATCCTTTCATTGGGATTGGTTGCAGCTTCTGCTGCATTTCTTGAGCCAGGGTCTGATAAGCTACAGCGCCCCGGCTTGTGCGGTCATACCGGGTTACCGGCAAACCGTGGCTGGGGGCTTCTGCCAACCGCACATTCCGGGGAACCACGGTGGCAAATACTTTTCCCGGGAAATGCCTGCGAACCTCCTGGGCAACCTGGGTGGAGAAATTGGTGCGCCCGTCAAACATGGTCAGAATCACGCCAAAAATATCCAATGTGGGGTTCAGCCGTTTCTTCACCATCCGAAGAGTGGACATGAGATCGCTAAGCCCTTCCAAAGCGTAGTACTCGCACTGCACCGGAACCAGAATCCCCTCTGCCGCAACCAAAGCATTGAGAGTCAGCATTTCCAGGGACGGGGGACAGTCGATAAAAATAATGTCATAATCCGCCTTGACCTGGTCCAGGGCGTTTGCCAGCTGATGGGTTGGCGGCACCATGGTCATCAGCTCCACAGCGGCACCGGCCAAATCGGCCGAGGATGGCAGCACATCGCCAAATTTGGTGGATACAATGGCTTCCCGGATATCCGTGCCATTGACCACAACATCATATACAGATTTCTTTACTTTCCGCTTATCCACACCCAAACCGGAAGTGGCATTGGCCTGAGGATCAAAGTCGCACAGAAGAACCTTGAGGCCCAAATCGGCAAGACAAGCGGTGAGATTGACAGCGGTGGTAGTTTTACCCACACCGCCTTTTTGGTTGACCACAGAAATAATTTTACCCATGGAAACCTCCTTCTAAAATGTTTCACGTGAAACATTTTGTATGTGAAACAGCCGACAGGTCGGTTATAGGGGCGGTGTCAAACCTTGCTGATTCAAAAGGATCAACACAAATGCACTCATAAGGCCAAAGGCCAGCAAAACGATGACCAAAGCCAGGGTTAGCCACCGAATCGAGCTTCGCAACCGACGAATCTCTACCTCGGGCTTCCGTTCCCGCTGCTTTTTGCGGCGGTTCTTTTGCGGCAGCGCCGGCAGCCGCGGCGGCAACTGAATGGGTGTTCCGGGTTTAACCGGATATGCTTCCATGGCGTCCAAACAGGAAGCACAAAAAACTTGACCTTCTTCTAACTTTCGTCTGCATTTTATACAAGGCATATCCGGCACCCCCTAAATATATAATAATCTATTTTACAACAAAATTTCCGGACAGTAAAGAGGAAAAACAACATTTTCCCGAATAAATTACTGGTAAATAATCGATCACCCATCGGCAACGAGAAGCACTGCAAACACGCCGGAAAATGTGAATAAAATATAAAGTTTTATAACTGCTATTGACAATCATATGACCGCATGATATAATTAAATTACCACAAAAAGGAGGTATTCTATGCGGTGGAATTTACCGGGCACAGCCCTGGAAGTATCGCCTGAGGAAATGTCCTTGGTAGAAGAAAGATTTCGTGCCATGTTTATGGCTGGCGGTATCGCCCTGAGTCAGGTATCTGTCATTACCGGCTTAGAGCCATATACCATCCAAAACTGGGTCAAGCGGGGCTTTCTTACCAGTCCTCAGCAAAAACGGTATTCCCTGCGGCAGTTGTGCAGAATTCTGAACATCAACATGCTGAAAGATGCCCTGGCTATGGAACAGATCTGTGGCTTGATGTCCTATATCAACGGCCACATGAATGATGAGAGCGATGACATCATTGACGACGCAGAGCTTTACTTTATGTTCCTTCGCCTGGCGATCCACCATCGGGATTTGCAGGATCCTGTGCAGCGGGACCGTCTTCTTCAGCAGAGCCTAGCAGATTACCAAGAACCATTTCCCGGTGCCGGAGAACGGGTTCAGCGGGTTTTGCGGATCATGCTGACGGCCTGGGCCGCTGCCCAGCTTCGGCAGGTGGCAGAGAAAATGGTGAAAGAATTAAAGGAAAACAATCAGTAAAAGGAGAAATGCAATATGGATGTTAACGGCTATTACACCTACAAGCCCAAAAAAGACATAGACCCCCAAAAAATACGCAAAATTATTGTGATTGCGGCAATTGCCCTTGTGGTGCTCATCGGCATTATAACCTGTTTTTACACGGTAGACGATAAGCAGCAGGCTGTGGTTACTACCTTCGGCAAGGTAACGGATATTACCGACGCAGGTCTGCATTTTAAGCTTCCCTTCGGTATCCAAAAGGTTCGCACGGTGGATGTCAATGTCTATCAGAAGATCGAACTGGGCTACTATACCCCGGAAGATGGCAGCCCGGTGGTGCAAACCAGTGAATCTACCATGATTACCGGCGACTATAATATTGTCAATGTGGATTTCTTTGTAGAATATAAGATCACCGACCCGGTGGCCTATCTTTACTCCTCCAGCAATCCGGAAATAATCCTGCGGAATCTGATCCAGAGCCAGGTTCGTAATGTGGTGGGTTCTTCCAGTGTGGACAGCGTGCTGACCGACGGTAAGGAGAACATTCAGATGCAGGTCAAGGAGCTGGTAACACAAATTCTGGCGGAATACGACATCGGTTTGACTCTCATCGAGGTGCGCATCCAGGATGCAGAACCCCCCACCACCCAGGTCGTGGAAGCCTTTAAGGCGGTGGAAACCGCCAAGCAGCAGGCAGAAGCAGTGGTCAATGAGGCCAAAGCCTACGAAAATGCCCAAATTCCCAACGCAGAAGCCCAGGTGGACCAGCTGCTGCAGAACGCAGAGTATCTGAAGCAGAATCGGATCAACGAGGCGGCAGAAGCCGTGGCAAAATTCAATGCCATGTATACCGAATACGCGCAAAACCCCGATATCACCCGGATCCGGATGTACTATGAAACCATTTCCGAGGTGCTGCCCGGTGTAAAGGTGTATATCAATACCGGCGACGGCAATAGTGTAGACATGCTGCTGCCCCTGGAATCTCTGGTAGGAGGTAACTAAGCTATGAAAAAAACGATTATTATCAGCGCTATCGTGCTGCTTCTTGTGGTTGTTGCCGCTTGTTCTTTCTATGTGGTAGAAGAAAATCAGTATGCTTGTACCTTCCGTTTCTCCGAGATCATCCATTTGGAAGACAAGCCGGGTCTGCACTTTAAGATTCCCTTCCTGGATTCTGTGGAGTATTTCACCAAGGCGACCCAGTTTTATGACATCCCCCCTTCTGAGGTTTTGACATCCGATAAGCAGAATATGACGGTGGACTGCTATGTGCTGTGGAGCGTTTCCGATCCTCAGCAGTTCTATCGGGCCCTGGGTACTACCGTCAAGGCAGAGGAGCGCATCAATGCCATCACTTACACGGCACTGAAGAACACCATGGGTAAGCTGGCCCAGGCGGATATTATCAATATGAACGACGGCGCCGAGCGTAACGAGATTTATGAGGGTATTGCCGCCATAGTCAACGAAAGCGCCGGGCAGTATGGCATTCACATTGAAGATGTGAAAATCAAGCAGTTCGATCTGCCGGATTCCAACCTGAATGCGGTCTATACTCGTATGATTTCCGAGCGGAATCAGATGGCAGAAAAGTATACCGCCGAGGGTAACAAGGAAGCCGCCTTGATCCGTAACGAAGTGGATAAGACCGTAAACATTCTGATCTCTGATGCCAAGGCCGAGGCCGCTAAGCTGGAAGCGGAAGGCGAAGCTGAGTATATGCGCCTGCTGGCAGAAGCCTACGATACCCAGGATAAGAAGGATTTCTACGAGTTTGTGGTGGCACTGGATGCCCTGAAGGCCAGCCTGTCCGGGGAGCAGAAGACCATTATCCTGGATGCCGATTCTGACCTTGCCAAGATCCTTATGGGTGCAGGCTAAAAGTTATGTAAACCAAAATGTTGAAAAACCATGCCAGAGACATTCAAAAGGAGCAGGCACTTTTGTGCCTGCTCCTGATTTTCAATTCAGACGACCGTAGCATTTGGTGATGCTGCGAATCCGGTTTGCCAAAGCTTCAGAATCAAAACCGGAATCTGCCCGCCAGGTCCAGTTATCGGAGGTTAAGGTGCCGGGGAAATTCATCCGCCCGGAGCTGCCCAGTTCCAGGTAATCCTGCATCTGCACCACGCATAACCGGGAAATAGAACCCATACAACCCCGAATCATACCCCAGATAAACCCTTCTTCCTCGTTTAGTCCCAGATAAGCCTTGGCATAAGCCACATCCTGAGGGTCGGCGGTCTCGAACCATTGTGCCAAAGGCTCGTTGTCATGGGTGCCGGTGTAGCACACCGAATCCACCGGGTAAAGGTGAGGAAGATAATCGCTTTCCTCCCGGGAGTCAAAAGCAAATTCCAATACTTTCATGCCGGGATAACCAGAGTCAACTTGAAGCTGCCGTACTTCCGGTGTAATAAAGCCCAGATCCTCCGCAATAAACTCCGGTCCGGGAAGGGCCTGCTGCACGGCTCGAATAAAATCCATACCCGGCCCCGGTTCCCACCGTCCGTCCCGTGCTGTGATATCCTTTGCCGGGACAGACCAGTAGCTTTCAAAGCCACGGAAATGGTCAAACCGGATTACATCGTACATTTTAGCTGCTGCGTCCAGCCGGTTGATCCACCAGGCATAACCGGAATCGGCCATTTTCTCCCAGTTATATAAGGGATTGCCCCATAACTGTCCATCTGCGGAGAAAGCATCGGGGGGACAACCGGCGACCCGTATAGGCCGAAGCTGGTCATCCAACTGAAAAAGCTCCGGGGATGTCCAAACATCCGCGCTGTCCAGAGGCACATAAATAGGCACATCGCCAATGATGCGGATGCCTAATTTTTCGGCATAGTTGCGCAGAGCCTTCCACTGGTTGTCAAAGCAAAACTGAGCAAAACAGTGGAGGGAAATATCGTCATCCAGATCCCGGCGTATCTGCGCCAAAGCTTCCGGATCCCGAAATTTTAGTTTTTGGGGCCATTGTGTCCAGACGCAGCCGCCCAGATGGGTTTTAATTGCCATAAACAGGCAGTAATCCTCCAACCAGTTGGCATTTTCCGCTAAAAACGCCTGGTAGGCGGCATTCGGCTGAAAACGGTCCCGAGCCATCTTCAGAATTCGGATGCGCTCCCGGTACAGACAGCCAAAATCCACCCGGCTGGGATTATCACCCCAGCAAACAGAATCCAGCTCCTCCTGGCGCAGCAGTCCATCCTGAACCAACATATCCAGATCAATCAGATAATGGTTTCCGGCGCAGGTGGAAAATGCCTGATAGGGGGAGTCTCCAAATCCGGTGGGAGACAGGGGCAGGATCTGCCAGTACCCTTGACCGGCCTGCTTCAAAAAATCCAGGAACCGATAGGCGTAGGAACCCATGGTGCCAATACCGTAGGGTCCCGGCAGGGAGGTGATGTGCATTAAGATACCGCTTTTGCGCATGGCTGGTCTCCTCTTTTTTCCTGAAATACTGCTCTTAACCCTTTACCGCGCCGGCAGCAACGCCCTTGATGATGTGCTTTTGGCACAACAGATAGAAGATAATGACAGGGATGATGCTCAGTAGGATCAATGCCATGGTGGCACCCAAATCCACGGTGCCGTAGCTTCCCTTCAGATACTGGATGTGGATGGGAATGGTCATATATTCCGTCCGGTCCAGCACCAGGTACGGCAGCAGATAGTCGTTCCAGATCCACATAATCTCCAGGATGCCCACAGAAATCAAGGTAGGCTTCAGCATGGGTGCCACGATCATGAAGAAGGTACGCAGGGGTCCGCAGCCATCAATGACTGCAGCTTCCTCGATCTCCATAGGAATGTTTTTAACAAAGCCCACAAACATAAAGGAGGCAAGCCCTGCGCCAAATCCCAGATAAATAATGGGAATGGTCCAAGGCGTGTCCAGCGATAGGGTGTGAGCGGTTTTGGTCAGGGTAAACATGACCATCTGGAAGGGTACTACCATAGAGAAGACAAACAGGTAGTAAAGGATCCGGCAGAGCTTGCTGTCTATCCGGGAAATATACCAGGCAGCCATGGCGGTACACACCAGGATCAGCGCCACGGATACCACGGTGATAAACAGGCTAAAAAACAGGGATTTCCAGAAAGAACCACCCAGGGTGATGCCGGTGACAAAGTTATCCCAACCTACAAAGGTCTCTGCTGTAGGGGGCATAAAAGTCTCGGTTTTAACCGAGGAATTTTCTTTAAAGGAGTTGAGAACCACCGTAACGATGGGAAGAATATAGATAATGCAGATAACGCCCAGCAGACCGGTAAGGGTGCCGCGTCCCAGTTTGTTTCTTTTTTTCATTATTGCTGTACCTCCTTTTTGCGAGTGCCCCGAAGCTGGATCAGACTCAGGACGGCTACCAAAATAAAGAAGAGAACGGCCTTTGCCTGGGCAACGCCCCGGGCTGCGGTGCTTTGACCGTAGAAGGTGTTATAGATGTTCAGCGCCAACATTTCCGTAGTTTTTACCACAGAGCCGTCAGACTGGAAGACAAAGGGCTGTCCGCCGGTAAGGGCCAGGTTTTGGTCAAACAGCTTAAAGCCGTTGGTCAGGGAAAGGAAGGTACAAATGGTAATGGAGGGCATCATATTGGGGATGGTCACCCGCCACAGGGTCTGCCAGCGGTTAGCACCGTCCATACCGGCAGCCTCCAGCATATCCTCAGGTACCGCCTGCAAGCCTGCAATATAGATAATCATCATATAACCAACCTGCTGCCAACACATCAGAATGATAAGACCCCAGAAGCCGTATTGGCTTTCCAAAAGGATCGAGGTACCGAATTTGCTTAGAATTCCGTCAAAAATCATGGACCAGATATAGCCCAGCACGATGCCGCCGATGAGGTTGGGCATAAAAAACACCGTACGAAACAGATTGGTACCTTTCAGTTTCTGGGTCAGGGCATAAGCCACAGCGAAAGCCAGAATATTGATAAGCAGCAGAGATACCACCGCAAACAGCGCAGTATACCAGAAAGCGTGTAGGAAGGTGGGGTCTTGCAGGGCCTTCAGATAGTTGCCAAAGCCGATAAAGGTGGCATCACTGGTGGTGCGAAACTTACAAAAGGACAGGTAGAGTCCGTGGGCAAAGGGCCAGACAAAACCGATGATAAAGGCAATGACCATCGGACCCATAAAAATAGGAAACATTCGCTGGATAGGTCTGCGGATCAGTTTACTGCCCACAGCTCCGGCGTTGGGCTTGTGTTTCATACTGTAACATCCTCTCAGTTGGTTTGTAACGAGCACAGCGTTGGCCTCTTGCGGCGTTAGCTGTGATTTGAAATGGGGCGGGCGCTGTGCGCCCGCCCCAGGCAGGAATATGGATTAACCGTTGGCGTTCTTGTACTGCTGTGCCCAGCCCTGTACGAATGCGGTAACAACATCGTCCCAGGTGCCGGTGCCGGCATTGTACTGGTTCATTGCGCTGACCAGACCGGCGCGCCACTCGTTGACATTGGGCGTGTAGTTGAATGCCCAAGTCATGGTGTAGCAGCCGTCAGCAGTGTACTTCAGAGCGTCGGCAAAGAAGACATTGTCAGGAGCAGCAGCCTTCTTGTAGGGGATGGGGCCAAACTGCTCAGCCATCACCTTGGTGCCTTCTGCGCTGGTAACCAGCCAGGTCATGAAGTCGATGGTAGCCTTGATGTCAGCCTCGGAAGCCTTGGCGTTAACAGCCCAGCAGTTCTCGGTGCCGCAGTTCAGGCCGGCCTTCTCTTCGCCTTCCACACCGCTGTAGAAGGGAATCATAGCCAGATCTTCAGCCTTCATGCCGGCGTCGGTCAGACCGGCAAACTCCCAGGAGCCGTTCTGATAGAAGACGGCCTCACCGTTCTTGAACTCAGCGCCTGCGTCATAGCCACCGGTAGCCAGGGTGTCGGGAGCGCAAGCGGAGTTGTTAATATACAGATCCCACAGGTTCTTGAAGTTCTGCAGGTAAGTGCCCTTGATGGTGGAGGGGGTCTCAGTCCAATTGTCGTCTACGGATTCGTAGTACAGAGCCACATTGGCCAGGTGGCCGGAGAATCTCCAGGAGGAGCTGTCGTCCATACCGGAGGAGGTGAAGGCATCGAAGCCCAGCTCATCAGCGCGGGCGTGGATGTCTTCTGCGATCCGCTTCAGGGAAGCGAAATCCTTAATCTCGCTCAGCTCATAGCCAGCGTCTTTCAGCAGCTTCTTGTTGACGATGATGCCGAAGCACTCGTAGCAGTAGCCGATGGAGCACAGCTTGCCGTTGGCATCATACAGATTGTAGGCATCGGTGCTCAGTTCCTTGGCGATAGCGGTGTCCTTCAGGTCGTAGCAGTAGTCGCCCCAGGTGTTAACAGCGGCAGCGTTGCCAACTACGAACAGAGTGGGAGCGTCCTTACCCTTGTCCATTTCTGCAGTCAGGGTGGACTCATACTGACCGGAAGCAGCAGTGACGATCTTCACTTCTACGCCGGTCTGGGTGGTGTAGGTCTTTGCCAGGGCCTCCAGGGCTTCCTTAGCTTCCGGCTTAAAGTTCAGCCAGTAAACGGAACCCTTTTCGTCGCCGCCGCCGGCGCAGGCAACCATACCCAGTGCCATTACCAAAATCAGCAGCAATGCAAGCAGCTTTTTCATACTTTTTCCTCCTGTTTGTTTCCTAAAGATAAGATTTTAATCTATAAAACGATGATTATCGTTCCGTATATAGTATACCTACGGCAAAAACAAAGCGCAAGGAAAAAATGGCGAATTTCGTAAATTCTCCACATTATACAAATTTTAAAGATATGTTTTGGGCATGGTTTCCTTGATTTTTCCCACAAATTCCCATTTTCGACGAAAAAACCGAGGGTTTGTTTCCACAAGGATTTACAAAGGGAAGCAGCCGTTGTGCAGATGTGGTGCAGAAGATCCTTAAGCCGACTTCCGGCAAGAGAAAAACGCCTTCCCTTTGTAAAAAAGGAAGGCGTATGTCAATCATCTAAGCTTTATACGCAATGGCCCTTGTGGCGGATGGTTTTTACTACATAATCCACGAATTTCCGGCAAATCTCTTCCGATTCTGCCTCTACCATCACCCGAATCACCGGCTCTGTGCCGGATTCCCGAACCAAAATGCGGCCGGTGTCGCCAAGCTTTTTGGCAACCTCTGCCACAGCGGCTTGGACATCCTCATCAGCCTGGGCAACTGCCTTGTCTGTGACCCGGACATTCTTTAACACCTGGGGGTAAACAGACAGTCCCTGGGCAAGCTGACTCATGGTAGTCTTCTTGGCCATCATTACCTCCATCATCTTCAGGGAGGTCAGAATACCGTCACCGGTAGATGCATACTTGGAGAAAATGATGTGGCCACTCTGTTCACCGCCCAGACGGCAGCCGTTTTGGATCATATACTCGTAAACATACTTGTCACCCACAGCGGTCTTGGCATAGTCAATTCCCAGCTCGTCAAAGGCCTTGTACAGACCAAAGTTGGACATGACTGTAGTGACTACGGTGTTGTGCAGAAGCTTTCCCCGTTCCTTCATGTACTTGCCGTAGATATACAGAATATGATCTCCGCTGATGATGTTACCCGATTCATCCACACACAGGCAGCGGTCTGCGTCACCGTCATAGGCGAAGCCTACATCCAAGCCGTTTTCCACTACAAATTTCTGCAGCACCTCGATATGGGTAGAACCTGCGTTGGTGTTGATGTTATAGCCGTCGGGCTCAGCGTTAATGACATAGGTTTTGGCGCCCAAAGCGTCAAAAACAGACTTTGCCACATTCCAGGCGCTGCCGTTGGCGCAGTCCAGACCCACTTTTTTCCCCTTAAAAGAGTACATACCCAGAGAGATCAGATAGCCGATATACCGGTTTCTGCCGGCAATGTGGTCTACTGTGCGGCCGATATGATTCCGCTTTGCCAAAGGCAGCTCCTCCCACCGATGGCCAAAAACCTCCAGGTTTCCGTCTAAATAAGCCTCCACCAGCTGGATGGTGCATTCCTCCATCTTCTCACCGGCGCCGTTAATCAGCTTAATGCCGTTGTCGTAATAGGGGTTGTGACTGGCGGAGATCATAATGCCGCAGTCAAAGCCTTCGGTCCGCACCACATAAGCTACCGACGGGGTGGTGGTTACATGGAGCAGATAGGCATCTGCTCCGCTGGCAACCAGGCCGCCAACCAGGCTGTACTCAAACATATAGCTGGAGCGGCGGGTGTCCTTGCCAATCACGATCCGGGCAGGCTCATCCTCCCCGTTCATATGCTTGATTTGGTTATAGTACCAGCCTAAAAACCGACCCACTTTGTAGGCATGGTCGGCAGTCAGAGTCACATTGGCTTCTCCCCGGAAGCCGTCAGTTCCAAAATACTTTCCCATTATCGCTGCTCCTTTTTTACGATGATGCCACCGGTTTTAAAAATACTGTTTTCCGGGATCACACCCCGGACACAGCTTAAAGGATATACCTGACTCCCCCGGCCGATTACCGTTCCGGGATTCAGAACGCTGTTGCAGCCAACTTCCACATGGTCGCCCAGCATGGCACCCACCTTTTTACGACCGGTTTCCAAAAGGTTTTCGCCGTCTTTTACGGTCACCAAAGACTTATCGGACTTGACATTGGAGGTAATGCTGCCGGCACCCATGTGGGACTTGTAGCCCAAAATGCTGTCGCCCACATAATTGTAGTGGGGTACTTGTACGCCGTCGAATAAAATCACATTTTTCAGCTCTACAGAGTTTCCTACCACACAGCCGCATCCCACCAATGCACTGCCCCGGATAAATGCGCCGTGGCGGACTTCTGTATTTTCTCCAATGATGCAGGGAGCGCCCAGATAGGCAGTGGGCGCAATTTTTGCGGTGTTATGGACCCAAACCTGAGGCGAAACCTCTGTATAATCTTCTCCCAGTGTTGCACCCAGTTCCAAAATCATATTCTGAATTCCGGAAAGGGCTTCCCAGGGAAAGGTAAAAGCTGACAGAAAATCTGCCGCCTGTGTATGGGTCAAATCAAATAAATCCAAAGTTTTCAAAGGTTTACATCCTCCAAAAAATACTGTAGGGTTACTATATTATACAGGGACAGGTCTTTTTGTGTCAATAAAATCCCCGGTTTCAAATTTCACAAAAAACCGAAAAAAAAGGTCTCTAAAATCAGAAAATCTTATAAAAAAACAACAAATAATATAAAATATTTACATAAACAAACTTTTTTGCACCATTTTTCAGAGAGTATGGCTGTTTATATTTGCAGTTTTTGCGGTTTTGGCATGCTAATAACAGTATGACCCAAAAGCAGAATAATAACAGGAGAAACAGGATCGGAGCCTGTATTCGGCATAATTTTAGGGGCTGTTGTATTCTTTTACAACAGCCCCTTATACGATTATTATCAGGCGTTTTCAGCCATTTCCTTCAGAGCGTCCTTGCGGCTGAAGTTGGCGCGGCCCTTCTCGTCGAAGCCCATGAACTTGACCCAAGTCATATCGCCCAGGTTCAGCACGTCCTCCACCTTTTCTACACGGCGGTTCTCCAGCTTGGAGATATGCACCATGCCATCGTGACCGGGAGCGATTTCCACAAATGCGCCGATGGGCAGGATGCGGACAACCTTGCCATAGTACAGCTTGCCCACCTCGGGAACGAAGCAGATGTCGTCCACCATCTTCTTGGCGGCATTGGCAGCAGCAGCGTCCACAGCGGAGATGAAGACAGAGCCATCGTCCTCGATGTCAACCTTAGCACCGGTGTCAGCGCAGATCTTCTGAATGGTCTTGCCGCCGGAGCCGATGACCTCGCGGATCTTGTCCACGGGGATGGTCATGGAAATCATCTTGGGAGCGAACTCGGAAACCTCAGCGCGAGGTTCGGGAATGGCCTTCAGCATCACTTCGTCCAGGATCACCAGACGAGCCTTGCGGCAGCGCTCCAGAGCGTCAGCGATGATCTCCATGGTCAGACCCTTGTTCTTCAGGTCCATCTGAATGGCGGTAATACCCTCGGTAGTACCGGCAACCTTGAAGTCCATTTCGCCGTGGAAGTCTTCCACGCCCTGGATATCGGTGAAGGTTCTCCACTCACCGGTCTCCTGATCGGAGATCAGACCGCAGGAAATACCGGCAACGGGACGCTTAATGGGAACACCGGCGTCCATCAGAGCCAGGGTAGAGCCGCAGATAGAGCCCTGAGAAGTGGAACCGTTGGAGGAAAGAACCTCAGAAACCACACGGATGGCGTAGGGGAACTCCTCAACGGAGGGAATCACAGGCAGCAGTGCCTTCTCAGCCAGAGCACCGTGGCCGATCTCACGACGGGAGGTGGAACGGGCAGCACGAGCTTCGCCGGTGGAGAAGGAGGGGAAATTGTAGTGGTGGATATACCGCTTGGTATCCTCGGGGTAGATGGTATCCAGCTTCTGAGCAGCGGACAGAGTGTTCAGGGTGCAGATGGAAAGAACCTGAGTCTGACCACGGGAGAACAGACCGCTGCCGTGAACTCTGGGCAGAACGCCGACTTCGGCATCCAGAGGACGGATATCGTCCATACCACGGCCGTCAACGCGCTTGCCGGCCAGCAGCCACTTCTTAACGACCTTCTTCTGCATCTTGTACAGGCAAACTTCGATGTGAGTCTCGAACTCTTCTTCGCCGTACTTCTCTACGAACTGGTTCTTGAAGTCGATACGGGCAGCAGTCAGGCGCTCTTCCCGGACATTCTTGTCATCGGTATCCAGAGCGTACTCGATCTGACCCAGACCGTAGTTAATCAGATCATCCAGCAGGTCGTGGTTAACAGCAGCCTTCTCAAAGGTGAACTTGGGCTTGCCGATCTTCTCAACAATGGTGTTGATGAACTTCACGATCTCCATGTTGGTCTCGTGAGCCACATTGATACAGTTGTAAACGATCTCTTCGGAAGCTTCGTTAGCCTCGGTCTCGATCATAACCACCTTCTCGAAGGTAGAGCTGATGCAGACAAAGCACTTGCAGGCCTCACGCTCTTCCGCGGAGGGGTTGACGATATACTTGCCGTCCAGGTAAGCTACGTTGGTGGTAGCAACAGGTCCGTTCCAGGGCACATCGGAGGATGCGATGGCGATGGAAGCGCCCAGGGAAGCTACGATCTCAACGGGGTTGTCGTCGTCAGCAGCCAGCACGGTGCAGGTGACCACGGTGTCATTACGCAGCTCTTCGTCGAAGAGGGGGCGCATGGGGCGGTCAATGATACGGCTGTTCAGGATGCCCCGCTCGGAGGGCTTGCCCTCACGGCGGTTGAAGGAGCCGGGAATGCGGCCCACAGCGTACATTCTCTCTTCAAACTCGATGGTCAGAGGGAAGTAGTCGATACCGGACTTAGGGATGGGGTTGCAGGTGCAGGTAGTCAGCACCACGGTGTCGCCGTAACGGCAGATGCACTCGGCGTTGGCCAGCTCAGCCACCTTACCGGTCTCTACGGTAAAGGTACGGCCGCCGATCTCAGTTTCGAAAACATGATGATTGGGATACTGTTTACGATTGATCATTTGTGTTACCTCCTAAATATTTTTTGTGTGTTCGGGAGGTTTAGCACTTGAGTCAATTGCCGAAATTCGACAATTCAATCAAATACTAAAAAACTCCCGAAGGGTGAACGGTTGTGTGATACAGTAAGAAATAAGGGGCGACAGATGTCGCCCCTTTCGATATCTTACTTACGGATACCCAGCTTGGCGATCAGAGCACGGTAACGGTTGATGTCCTTCTTTGCCAGATAGTCCAGCAGGCTGCGGCGCTTACCAACCATCATCAGCAGACCACGACGGGAGTGGTTGTCATGCTTGTGGGTACGCAGGTGATCGGTCAGCTCGTTGATGCGGGCAGTCAGGATAGCGACCTGGACTTCGGGAGAACCGGTGTCGCCTTCATGGGTTGCGTTTTCCAGGATAACCTGGGTCTTCTTTTCCTTCTGAATCATGGGAAATTCCACCTTTCAATAAATTCCCCTTCTGCCAAGTAACCGTCGGTGAAAAGATCGAGAAACCGAGCAGAGGGCATAGTAATACAATCTGGACATAGCCAGCCCGAATATCTTACCACAAGTTTTCCCAATTGTAAAGGAAAAATTTCATATTTTCTGAATTTTTTTGCCAATTTATCACTTGGTCAGCAGACGGCGAACCGACTCTGCATCCAGGCAGATCTGTTCTTTCAGTGCTTCCAAAGAGTCAAACCGGATTTCCGGCCGAAGGAAGGCAAAAAATTCCAAAGTCAAATTTTTGCCGTAAAGATCCCCGGAAAAGTCCAACAGCCAGCTTTCCGCCCGGACTTCATGCCCCCCTACGGTGGGACGGCTGCCTACATTGGTCACAGCGGGATATTTCTTCCCGTCTACCGCCGCAAAACAGGCATAAACACCGCATTTTGGCACGATGACCCCGGGTGGAATGGGAATGTTGGCAGTAGGGACACCGATGGTGCGGCCCAACTGCCGCCCGGGGGTTACTTCTCCGGTCAAAATGTGAGGATGCCCCAAAAACCGGGCAGCCTGGCTTGCTTCGCCCTGTTCCAGGAGTCTCCGTATGTGGGTAGAGGACACACGGATTCCATCCACCTGCTGCTCGGGAACGATTACACAGGGAAAACCCTGGGTGTAACAGAATTGCCGAAGCTTTTCCGCAGTTCCCTCACCCCGATGCCCAAAACGGAAATCCTCGCCACAGACAAAACCTACCACGCCGTCAGCGATCAAATTTTCCAGGAATCGCTCCCAAGAGGTTGACATAACTTCTTTTGTGGTGGGGAGTGTAGTAATCTGTGTTACGCCCATACGCCCCAACAGTCGCTCCCGGTCCGCTCCGGTGTTAATCAGCGGCGGCACAGTATCAGAAAACAGGGATTGGGGATGCCGGTCAAAGGTAATCGCTGCCGGCTGGGCGTTTTGTTCTGCCGCTAACCGAACACACGCACTTAAAAGCGCCTGATGCCCCAAATGTACCCCGTCAAAAAAACCCAGGGCAAATATTTTCTTTGTTTGTTTCATCATATCTCCCCTGTTCAAATTTCCGTTTGTCGGGCAGTTGCCCACCCCAGTTTGTCATTTCGAGCGAACACAGTGAGTCGAGAAATCTACACACTTTCGATACTATTTTTCGTAATTTCAGCGAAAAGATCCCTCGATTCCGCTTCGCGAAATTATGGTATGCTTGCCACCGGCAAGCATCCTATCCAAAATCGCTTCGCTATGCTCGGGATGACAGCTTGGGCGGTAATTGGAAACCGCCCGAGAAATGGCAATTTATACTTCCCAAAAACTCTTAATGGTTGACATAACGCCGTTATCCGCGGTTGCCAGCATCAAAAATTCACCGGATTGGCCATAGGCCCGATATGTGCCATCGGGCAGATTTATGGAGAAGCTGTTGCCGTTGCGGCACCGCAGTTCCTGCTTTTCTGTCAAGGTTACGGCAGGCTGCTCCCGGAACATGGTGTCTACACCCCGGAGATATTTCTCAGGATGCTCCGTTTCCAGTAACTCTTGCAGGGGAACCGCCTCTTGGGAGGTGTATTCTCCGGCGCTGATTCGACGAAGCTGTGCCATACAGCCGCCGCAGCCCAGAGCCTCACCGATATCTTTGCACAAAGTCCGAATGTAAGTACCCTTGGAGCATTTCACCCGCAGGCAAATCCCGTCTTCACAAAAACCCAGGAAAGTCAGTTCATGAATGGTGATGGGACGGGGCTGCCGCGCTACCTCCTTACCCTTCCGGGCCAGGTCATAAAGCTTCTGTCCATTGACCTTCAAAGCAGAATACATAGGGGGTACTTGCAAAATTTCACCCCGGAATTGGGGCAAAACCCGCAAAACATCGTCTTCTGTCAGAGAAACAGGCTGCTGCGTCAGAACGGTACCGGTGATATCCTCAGTATCCGTGGTTAAACCCGGCTTCAGCACCGTTTCATAGGTCTTTTCCGCGTGTTCAAAGAATTCTACACCCCGGGTGGCCCTGCCCACAAATACCGGCAACACACCGGTAGCCATGGGGTCTAAAGTACCGCCGTGACCGATGCGCCGTGTGTGAAAGACCCGACGCAGCCGGGAAGTCACATCCTGGCTGGTCCAGTCCTGGGGTTTATCGACGATTACGATTCCGTTCATAATACGCACTCCAGCATGGCCTGTTCCATCATTCGGGCAGCTTCTTCCAAAGGTTTATCCAAAGAAGCACCGGCAGCACCCTTGTGACCGCCGCCGCCAAATTTGGCGCAGACAGCGGCAGCGTCGTAACCGGGGATGGCCCGAACGGAGACTTTTACGCCACCTTCGGCGGCTTCCCGAAGAGTGGCGGCCATGCAGACACCCTCAATACTCCGGGGGAAGCCGGAAATGTTCTCCAAATCGTCTTCGGTTGCCCCTAATTGTTTTTCCACAGCGGAAGGGATGGCGCAAAGGGCAAATTTTCCGTCCCGGAAAAACTTTGTATTTTCCGTCATCCAGCCTTGCACCCGAAGGCGGCCATAGGAATTGGTGTCAAAAAGCTCCCGATTGATCCGGGGCGTATCGGCACCGGCATCCACGCAGTCTGCAGCAACCCGCAGGGTGTTTCCGGTGGTGTTGCTGTAGCGGAAGCAGCCTGTGTCGGTGGAAACCGCGGTATAGAGGGCTTCTGCCGTTTCCCGATCCAAAGAAAAACCGAGAATCTGCAATACACCGTAGACGATCTCAGCGCAAGCGCCGGACAAAGGCTCTACCAGTTCCCGGGGCGTAAAAGAGTCGGCAGTACTGTGGTGGTCGATCCGCAGACTGATTCGATCCGTCAGCGGAGAAAACGCTGTGGGAAGCATACCTGCAGACGCCACATCCACACAAATCAGGACATCGTCTTCTCCGGCAGCCCCTTTGGTCAGACCTGCCATCAGCGGTTGATATTTTGCGGTAACTTCGGGATTTTCCAGCACATGGGCGGTTTTTCCCAACTGACGCAGACCCCGGCATAGGGTGGCGGCGGTTCCCAAAGTATCGCCATCAGGCCGCCGATGGGTCAGGATGCAGAAATGATCCTGTTCCTGCAGAAATTGGGCGACCTCAGTTCTCGTCATCATCGTGTTTTACCTCAAGAGAGTTGATGAGCTTCAGCATTTTTGCGCCGTAGGTGATGGAGTCATCCAGCGCCCACACCAATTCCGGGGTGTAGCGCAGCTGGAGGATTCGACCCAGCTCCCGGCGCAGATAACCGCCGGCAGATTTCAGACCCTTGATGGCATCTTCTGCCTTGTCATCCTGCAAAATGCTGACATAAACCTTGGCATAACGCAGATCCGGGGTGGTTTCCACCCGGGTAATGGAGATCATGACCTCTGCGACTCGGGGATCTTTTACCGTACGAAGCTGGTCAGCCAGCGCTTTTTGGATCTCTTCGTTGATTCGATTGATTCGATTGGAAGCCATAGTATCATTCCTTTCGTAATGATAAGGTAATAAGTAACAGTGAAAAGTGAATAGCTATGGCGTGCCTTCGGCACAGTTTAAATCATCGGCGAAGCCGATACCTTACTTATTCCCGATTCACTATTACCTGTTCACTCGGAAATACCACTGCCGCGCCGCTTGTGCGGTGCGGCAGTGTATATTTACCGTTTCACTTCCTGCATGGCGAAGCATTCGAAAATGTCGCCTTCCTTGATATCGTTGTACTTGGCAACGGACATACCGCACTCGTAGCCGGCGGTAACTTCCTTCACAGCATCCTTAAACCGCTGCAAAGAGCCGATCTCGCCTTCGTGAATGACGATATTGTCACGAAGCACACGAACCTGGGCATCCCGGGTAACCTTGCCGTCCTTAACCATACAGCCGGCAATGGTACCGATGGCGCTTACCTTATAAGTCATGCGGACTTCGGCATGGCCGATGACCACTTCCTCAAACTTGGGTGCCAGCATGCCCTTCATAGCAGCTTCGATCTCGTCGATAGCATCGTAAATAACACGGTAGAACCGCATATCCACACCGGCGCGGACACCGTTAGCCTGGGCAGCGGCATCGGGACGGACGTTAAAGCCGACAATGATGGCACCGGCAGTGGAGGCCAGCAGCACGTCACTTTCGTTGATAGCGCCGACGCCGGCATGAATGACTTTCACACGAACCTCTTCATTGGAGATCTTCTCCAGAGAGGCCTTCACAGCTTCCGCAGAGCCCTGCACGTCAGCTTTGACGATGATGTTCAGGGTCTTCATCTCGCCTTCCTGCATCCGGGCGAACAGATTGTCCAAGGTGACCTTGCTCATAGCGTTGGCGGCAGCATCCTTGGCGGCCTGCTTACGCTGCTCTACCAGTTCTCTTGCCATACGCTCGTCGGTAACGGCATTGAACTCGTCGCCGGGGGCGGGAACTTCCGCGAGACCGGTGATCTCCACAGGAACGGAAGGTCCGGCAGACTTTACGGTACGGCCCTTATCGTTGGTCATGACGCGGACACGACCCACGGAAGTGCCGGCAATGACGATATCGCCCTGATTCAGAGTGCCGTTCTGTACCAGCAGAGTGGCAACAGGGCCTCTGGTCTTGTCCAAACGAGCTTCGATAACAGTACCCTTTGCCCGACGGTTGGGGTTGGCCTTCAGCTCCAGCACCTCGGCAGAGAGAATAACCATTTCCAGCAGATCATCAAGACCCTGGCCGGTCTTGGCAGAGATGGGCACGATGACAGTATCACCGCCCCATTCTTCGGGGATCAGGTCATACTTGGTCAGTTGCTCTTTAATCTTATCGGGGTTGGCGGTGGGCTTATCCATCTTGTTGATGGCAACGATGATGGGAACTTCAGCCGCCTTGGCATGGTTGATGGATTCCACAGTCTGGGGCATGATGCCGTCGTCAGCCGCTACCACCAGAATGGCGATGTCAGTAGACTTGGCGCCACGGGCACGCATAGAGGTAAAGGCCGCGTGACCGGGAGTATCCAGGAAGGTCAGCATATTGCCGTTTACATCGACAGTATATGCACCAATGTGCTGGGTAATACCGCCGGCTTCTCCGGCAGTAACGGAAGTCTTCCGGATGGCGTCCAGGGTAGAGGTCTTACCGTGGTCAACGTGACCCATGACCACCACAACGGGGGCCCGGGTCTGAAGCTCTTCAGCGGAGTCCACGTGATCGTCAATGATCCGCTCTTCGATGGTGACGGTAATCTCCTTTTCTACCTTGCAGCCCAGTTCGGTAGCCACAAATTCTGCGGTATCGAAGTCGATGGTCTGATTCACAGCAGCCAAAACGCCGTTCTGCATCAAAAGCTTGATAACTTCAGCGGCAGTTTTCTTCATGCGGCTGGCCAGCTCACCGACAGTGATTTCATCGGGGATCTTCACGGTAACAGGAGCCTTCCGGGCCACTTCCATCTGCAGGCGGCGCAGCTTCTCCTGCTCCTCGTTGCGGGCCTTGTTGCCCTTCTTGTTCATTTGCTGCTGCTTCTGCTGCTGCTTGCCCTTACCGCCAATGCGCTGCTTACCGCCCTGGTAATCCTGAACTCTCTGGTCTACCAGGTTATCCACATCGGCAAAACGGTTGGCATTGATCTGAACAGCAGAGGTGTCCACCACCCGGCGTTCCCGCTTGCGCTCCGGTTCCTGCACCTTGGGCTGCTGGGGAGCCTGGGGACGGGTCTGTTGCTGAGGACGGTTCTGCTGGGGCGCAGCGGCTTTGGGAGCCTCCTTCTTCTGCTCAGCCGTAGGTGCTTCTGCTTTGGGTTCTTCAGCCTTGGGCTGCTCCTGCTTCGGCTTTTCTACGGGCTTGACAGCAAACACCTGCTCCAGAGAGGTGATCTGGTTGTGCTGTGTCATATGATCGAAGATCACATTCAGCTCTTCTGCAGTCATAACCTGGGTGTTAGACTTGGGCTTTTCAAAATATTTGGCAACGATTTCCGTAATCGCCTTCGGGGCGACACCAAAATCCGTTGCAACTTCCTTCAAACGATACTTCACTAAACTCATATACGCACCTCCATAAAAGGTTCAACTTACTTCTTCTTACCCATGCGGACGTTTTTTTTATGGGCATTGGCCTCTGCCTTGCGCTTTTTGGCTTTTTCTGCCTTGGCAGACAGGGTTTCCAGGATGGCCTTGTGTTTTTCCGGCTCACCCAGGGCTTTTACCAAAGCCAAAGCTAAGGCCGGGTCGGTAATGGCGGCAATGGCCAAACTGGTACGGCCTACGGCAAATCCCAGTTCATCCTTGGAAAAGGATACCCGGATGCACTGCTGCTCGGTACCGGCCACAAAGCTTTTGGCTCTGCGCCAGGTGTGATCCGAAGCATCGCTGGCCACTAATACCAAATAACCCTTTCCTGTGCGGGTAATGGCACCAACCGGCTCTTCCCCCAGTTCTGCCATACCGCCCTTTCTGGCAAGGGCCAAATAATTCAGCGCCTTATCCAAGAGTGTTGCCCTCCATCTCCCGGGCCAAACGGTTGTAGACATCCTCGGGGATCTCTACTTCCAAACACCGTTCCAAAGACCGGGTCTTCCGAGCCTTCTGCAGGCAGGCGGCATCGGGACAAACATAGGCACCCCGGCCGTTCAGCTTGCCGCTGAAATCCAGGGATACGGTACCCTCGGTGGTGCGGACCACCCGGATCATATCCCGCTTGTTTTTTCGTTCCCGGCAGCCCATACACTGCCGTTGAGGAATCTTCTTCTGCATAAGGACTACCTCCTTTTTATGCTTCCTTTTGCGGAGAGCCTAATTATTCTTCCGCCTGAGAGGCAGGCTTGATGTCGATCTTGCAGCCGGTGAGCCGGGCAGCCAGACGGGCGTTCTGACCTTCTTTGCCAATGGCCAGGCTCAGCTGGTCGTCGGGAACGATGACTCGGCAGGCTTTCTGACCGGGAACCGGAGTGACAGAGATCACATCCGCGGGGCTGAGGGCAGCCCGGACATACTGGCAGGGATCCTCGCTCCAAATCACAATGTCGATCTTCTCACCGCACAGCTCCTGAACAACAGCACCCACACGGCCGCCCCGGGGACCGACACAGGCACCCACGGGATCAATACCCTCCATGGTGGCGCGAACAGCCATCTTGCTGCGGGAACCGGGTTCCCGGGCGATGTTGCGGATCTCCACCTGACCGTCCATGATTTCGGGAGTCTCCAGCTCAAAGAGACGGCGAACCAGGTTCGGATGGGTACGGGACACATGGACCAGAGGACCGCGGTTGGCCCGATGAACTTCCAGTACGTACACACGGATCATCTGCCCTTCCTGGTAGCGCTCACCGGGGATCTGCTCGCCGGTGCGCAGGATGGCGTCGGACTGATCCTGACCCTGACCGATGCGCACAAATACGTCACCGCTGGGGTCGACCTTCAGCACAGTGCCGGTGAGCAGTTCCTGAGTCTTGCCGGCATAGTTGTCATAGACAACACCCCGCTCGGCTTCCCGGATGCCCTGGATCAGAACCTGCTTAAAGGTCTGGGCGGCAATACGGCTGAACTTTTCCACTTCTACGGGGATGCAGATGGTCTCACCGATCTCTGCGTTAGGATTCATCTTCCGTGCGGCATCCACATGGATCTCCAGGGCGGTATCTTCCACTTCTTCCACAACGGTCTTGATGACAGAAACAGACAGACCGGTTTCTCTGAAATCTACCTCAACATTGTCAGCAGGTACATCCCGGCGATCTTCCCGATCCTTCCGGTAGGCGTTTGCCATACCCTGCTTCATTCTTTCAATCATATAATCAACGGGGATACCCTTGGTCTTTTCCAAGTCCCGCAGCGCAGCAAAGACTTCTGCGCAGTCAATCTTGTGGGTTTCAGGCTGCTTCTTGGAATTTCTTTTGGCCATTTTATCTTTCCTCCTTAGAATTCTACACGAAGGCGCACCCGGGCGACCTCCGACTTTTCAAATGTGATGGTTTCTTTTCCGGCTTCTACGGTGACGCGGCCGTCTTCATAGCCACGAAGATAGCCGGGGATCTCTTTCAGACCGTTCCGGGGACGGTAGAGCTTCACAGTGATGGGGCTGTTCATAAACCGGACAAAGTCTTCGGGCCGCTTCAGTGCCCGTTCCAAACCGGCAGAGCAGACCTCAAAATGATAGGATTCCGCAATGGGATCTTTTTCATCCAAAATGGGATCGACTGCCCGGGAAATGGCTTCGCAGTCGGTGATGTCCACGCCGCTTTCCTTGTCAATATACAGCCGCAGGAACCACTCAGAGCCTTCCCGAACATACTCTACATCCCAAAGGCTGCAGCCGTGCTCTTCCACGATGGGTTTTGCGAACCCAGTGACGATTTCAGTAACCTTCATAGCATCTCCTCGTAAAAAGAGAGAGGGGCGCGCCCCTCTCTCCAAAATTCCAACTTACTTACACTAGGATTATAACATCCTATTTTGGAAAAAGCAACCCCTTTTTTGTGGTTTTGCACCCCTTTTTTCTGCAAAATTCCCGTTTTTTATAGGAAACGGTGTAAAAAATGCCTGAAAACAGCGAAACCAATTCCCTTTTGCCGGCTATTAGCATGATAGCATAATGTACCGTCAAATCAAAAAGAGTGTGCCGATGGCACACTCTTTTTTGCTTTATTTTGCGTACTCCACAGCCTTGGTTTCCCGAATGACATTGATCTTAATCTGACCGGGGTATTCCAGCTCGGATTCGATCTTCTTTGCCACATCCCGGGCCAGGAGGATCATGTTGTCCTCGGTGACCACCTCGGGCTTGACCATGATGCGAACCTCGCGGCCGGCCTGGATGGCGAAGGCCTTATCCACACCGGGGAAGGAGCCGGTGAGCTCCTCCAGCTTCTGGAGACGACGGATGTAGTTTTCCACATTTTCGCGACGGGCACCGGGCCGGGCAGCGGAAACAGCATCGGCAGCCTGCACCAAAACCGCAACAATGGTCTTGGGTTCTACATCGCCATGGTGGGATTCAATGGCATTGACCACAACGGGGTTTTCCTTGTACTTCCGGGCAATGTCTGCACCCAGCTGTACATGGCTGCCTTCTACCTCGTGGTCAATGGACTTGCCCAGATCATGGAGCAGACCGGCTCTCTTGGCGAGGGCGGGGTCTACACCCAGCTCTGCGGCCATGAGACCGGCAATGTGGGCAACCTCGATGGAGTGATTCAGCACATTCTGACCGTAGGAAGTACGGTACTTCTGACGGCCCAGGATCTTAACCAGCTCGGGGTTCAGGTTGTGAACGCCGGTTTCGTAGCAGGCGCGCTCGCCTTCCTCGCGAATGGTGCGATCCACATCTTTGCGAGCCTTTTCCACCATGTCCTCGATACGGGTGGGATGGATACGGCCGTCGGCAATCAGCTTCTCCAAAGCCAGCCGTGCGATCTCCCGGCGGACGGGGTCGAAGCTGGAAACAGTGATCGCTTCGGGGGTGTCGTCGATAATCAGATCCACACCGGTGATGGTCTCCAGGGTGCGGATATTCCGGCCTTCACGGCCGATGATGCGGCCCTTCATCTCGTCGTTGGGAAGGGCAACCACGGAAACGGTGGTTTCTGCGGCGTGATCGGCAGCGCAGCGCTGAATGGCGGTGGCGATGACCTCCCGGGCCTTCTCCTCTGCGTCTTCCTTCATCTGTGCTTCGATCTCTTTGATCTTCAAAGCAGTTTCGTGGCGGACTTCCTCCTCCACGCTCTGCAGCAGGTGGGCCTTTGCCTGCTCCTGAGTCAGACCGGAGATAACCTCCAAAGCCTTCATCTGAGCAGCCTTAGCCTGCTCGGCTTCGGCCTGTGTTTCAGCGACTTTCTCCAGCTTTTTGGCCAGATCTTCTTCTTTACGCTCGAAATTTTCTGCTTTTTTGTCCAGGGTCTCTTCTTTCTGCTGTAAACGGCGCTCCTGTTTCGTGAGCTCCGCCCGGCGCTCCTTGACTTCCCGTTCGTACTCTGTGCGTGATTTATGGATCTCATCCTTGGCTTCCAGAAGCATTTCCTTCTTACGGCTCTCACCGCTGCGGATGGCTTCATTAATCAAACGGGTAGCTTCTGCTTCCGCAGAACCGATCTCCCGTTCCGCAACCTTCTTGCGGTAGGCAATACCGGAACCGAATCCGATGCCCAAACCAACAATGGCGCCAACGACGATCATAATGATCTCAAAAGGTCCCATAACTCTAAAAACGCACCTCCTTCTTGAAAAATTGGCTTGAAAATGGCCATGCCGAAGGAGTGGGCGCTAGAGCCCCATGTGTAATTTTTAAAAAACAACGCCATGAGGCGCAAAACCCAAACTCCGGCCCAGGCCGGTTATCCATGAAACGCAGCGAAACATAAATGTTCTCATACTGCGTACATTATACCAAAAATATTGTACTCAAGAAACACCCGAATGTCAAGAAGATTTACATAATAATGCCGGGAGAATACATTTGACAAGGAAGCAGCACCGGAAAACCGGAAATAAAGTTGACTTTTCTGCCCGTTCTGTGGTAAAATAACCAAGCCACCATCATGGCAAACTCGTAGGGAATGCATTTATGCATTCCACAACGGAACGGATAAATCCGTTCCCTACAAGGGTGACAATTCCTTCTCTAAAAGCAGGTTCGCCTGTTTTTATATATTGTGGATCAAGCGAAGGCTCCACCTCGGGCACCTCCCCGTGTAAAAGCAAGAGGGACAAAAGAATATGCGGATGTGGTGGAATTGGTAGACTCGGTGGATTTAGGTTCCTCTGTCTTTGACGTGCAGGTTCGAGTCCTGTCATCCGCACCATATCGAGTGTTCATAACGTATTTGAGTTATGAACACTCGATTTTTCTTTGCAGAGAATCTTTGTTGATATAAGTGAGCAGGTTTTGAAGCCTGCTCTTTTTTGTTTTAGGCAGATTTTGTGACGTATTTTACTGCCACGCCCTTGCGGGTATCTGCGGTGTATGCCGGTTCGGTTTGGGGATAATCCAAGATGCCGATAAACCGGTAGTGGATCACCACCCGTTGGCTGCGGTTTTTGCCTTTGCCTTCCGTCTCGTACACAGTAATGTGATCGATCAGTTCCCGGATCAGCGGCGCGGTCAGCTTGTCCATCTCCATAAAGCGCCGAATAGCGGCAACGAAATGCCCATGGTTTTTCTCTTGGCTTCCCATATTGGCAAGCCGTGCCTGGATATCGGCGATCTTGGTTTTCAGTTCCATCTTTTCCAGTTCGTACTTGTGGGACATCTCCATGAAGCTTTCTTCTGAGATCTTGCCGCTGACACTGTACTCATATAGGTTTTCATACAGAACAGATACCTTTTCTTTGCGGGCTTGGCAGCGCTGCAGTTCGGTCTCCAGCATCTTTTTCTCTTGCTTGAGATCTTCCTGGGATTTTCGTGCAAGGAGTGTCACAAAGGCTTCCTCGTCCTCTTGCAGAAAAACAGCCAAGCGCCGCAGTTCCAGCCGCACCACCTCTTCAATGGCATCTGCCCGGATATAATGCCGGGTTTCACAAGTACCCCTTGTATCGGTCTTGTAATTGCAGCAGCTAAAGAAATGGATATCGTGGTTATTAGTATTGGTACGATACCACAGCTTACTGCCGCAATCGGCGCAGTACAACATACCGGAAAGCAAGTGTTTTTCCTCGCCTTTTTTCTTGAGGCTTCTGCGTCTAGTCTTTGCTACCAAATCCTGCACCCGTTCAAAAACATCCCGGTCGATGATTGGCTCATGCACATCTTTGAAGATCCGCCAGTTTTCACGGGGATTTTCTAACCGCGCCTTGTTCTTGAAGGATTTGGAGTAGGTTTTGAAGTTGATCACATCTCCGCAGTATTCTTGATTCGCAAGGATCTTCGCCACGGAACTTTTGCTCCATCTATAGGGATTGTCTTGGGTTTGTTTGCCCCCTCTGCCCATACCTTTGCTTTTCCAGTAGGCCATGGGAACAAGCACTTTATTCTCCTGCAATATCCGGGAAATGGTTTCGTTTCCCTTCCCCTCCAAGCACATACGGAAGATATCCCGCACGATCTGCGCCGCCTCCGGATCAATGATCCATCTCTTTTTGTTTTCCGGAGATTTGATATACCCATATGGCGGTGGGGATAGCGGTTCACCGGCATTGCCCCGCAGACGATGGGATGACCGGATCTTTCGGCTGATATCCCGGGCATACAGTTCGTTGATAACATTGCGGATCGGAGCAAAGCCGTCATCGCCGTTGTCACTATCCATGCCGTCATTGATAGAGATCAGACGGACATGGTGTTCCGGGAAAAAGTTATCGGTGTAGTATCCCACTTGCAGATAGTCTCTACCAAAGCGGGACATATCTTTTACGATCACCACCGAAACATAGCCGGCCTCGATATCTTCGATCATCTGCTGAAAACCAGGGCGGTTGAAATTAGTGCCGGTATATCCATCATCCACATAGTGCTTGGTGTTGCCAAAACCACAGTCCTTGGCAAATCTGGATAGCAGCTTTTTCTGATTGGAAATGGAGTTACTGTCACCTTCAGCGCCGTCATCACGGGATAGACGGCAGTAGAGGGCAGCGATTCCGTTTGTTTCTTGGTTCGTCTTCGGTTGCATTAGTCCTCCTTCCCGGCAACCGAACACGCATATTCTGCTGCCATTGTACCCGGTGAAAAATCTACTGTCAAAGGTGCGACGTGGCTTGTGACAATTCTTTCAAACCGCTGCGATATGGTGGCATTACTTTTCTCTTTGCTGGATATAAAGCAAGAATCCACCACGTACCGAACGCCGTTGATGGTATATTCGTGAGAGCCGTTCCAAAGTGTCTTCTTTTTCATATTTGCACCTTACCTTTCGTCTCTCTGGCGTTCAAGATACCGCTGGTAATACTCAAGCGCCTTGTCAATTGTGGTAGCCATTTCCATGGGCGAAACATCTCTTTTGAAATGCTCCCGGAAGCGGTCAACGGTAATGCGGATGCAATCCACTTGGTTGCCTTTGATTTCGGCCATGATATCTTCCATATTGCCCTCGCCCAAGCGGCGCTCTTCACTCATGCGGCGCATCCGCTGTGCTTGGGAAAGGGAGGGCGTGGCACATTCCATCTGCATGATCTTGTACAAGGTCTGCTGCTCCCACTTGGTTAAGTAGGAGAGTTCCACAGCGGGAGTCAGTGCGATCTCCTTGTTGTCTACCATATCGAGGATCTCCGGGATCAAATTGGTGAGCCGGATATACCGCTGGATCTGTCGGGCGCTATCCTTGCTTTCCTTGGCGATCTGCTGGTCGGTTCGTGACATCGTGCCAACTTGGCGCGAAGCTTGTCCCTGGTGTTTTATAGCTTCCATTTTCATCTTGTAGGCAAAGGCTTTTTCAGAGGGCAAGATGTGTTCTCTCTGTAGGTTGGCATCCACCATCGTGATGATGGCTTCGGCATCGGTCAAATCGCGGACGATGACGGGGATGGTGGGCAAGCCGAGCATCTTGCAAGCGGCTAATCTTCTGTGACCGGAGATCAGTTCATACCGATTCCCGGCGGGACGAGCCAAGGCCGGGACAAGCACACCGGACTCCCGGATACTCTGTGCCAAAGTGTTCAATTCTTCGTTCTCGATCACCTTGAAGGGGTGATTCTTAAAGGGAATGAGAGCGCCCAAAGGCAGCTGGTTGATTTCATATTTTTCGTTCATATCGTTACCTCCATTTTGTGTGGGTTTGGGATCTTCCCAAGGTGTTGCGTTTGCACATGGTGCCCAAACGCGATGCTTGCTAAGAAAATGCCACTGATGCCGTTTACAACGGCTCAGCGCTTTTCAAGACAAATTGTCCTTTCTTTCCGGGGATATAAGTCAGGCGTAAAAAAGTGCCGATGGGGATCTCGTACATCCCCACATAGCCTTGCCACCAGAACACGGGAGTGATGATCTTCCGTCCGTCCATGAAGGAGAAGAAAACCCGCAGCGTATATTTGTCCTTGCACTTGGCTTTCATCTCCAAACGGGCGGTTACGATCTCCGGTGCGGTGATCTTTTGATAGTGATCCGTAATGATGTTCAGTTCCTTCATATCTTCCAGGGTGTATACATCGTTCTTCATTGGTACCTCCTAATAACTCTTCTTTCAGCTAAGCAAGCTTAGAGTATTTATTTATATATTTATAGGCCTGCTTGGCTGTGCGTTTTCTTGCCGATTTGCGCCGTTTGCGAGGTAAGACTCGAAGGGTACTTTTTCTGTAGGAAAAAGGTGCGTATTTTTGATTTTCTTTCTCGTGTACGGCGCGATTATTTCGGCGGCGGATACTTTCATCACCGCAACTCATCGTCGAAAATTGCAGTGATTTGGGTGCGGTTTCAGCACCTTGTACTGCGCTTGCTTTCGTAGTGGGGACAAGTCACTACGATGGTGCGAAAACTTTGCTTGCAGGAGTGGGTGCAGCGGCGGCACAGTTCGTTGTAGCTGCGCCGTCCGGTGCGTGGATCCAGGAATAAACTCCACTCCCGTTTTGCTTTTTGGGATAGTCTTGGTATGGTTATCACCTCCGATCTTGTTTGAACAAAGGTCTGTTTCACACCGGTTTTTGCCTAAGAAAAACAAAAAAGCCACCGACAAGGTAGCCCTCATTTCTGAGCGCTATCTTGCCGGTGGCCTCTCATGTCTGCTTAAAGCAAGTCTGGTACAACTGAACCGGTTATATCAAAGCAATCTGACCTGGAGATGGAATTACGCAGCCTATTTCATCTCAACCATTCCGTCGGGATGCCTATGAAGTTGTAAAACAGAACGTTCGTTCTAACTTGATTATACATGCCCCAAATGTAATTGCAAGTGCTATTTTGCGATTTCTGTTAAGGTGGTGCTTCTGAGCATCACCTTAATTGGGATTTTGCTTTGAAAGAATATACAAAAATCGATCAATTTCTGCAAAAAGCTTGTAATTGTGTGAATATTGCAATATAATGATTATGCCAAACTATAAAGATACTGAACAATGATGAACATATGCATATGGGGGTAGTATACCCTTTTTGCGCTCACGTCATGAATTTGATAAAAATGCAAATTCCATCGGCGTGAGTACATAATGTTCATCATATCGATATAGTTTGGCGACTATCGGAGTTTGCGTTTTTTATGCGGTTACTTCGGTAGCCGCATTTTTTTATTTTTGGGGGTATCTGAAATGGCACAGATTGCGGAAATCATCAAATACGAAGGTGACAATAGCACCTTTATTTGGAAGCATCCCAGCGAGGACTTTAATAGCTTAACCCAGCTGATTGTTCATGAAAGCCAGGAAGCTATCTTCTTTATGAATGGCCAGGCGCTCGATCTGTTTGGTCCTGGCCGTTATACACTGGAAACACAAAACATCCCCAAACTGGGGAAAGTCCTCAACCGTACAACCGGTGGGGATACCCCCTTCCACTGCGAGGTTTACTTCATTAATAAAACTGAGCAGATGTCTATTAAGTGGGGTACTGACAGTAAGGTGCAGTACATTGAGCCTACATATGGATTTCCTATTTCAATTGGTGCGTCCGGTGAAATGAGCCTGCGCGCAGCAGACAGCCGCAAATTGCTCCTTACATTAGTTGGCACGGAAAACTTCCTTGGACAGCAGAAACTGCTTGGATTCTTCCGTTCCTTCTTGATGACACGCGTAAAGACATATATCGCGCAGGTTATGAAGGCAAATGCCATCAATATCTTTGAGATTGATGAAAACCTGACACTGTTTTCCAACTCTATCAAAAATCTGCTTACAAATGACTTCGCAGATTATGGCGTTTCACTGGAACAGTTCTTTGTCACCAACGTTTTGAAGCCTGATGGCGATAGACAGTACGAAAAATTCAAAGAACTGCATTTCCGGCAGTACGCGGATATTGCTGAAGCAAAGCTTCGGCAGCAGACTGACTTGATCTATGCACAAACAGAGGCCCAGAAAGTTATTATTGATTCCCAGGCGCAGGCTACAAAGCGTGCGCAAGAGGGTTATACCTATCAGCAGGAGCGTGGCTTTGATGTTGCGACTGAGGTTGCAAGAAATGAAGCTGTTGGTCAGTTTACTAACCTTGGTGTTGGACTTGGCACTATGGCCGGCATCGGTGGTGTTGTTGCCGGAACAGTTGGCGGTGCAATGAATGATGCCTTAAATCAAACACCTGCTGGAACCACTGACACCTGTGTTAAGTGCGGAGCTGCACTTCCGGAAAATGCTAAATTCTGTTTGGAATGCGGCGAAAAGGTTGCACCCAAGCTTCCGGATAATATGATCATTTGTCCTGAATGTGGAAGTACCGTTGTAAGGGGTAAGTTCTGTCCTGAATGCGGTCATAAGTTTATCACGATTTGCCCCCAGTGTGGTAAGGAAGCTATTCCTGGCGCAAAGTTCTGCCTGGAATGCGGCGAAAAGCTTTAACGGGAGGACGAAATAATGAAAAAACGTTTTGGTTTCTATGCTATAAGTTGGGCAGTGCTTTTGGCGCTCTTTAATGTAATCGCATTTGTTTCTCCAGGCTGGATCTGGTTTGAAAAATATGAGGCAGCATTTTGGATTGGCTACGCTTTTATAACCGCAACATTCCTTGGACAACTTGCTTGTGCATGGTTTGCGCTAAAAGAAGAGAGTGCTACCAAGTTGTTTTACAAGGTTTCCTTGATTACTACCAGCTATACCGGTTTGGTCGTTACCTTTGTAATCGGCGGCTTGTGTATGCTAATCTCTCCGCTACCTTATTGGATCGGAATTCTTGTTTGTAGTATCGTTTTGGTGGCAAATATTCTGGCAGTTATTAAAGCCGCAGCGGCTATTGATGAAGTGCAGAAGATCGACAACAAGGTCAAATCGCAAACATGCTTCATTAAAACGCTATCCGCAGATGCGGAGGCACTTATCGGTAAAGCACAAAACGAAACCATAAAAGCTGCTTGTAAGAAAGTATATGAGGCAATTCGGTATTCTGATCCTATGGGCAACAACTCACTTGCCTCTATTGAAAGTGAGATTGCCGAAGCATTTACAAAATTTGCTGATGCAGTTGGGGTTAATGATTTAGAATTGGCACTTAGCATTTCACATAGACTGCTTGACTTAATTGGTGATAGAAATACAAAATGTAAACTTCTTAAGTGAGGCGCTACGCTATGGATAATGTATTGTGGCTAAACAAAGCAATTAGCAAAACCGGTGCATTAAACAACGGCACGGAGTTTTGCATAAAAGACCTATTTGATGGTGTTGAATGGAATGCCCTTGCTGTCGGAGAGCGTTTAGGCTTTGGTAGGCATTTTAAGAATGAAGTGCTTGAGGGACATGTTCCGAATGTTGTATACATTGGAAAAGCGCAGAATAATTCCGCAAAATACAGAAAGGTGATACACAATAATGGCACTGTTTAAATGTAAAATGTGCGGTGGCGCATTAGAAATTAACAATAACGAAACCGTGGCAATTTGTGAGTATTGTGGCACACAGCAGACCTTGCCCCGGTTGGATAACGATCGCAGAGCCAATCTTTACGATCGTGCTAACCATTTCCGCCGTAACAACGAATTTGATAAGGCAATGGGTATCTATGAGCAAATCCTAAACGAGGATAATACAGATGCCGAAGCCTATTGGTCTTTGGTCCTCTGCCGTTACGGCATTGAGTATGTAGAAGATCCTTCTTCCCATAAGCGCATTCCTACCGTAAATAGAGCGCAGTTTACCTCTATCTTTGACGATGACAACTATAAGTCTGCCTTGCAATATGCTGACGATTATCAGAAGTCCATTTATGAAGAAGAGGCCAAGGCAATCAATGAGATTCAAAAGGGCATTCTCGCTATTTCTCAAAAGGAAGAACCTTTTGACGTGTTTGTTTGCTATAAGGAAAGTGATAACGGCGGCAGAAGAACACCGGACAGTGTTTTGGCACAAGACCTCTACTATCAGCTGACCCAGGAAGGTTTTAAGGTTTTCTTCGCCCGTATCACCCTTGAAGATAAGCTAGGTTCAGCTTATGAGCCTTATATCTTTGCGGCTCTCAATAGTGCAAAAGTGATGGTTGTACTCGGCACAAAGCCCGAGTTCTTCAATGCTGTTTGGGTCAAGAACGAATGGAGCCGTTATCTTGCGCTAATCAAGCAGGGTCAGAAGAAAATGTTAATCCCTGCTTATAAGGATATGGATCCCTACGATCTGCCCGAAGAATTCTCTCACTTGCAGGCTCAGGATATGTCTAAGCTTGGCTTTATGCAGGACCTGATTCGCGGCATCAAGAAGATTGTCCAGGCAGACAAGCCAGTAACCGAGGTGAAGGTTACTGCAGCGCAGAGCAATGCCGGTGCATTGGTAAAACGTGCCGCCATATTCTTGGAAGACGGTAATGTGGAAAGTGCTAACGACTATTGCGAGAAGGCGTTGGATGCAGATCCGGAATGTGCGGATGCATATATTGTGAAGCTGCTAATCGATCTGGGGATCCGTTCGCGAGATGAACTTAAAAACTGCGCAGAACCCTTTGACAACAACGCCAACTATCACAAAGCTGTTCGTTTTGGTGATGATGTGCTGCTGTCTGAACTGAACGAATGCCTCGAAAGCATTAGAAGCCGCAACGAACACGCAAGAATTGATGGTATCTACACCAGTGCTGTTGCACAAATGGCAACGGCCAAATATGAAAGCTCTTTCCTTCAGTTGGCGCAACAGTTGGAGTCCATAGCAGACTATCAGGATGCAAGTGCTTTAGCGCAGCAGTGCCGGGAGAAGGCGGAGGATGCCAGAAAGGATGCAATCCTCGCTGAGGGAAGAGCCTATATGGCTAAGCGTATCGAGTCTGTTGCTGATTTTGAGGCGGCGATTAAGGAGTTTCAAAAGATTTCTGGTTGGAAGGATGCTGATGACCAGATCGTTGCCTGCGAGAAGAAAATCGAGGAGCTGAATGCTAAAGCGGAAGCAGATCGTTTGGAACGGGAACGTCAGGCAGAAATTGCACGCCAGGAAGCCGAAAAGCGTGCAAAGCGAAATAAGAAGATTACTATTATCACTTCCTCTGCTGTTGCTGCTTGCATTGCGCTTGTTATTCTGTGGACCACAGTGCTTTCACCTATGATCCAGTATAATAAGGCCCAAACACTACTTGATGGCGGTAGCTATGACGAAGCAATTGCAATCTTCACCGAATTAGAGAATTATAAGGATTCTCCTGATAAAGTGCTTGAGACCAAGTATGCAAAGGCTGAGAACCTGTTTGCGAGCAAAGACTATGATGCATCAATGGCTATCTTTACGGAATTGGCGGATTATAATGATTCTGCCGAGCGCGTAAAAGAAGTGAACTATGCAAAAGCGGGTGCATTGGTAGAATCCGGTGATTATGCCAACGCAGCAGATATCTATAAAGCGCTTGGAGAGTACAAAGATAGTGCAACACTCTATCCTGCAACAGTCCTTAATTATGCAACTGCACTCGTTGAGAAAAAGGACCTCGCTGGTGCTGAAAAGCAACTGAGCATTCTCGCGAAATATGATGCATATGCCGAAGACACCAATGCACTCTATGTCCGCGTTATGGATGCTTATTATGCAGATGGTAAGTATAACGAGGCTCTTTCTGCCTATAAGAACACAAAGGACTATAACGAAGACTCTGATAAGTACAAGGATATGACCTACAAGTATGCACAGAGCCTGTTTGACCAAAAGAACTATTCTACAGCAAAATCAACATTCAAAAAGATTTCCGGATATTCAGATGCGGATCAGAAGGCAATTGAGTGTGATTACCAACAGGGTCTTTATGAGTTGTCCAAGAAGAACTATTCAGGTGCAATCAATGCTTTCGAGCGTGTCAAGGATTATAGCGACAGTAAAGAACAGATCAAGGAAGCCAAATACCAGTATGTAAAAGCTAATAAGTCCCGGACAGATACAACCACTTATACGTACCTGAAGGATCTAAAGTCAGCTAAGTATAAAGATAGTGCCGATATTTTCAAGGAACTGTATGCGTGGAAGTTGGAGGTTGTTGCTGTAAACTCGGATCCAGATGACGAGAAAACAAACAAAACATCAATTTCTGTATATGATCCAGTATTTTTCCATTTTAAGGTTACCGGCGGTGAACCCGGAGCAGAAACTACCTTAAAGGTTAAGCGCTACATGCCTAGCGGCGAAACAGGATGGTATACATTCACATGGGATGTTTATAATGGTGCTGAGTCGTGGTATGGTTGGGAAAACGGAGTATATACCAACCCAGCATATGGCACAAGGGGCACGCTCAAGGTGGAGTTCTATGACGAAGATGGAAACAAAATCGGTGAAGGAACTGTAAGATTGACATCTTAATGCTCCAACCAGTAAAGTGAGAAATATGAAAATATTTGGAGACCAGTATGAATGTACTTGTGGGAAGCTTTTTGCCTGGAAATATATAAAACTCGATGCTGGAGAAGCTTTTTTCTCGCGCAGAGAAGAACGTATGCGCAACTTTAAGAACTACCACGAAACAGAGTATCACCACATAATTGAAATCGAATGCCCATATTGCAATAGGCGACACTTTGTAGAAATCAAGAAATAGCATATATCAAGCCGGAGAAATTCTCCGGCTTGATATTCATAAGGGGTACACTATGAAGGAAAATAAATCTTTTGTAGCAAAATATAGCTGGGTCATGATATTGCTGCTACTCTTGCTTGCAGCTGGCTTTGTTGCGATATACTTTGTTTTTGTAGGGGACTGTCCGATACCTGCCGGTGTGAATCTAGAAAAAAGCGATTGGCTTGCGTTTGTGGGTGGATACCTTTCTTTTGCAGGAACTCTGGTAATCAGTGTAATTACCATTTTACAAACAACATATTATAACAACAATGAAGCATCCAAACAAGCAAAAGAGCGCATCAATACGATACGCCCGATCTTTGCAATTAGTTTTTTAGAGTTATGCGAAGCTTCAGATGATTTCAACATCTCTTTGACCAATGTAGGCGAATATCCCATTAGCAATATTATTGTAAATGGACATTACTTATATCAGTTGTTAGCTCCCAGTGAGGCGAAAAATATTGTTTTTTCATATTCTGATCCCCAAAAGCATAAACTTTTGGAAAGCGAATATGAAAAGAGCGAGATTGGCTATCCTAAAAATATTATCATTAATTACGAAGATATTGATGGCAACAGCTACTTCCAAGTCTTCGAGATGAAACCGTTTGATGGAACATATTACTATTCACTCGAAGCAATTGAGGAAGCGTAACGGGATATTTGTATCAGAACCCCTTTGCGTCAATGATCTTTAAGATCAGCTCGTCAATGGCATCCGTATAGCGACCCTCGCGGATCAGCTCGTTGCGTTTTTCGTAGAGCAGCTTAACCAAAATGCGGCGCTCCATATCATCCAGTTTGATTTTAACTTTTTTCATGATAATACCTCGTTTCTTATGATGGAAACAAAGATATCTCTGCGGTACGGGTTGAATATGCGTATTCGTGCCGGTGCTTTTATACCAAGTACGTTATGAATACTCGTACCAAGAAAGAGAGGGAGGCGTAGCCTCCCTCTCTTTCTTGGTAAAAGGAAGCAACAGGACTCGAACCATCAAAAAGCACCGACTCACCCCAGCATAACATCCAACAGCATCATAACGGCAAAACCAAGTACAATCCCCATTGTGGCAAGATAAGGCGGTGCCTTTTGATTTCGCTGACACTCCGGAATCAACTCATGCACAGCCACTAAGATCATCGCCCCGGCAGCAAAGGATAAGGCATAGGGCAAAATGGTTTCCACATAAACAACTAATAATGCCCCCAAAACACCGGCAAAGGGCTCTACGATTCCGGAGGCCTGACCGTATAGAAAGCTCTTTTTTCGGGAATACCCCTCTCTTCTTAAAGGAAGCGAAACAGCCGCGCCCTCAGGGAAATTTTGCAAGCCGATACCTACAGCAACAGAGATTGCACCCATTAGATTTTCTGCTTCATAACTGCCGCGTTGCAATGCGCCAAAGGCAACGCCCACCGCCAAGCCCTCCGGTATGTTGTGAAGAGTGATGGAAAGAATCAGCATAATAATGCGGTGCAGACGCGTATTTGTTTTTTCGTCATTTGTTTTTCTTCGAGCGAAGGAAACAATCTTATCCGATGCCCACAAAAACAGGGCTCCCAGCAAAAAGCCAGCTGTGGTCACAAGATAAGCAGGCAGACTGGATACGGTTTCCGCGCGTTCAATTGCCGGCTGCAGCAGAGACCAGAAGCTGGCCGCGATCATGACGCCGGAAGCAAAACCAAGCATAAGATTCAAGCTTTTTGGGTTTGGGGATGTAAAAAACACCACCGTAGCCGCACCCAAAGCAGTGACAAACCAAGTCCCCAGTGTTGCTATGAGCGCCATTATGACAAAGTTATTCATATTGCACCTCCTATACCCATTATAGTTTTCGTATATTTTGAGGTGCGTAGAATCGAAAACATTTTGCGCATATGAAAAGCAAATAGAGTTTTGTTGCCAATACTACCAGCAGCGAAGAAGAACACCCCGGCAGCCTTGCACGGCTGCCGGGGTGTTTGTTATTTCTCGTTGAGTTTTCGGGAACTGGTTCTGCCTTCCGGTTTAATTTCGCCAACGGCCAGCAGCGACCGCTTGGTGAGGGTCGGGCCCACAAGCTCATAGATCAGCACCGCAAACAGTACCACATTTCGTACAAAGGTGCCATCCGGCAGGGATGCTGCTGTCAGCGCCATGCCCAGGGCAACACCGGCCTGAGGAAGCAGGGTAATACCTAAATTGTCGGTAATGGGCTTGGACTGCTTTGTCAGCGCACAGCTGGACATAGAGCCATAGTATTTACCGGCAGACCGGGCAATGATATAGATCACGCCCACCAGAATCGTCATAGGATTTGTGAGGATCTGAAGATCCAGCTCCGCACCGGAGATCACGAAGAACAGAACATTCAGCGGCATGGTCCAGCCGTCCACACGGTCCATCAGTTCTTCGGAAGTGTCGCAGATGTTGCAGAAGATCGTTCCGCACATCATGCAAACCAGCAGCAGGCTGAAGCTGCAATGTACTGGCCCAATGTGGAATTCCAGCATAGAAAGCCCCACGGTCAGCAGCACAAAGGCTACCGAAATGGTCATACGCTTGCTTCTGGAGTGGAAGAACATTTCCACGCGGTTCAGCAGCCAGCCCATCAGCCCGCCCAGCACCAGGGACAGGACGATCTCCAAAAGCGGTTCCACGACCACAGCCAAAATGCTGGCCTGCCCGTGGGACAAGGCGGTGGCCACACCAAAGGATACGGAGAACAGCAATAGACCCACTGCGTCATCAATGGCAACCACCAGCATCAAAAGCCGGGTCAGAGGACCGTCGGCCTTATACTGCCGAACAACCATAAGGGTGGCGGCCGGTGCAGTGGCAGAGGCGATAGCGCCCAGGGTGATGGCGGCAGGAAGGGAAAGCACATGGGGGAACAGCAGGTGCAATACGATCAGCACGATATCTACCACCACCGTGGTAATGACCGCCTGCAAAATGCCGATAATGATGGCGGAGCTGCCCATAGCCTTCAGCTGGCTAAGCCGGAATTCGTTGCCGATGGTGAATGCGATGAACCCCAGGGCGGTTTGCGTAATGATGCTTAAGCCTTCCACCTGTCCCAGGGAGTTAAAGCCCAGGCCAGGTACACCCAAAGCACCCAGGCAGAAGGGGCCAAGGATCAAACCGGAAACCAGGTATGCGGTAACGGCAGGTAAATGCAGGCGCTTGGTCAAACGGGAGAGCATCAGTCCTCCTACCAGCGCAACAGCCAAACAAATCAGATGTGTTTGCATATAAAAAGATTCCTTCTTTCCCAAAGCGGTTTGGTCTGAAGGGGTAGTCTCAAAAGAGGCGGCCTCTTTAGATCATTTTTATTCTAGGGTATTTTACCACCGGAGATACCCTGTTTCAAGAGCAAATTTCACCAAATCTTTCCCACAAAAACCCGATTTTACCCACGGAAATTACCGAAAACATACCGCCTGAAAACGAAAAAACCGATTTACAAAAAAGTAAGACCATACGATTGTTAAAAACAGGAAAACGGATAAGATGTTGGATAGCAACCAAGAACTGCTGCTCTGTGAGGTGGAAACATAAGGAAGAATAGATAAGTGCTTTTGAAAAACGCGGAAAAAAACACAAGCTTTTCTTGACTTTTTTTGTAAATCGTATATTATATATATATGCTCTAGTATTATGCGCATAGACAAACCAATGGAGGTAACCTTATGTCTCTTGTGAAAAACCGCATGTCCATTTGTAATTTCGTGTGTATTCTTCTGCTGGTGGCAATTATTGCCGTTCAGCTGTGTGTTCCTTTCTATACCTATCATAATGAGTATAAGCCCGATGGGGCGAAGAAAAAAGTGAAAGAAATCAGCACAGTTTCTTATGGTATGGCTGTTTGGTTCGCGGGGGACGACTACTATGAGAGCCTTGTTAACCACTTCAAGAGCAAGGATATGTTTGGCGAGATTGATAAGCACGGTAATGAGTACGGTAAGGTGAATGGCCGTAAGCTGAAGTTCAATCCTGATGAAATGGCCTATCCCCATATGTATACCGTGATCCTTGCCGGTTTCAGCATTGCACTTTTCCTGATGAAGCGGAAAAGCTTCATGCCCAGCGCCCTTTCCCTGGCTGCCGGCATCATTACGACAAAAGCGTTTTTGACGAACCGTACCATCGTCTTGGGAGGCCTGTATGCCAACAGAGTTGTCAGTGACCCGCGGGTTTGCACGATCAATGTTGTGCTGGGTGCTGTTCTGATCTGCGTTGCTGCGTTCTCTCTGTTTGGTGGATTTATTTTGAATCCGCTGGCTAAGAAAAAGGCTGCAAAGAAAGCGGCTAAGGCTGCGAAAGCTGCAGAGGCTTAATTTTCGGAAAGCTACATAAGGTAAACCCCGGAGAGATTCCTCTCCGGGGTTTTTGCGTGAAAATATGACCGCTGCGAAATTTTTCACAGCGGTCAAATTTATTAGCAATAGAAATCCTTGTTTTTTCTTTCCTCGCGGTATCATCCAAGAAACAATCTCCAGTCCGGAAAGCAGACCAAATAATAATCACATTCATCACAGCAGCATTCCAGTCCGGGATGCTCCCCCGTTGCCGAGACATTTCTTTCCGTGATGGCTGGGAGTTAGCGGAATTCCTGACCAAAAATCAATACTGTCATTAGGATATTCAGTGTTTGGGGCTGTTTCCTTATCCATAGGCTTATCCTTTCCTACGCAATTTTTTCGAAGTGTCCTACTAGTGGGACATATAATCTTGGATTCTAGTATACACTATTTTTGTCCTAAATCAAGACAAAAAGGTGTTGTTATGAAAAGAATTCTTGATTCCGAACAATATAATTTGATAGGTCCCAGGATTAAGGAAGCACGCATAAAATCCGGGCTGAGCCAGAAGGAACTGTCAGATAAACTGGAGCTTTTGGCAGTATATACCTGCAGAGGCTCTATATCCCGAATCGAAAACGGCAGACGCGCTGTTACGGATATTGAGATCGATGCGATCTCCAAAGTGTTGGGTGTGTCGCTGGATTTTCTGTTTGGCAGAGAATAGAATAAAGACCGTTGCGAAAATTTTCGCAACGGTCTTTGTTTTCAGCAATAGAAATCCTTGATCTTCTTTGCGCGACTGGGATGGCGGAGCTTCCGGATAGCCTTGTTTTCGATCTGACGGATTCGCTCACGGGTCACACCGAAGATCTGACCCACTTCTTCCAAGGTGTGGGTGCGGCCGTCGTACATACCAAAGCGCATCCGCAGCACATCGGCTTCCCGTTCTGTCAGGGTGTCCAAAATCTCCTTCAGGGCTTCGGCCAAAAGTGCATTGGAAGTGGCGTCGGCAGGGCCGGGGGTCCGCTCATCTTCCACGAAAGAGCCGATGGAGGTATCTTCTTCGTCACCCACAGGGGTGTCCAGGGACAGGGTGTCTGCAGCAGTGCGGTTGGCTTCAATAATCTTTTCTACAGGCAGATTCAGCTCTGCAGCAATCTCTTCTACAGTAGGCTCACGGCCCAGCTCCTGCACCAGCTTCCGGTTGCACCGGGTAGCTTTGTTGATGACTTCTACCATATGCACCGGGACACGGATGGTCCGAGCCTGATCGGCGATGGCGCGGGTGATGGCCTGCCGGATCCACCAGGTGGCATATGTAGAGAATTTGTTTCCCTTTGTCCAGTCAAATTTGTCGACTGCGCGGATCAGACCGGTGTTACCCTCCTGGATCAGATCCAAAATGTGCAGACCGCGGCCGGAATACTTCTTGGCGATGGATACTACAAGCCGGAGGTTTGCTTCCGTCAGCTTGTTTTTGGCTTCCTGGTCGCCTTCGCCTACCCGCTTGGCCAACTCGATCTCTTCGTCGGCGGACAGCAGGCGCACCTGACCGATTTCCTTCAGATACATCCGAACCGGGTCATCCAAATTATATTCTGCCGCCAGATCCACCGGATCCAACAGCTCTTCGTCCACCATACCGGCCAGATCGATATCGTCAAGATCATCACCAAGGTCCAAATCATCGCCCAGATCCAGATCCAGATCACCGCTGACGATTTGGATATTCATGGCTTCAAAACGGTCATAGATTTCCTCTATCTTTTCCGGGGACAGCTCCATCTTTTCTAATTGGGCGTGCAGATCGGAGGCACGGATCATACCGTCCTTTCGTCCCTGAGCAATCAGACTTTGCAGCGCGGCCTGAATATCTTCCGTATTCTTGGCGGCAGGTTTCTTTGCAGTGCTCAATTTCCTCACTCCTATTTATCTTACTTGTCTTGCCGATAGACTATATCCCGATTTTTTCGGTTTGACAAGGGTTTTTCAGGAATTATTTTATTTTTTTACTTTTTGGGTGGTTTTGTTGGGGTATGACCCAAGTTTTCCCCGAATTTTGCGAAAAGATACAGTTTACTTTTTTCCAAAACTTTAGTATAATTATTGGATATTAAAGAACAATCAAATTTCCGTTTGTCAGGAGTTTACTCCCAAGTCTGTCATTTCGAGCGAACGAAGAGATGCGAGAAATCTGCACACTTTCGATACAGTTTCCGGTAATTTCAGCGCGAAGATCCCTCGATTCCGCTTCGCGAAATTATGGTATGCTTGCCACCGGCAAGCATCCTATCCAAAATCGCTTCGCTATACTCGGGATGACAAGGTTTTTAAAATTTGCAACT
>JAGBTV010000025.1 GCA_017631155.1 Oscillospiraceae bacterium | reverse complement strand
GGGCAGTTGCCCACCCCAGTTTGTCATTTCGAGCGAACGCAGTGAGTCGAGAAATCTACACACTTTCGATACTATTTTCCATAATTTCAGCGAAAAGATCCCTCGACTACGCTCGGGATGACAGCTTGGGTGGTAATTGGAAACTGCCCGAGAAATGGCAATTTATCGAATAGGAAAAGGGACTGTTCGAACAACAGTCCCTTTGTCATGTTAAAATCGGTAGCCGGCGTCAAGCAAGCGGGACAGGGCTTCGTTGGCCTCTTCGTCGGTAAATAAAGCGGTAAACCGCTTGTCCACCGCCAGCGCCTCCAAGCTCAGCTTCAGCTGGCCCTTGGCAGCCAAGTCCTGAAATCCGTCGCTAAGGCGGCTGCCGGAAAGATACCGCTTGGCGCCTTTTACATCCAGGGGGCGCATCCGCACACCGATAGCGGCGGCTTTTTCCCGGCTTGCTTCCCAGGCGGCAATAAATTTTTCTTCCATGGGATCACTTCTCCAGGATCACCGGGCCGTTATTCTCCGCCAGTTCCTTGCGGATATACTCGGCAGCCAACTGCGGTGTCAGCTTTGCCTGCTCACCGGTTTTCATGTTCTTCACGCTGCACATACCCTCGGCAATCTCGTCCTCGCCCAACAGCACCGCAAAGGGGACACCCAGCTTATCGGCATAGGCCATTTTCTGCTTAAACTTCTTCTGCTCCCCGTAAAGCTGCACCCGCAGGCCGGCACTACGCAGAGTTTCTGCCAAAGCGATGGCTGGGCCGGGTTCACCGCCCATGGGCAGCACCAAAGCATCACAGGGGGCGCTGGGAAGTTCGGGATTCAAAAGCCCCTGCTCGTCCAGCACATAGAACAATCGGGTAAGACCGATGGAAATACCCACACCGGGCAGCTGTTTTTCAATATAGTAGCCGGCCAGGTTGTCATACCGGCCGCCGGAGCAAACAGAGCCGATCTCCGGATGATCCAGCAAAGTGGTTTCATATACCGTGCCGGTATAGTAGTCAAGACCTCTTGCGATGGTCAGATCTACGGCAAAGTTGGCTTCCGGCACACCAAAGGCTGCCAGGTTGGCGGTAACGGCCTTCAGTTCCTCCAAGCCCAGGTCAAAGATTTCGTTTCTGCCTGCGTAGCCTTCCAAAGCAGCCAAGACCTGGCTGTTTGTGCCGGTGATGGCGATAAAGCGAAGGATCTCGTCTGCCTGGGCTTCTGTCAGGGCGCAGTCGTCCATCAGAATGACCTTTACCTTCTCAGCGCCGATCTTATCCAGCTTGTCCACGGTGCGCATAATATCGCCGGACTTTTCGCTGAGCTCCAGCATGGCATAGAAGCCATTGAGGATTTTACGGTTGTTCACCCGGATCTGGAACCGGTTCAGGCCGAAGCCCTGGAACACCTTATAAATAATGGCAGGAATCTCTGCCTCATTCAGCACATCCAGCTTACCGTCACCGATGATGTCGATATCCGCCTGGTAGAATTCCCGGAATCGGCCACGCTGGGCCCGTTCGCCCCGGTAGACCTTGCTGATCTGATAGCGGCGGAAAGGAAATGCCAGCTCATTACAATGCAGAGCCACATACTTGGCCAGGGGTACCGTCAGGTCAAACCGCAAAGCCAAATCGGAATCGCCTTTTTGGAAGCGGTAAATCTGCTTTTCGGTCTCACCGCCACCTTTGGCCAACAAAATCTGGGCATCTTCGATAACCGGGGTGTCCAAAGCGGCAAAGCCATAGGATGCGTAGGTCTTCCGGAGGATTTCCAGCATTCTTTCAAACTGCGCCTGCTTTCCGGGCAGCAGTTCCATAAAACCAGACAAAGTCCGGGGTTTGATAATATCCATAATGAAAAGCCTTTCTTAAAAACGAGATATAAGATATGAGATACGAGATATGAGATATTTCCGAAACGGACATTTTCTCACATCTCGTAATTTTTATATTGAGAACTGCTTGTTAATACTTAGGTTTGCTATGAAGCATTTCACGCCAATCCAAATCGCCACGCTGCAGACCCATAATGGACATTTCCGCAGAAGCCAGGTTGGTGGCGATGGGAACATTATGCTTATCACAATGCCGGATGGTCTCGATCATTTGGGCATCGTCCCAGGCATCGATGGTATTAGGGTCGGAAAACAGCAGCACCAGGTCGATCTCGTTGTAGGCAATCCGGGCATTGATCTGCTGATGACCGCCCTGCTTATGGCTGAGCAGAAGGGTGATGGGGAGTCCCGTATTGTCCGCAATCAAACGACCTGTGGTGGCTGTGGCAAACAGATTATGCCGGTTCAGTACACTTTTATAGGCTGTGCAGAACTGGACCATCAGTTCTTTTTTCTTGTCGTGAGCCAAAAACGCAATATTCACGCAGATCTCTCCTTCTTACTGAATTATAGGGATACGGGTATGGGCAACCCTTGAATTCTCTTTGCAATCCGTCGGCAAGCGGCAGCAGCGCCTTTTTTCGTGCTTTCCAGCAGGCTTTTCCGGAAGGTAGCCGCCAGCACCATATGTTCATCCTCCGGGACGATACCCAAAAGTGGAAGTCCGGCCTGATCCATAATATCGTCTACGGTGATATCCATGGTATCAAACATTTTGGGGTTGATCCGGTTTACCACCAGGCGGACACTTTCCTTGCCCATCAGCTCCAAAAGCTCCCCGGTACGGGAAGCATCCCGGATGGAAGCCGGGTCGGAATTGGTAACCAAAATCACCCGGTCGGCAAAAGAAGCACAGAGCCGGAAACCGGCATCAATGCCTGCCGGGGCATCCAAAAAAATGTAGGTAAACTGGCTTCTCGCCTTGCGCAGCATATGGCCGAAGGCTTCGGTGTTAATCTCCTCCGGGGAGCAGCTCACCGGGGCTGTAAGAAACCGCAGTTTGGGATACCCAGGATGTACGGCAGCCTGAGAAAGATCATAATTCCCCTCGTACACCTCCCGGAAAGACAGCGCTCCGCTGTCTGCCAGGCCCAGAGAAATATCCAAATTCCGCAGACCGATATCACAGTCGATACACAGCACATCTTCCCCAAGCTGTGCCAGGGCTGTGGCAACACCGGCGCAGACAGAGGTCTTTCCCGTTCCTCCCTTGCCGGAAAGAATGGCAATCAATTCTCCCATGTGTTACCACCTCCTAATCATCATGCTTTTTTATTATAAAGCAATATCGCACAAAAGGCAAGAGGATTGTATGCTTTTTTTGAGGGCTTTTCATCACAATGCCCAAAAATCATTCCATATCCTGGCAACCTTAGCTGTATATACAAATCGTGAAAACCCTGTTTTTCGGAATTTTTAAAATATTTACGCATTTTTCCAAATTCCCTCTTGCTTTTTTCCGTACTTTGGGTTATGATATGTTAGCACTCAAAAGTAAAGAGTGCTAAACCCTGTAGATAAAAGCGAAGGAATGCCTTCGCGGTCTAAATAATCAGTATGGAGGCAACTACTATGACACTGAAACCCCTGGCAGACAATGTTCTGCTGAAGCAGCATGAGGCCGCCGAGACCACCGTGTCCGGTATCATCCTGGCCAGCAACAGCAAGGAAAAGCCCGCGATCTACGAAGTCGTTTCCGCAGGCCCCGGCACTAAGGATGTAACCATGACAGTCAAAGCCGGTAACAAGGTCGTTGTGAACAAGTTTGCCGGCAGCGAGATCAAGCTGGATGGCGTAGAGTACAAGTTTGTAAAGCAGGACGACATTTTGGCCGTCGTGCAGGACTGATTGGGAGGTAATCAACTATGGCAAAAATGATCGTATACGGCGAAGACGCCCGTAAGAAGCTGCAGGCCGGTATCGACCAGCTGGCCAATACCGTTAAGGTCACTTTGGGACCCAAGGGCCGCAATGTGGTTCTGGGCCGCAAGTTCGGCGCTCCCCTGATTACCAACGACGGTGTTACCATCGCTAAGGAAGTGGAGCTGGAAGACGCTTTTGAAAACATGGGCGCACAGCTGATCCGGGAAGTCGCTACCAAGACCAACGACATTGCCGGTGACGGCACCACCACCGCTACCGTGCTGGCTCAGGCCATCACCCAGGAAGGTCTGAAGAACCTGTCTGCCGGCGCTAACCCCATGGTTATGCGTAAGGGCATTGAGAAGGCTGTTTCCACTGCTGTGGCTGCCATCAAGGAGCACTCCGTTCCCGTCAACGGCTCTGACGATATCGCCCGGGTCGGCACCGTTTCCTCCGGTGACGAGGCCATCGGCGCTCTGATTGCAGAGGCTATGGAGAAGGTTGGCACCGAGGGTGTCATCACCATCGAAGAGAGCAAGACCGCTGAGACCGGTTTGGATGTTGTGGAAGGTATGCAGTTTGACCGGGGCTATATCTCCCCCTACATGGTCACCGATACCGACAAGATGGAAGCTGTTTTGGATGATGCCTATGTGCTCATCACCGACAAGAAGATCTCCTCCATTCAGGAGATCCTGCCCATCCTGGAGCCCATTGTCAAGGCCGGCCGCAAGCTGATGATTATCGCCGAGGATGTAGAAGGCGACGCACTGGCAACTCTGCTTCTGAACCGTCTGCAGGGCCGCTTCAATGTGGTTTGCGTCAAGGCTCCCGGCTTTGGCGACCGCCGCAAGGAAATGCTGCAGGATATCGCTGTCCTTACCGGCGGCAATGTCATCTCCAGCCAGCTGAGCATGGAGCTGGCTGACACCCAGCTGACCGATCTGGGCCACGCCCGTCAGATCGTGGTCACCAAGGACTACACCACCATCGTTGATGGCGACGGCACTCCCGAGGCCATCGCTGCCCGGGCTCACATGATCCGTGCTGCCATCGCTACCACCACTTCCGACTACGACCGCGAGAAGCTCCAGGAAAGACTGGCTAAGCTCAGCGGCGGTGTTGCTGTCATCAAGGTTGGCGCACAGACCGAGATCGCCATGAAGGAACAGAAGCTGCGCGTGGAAGACGCTCTGAACGCTACCCGGGCTGCCGTAGAAGAAGGCATCGTTGCCGGCGGCGGCACTGCTCTGGTCAACGCCATTGGCGCTGTGGAGAAGCTGGTTGCCAAGCTGCAGGGTGACGAAAAGACCGGTGCTAAGATCATTGCTACTGCGCTGCAGGCTCCCATCCGTCAGATCGCAGAGAATGCCGGTGTTGACGGCAGCGTGGTCTACGAGAAGATCAAGAACTCCAAGAAGATCGGCTACGGCTACAACGCCTACTCCGAGACCTATGTGGACATGATCCCTGCCGGTATCGTGGATCCCACCAAGGTTACCCGTTCCGCTTTGGAGAATGCCGCTTCCATCGCCGGCTGCGTCCTGACCACCGAAACTCTGGTGGTCGACAAGCCCGATCCTGCTGCTGAGGCTGCTCAGGCTGCCGCTGCTGCTCAGGGTGGCATGTACTAAGATATTTCATAAAAGGTCGCGTTGCATGGCAACGCGACCTTTTTCTATGCAAACACTTGGAGAATTGCCAATTTTCGTTTATCGGACGGGTTGCACCCGCGGACAATTTCGAGACTGGCTGTCGGATGGGTTTCGTTACACTCTTGGACACCGCCCGTTTCGTTACAGGGTTTGAATTGTCAAATTCCCGTTTGTCGGTGAGTTTCGTTAGAACTCTTGGCCCCCTCGTTTTGAGGGGGCTGTCAAAAATCGGCTGTAAAAAGCCGATTTTTGACTGG
>JAGBTV010000024.1 GCA_017631155.1 Oscillospiraceae bacterium | reverse complement strand
TGCTCCATGTAAGCCTTCTCCTCATCGGGGAACTTACGCAGGGTGTTGACGACCTCGCCACCGTTGTACTTGCGATCGCCGACGCAGTCGTTGGTACCCATGATGGTGATGTTGACCTGACGGGGACGAGCACGAACATGGTCCCAGTCGATGAAGTAGACATGAGCGAACTCGCCCAGATCCAGCTTGCCATCCTTAATAGTCAGGGTTTCGCTTCTACCAAAGAAGACGGAACGCAGGTGGCCATCGGTGTTCATGGAGGTGAAGTTACCGGGCTCGTCAACATAGCGGCCGAACTGAGCGTGAACGGGGCCGGGGTGACGGTAGTCGCCCTCGTTGACATAGTCGGGGATCAGACCGCGCATGATGTCCAGCAGGTCGTGCTGCAGGTACTCCAGGTCGAAGGTGTCGAAGTCATGAGAGCACTCCTGGATCATGACGGAGCAGGTGGTATGGTGAGAAACGATGCTCACAGTGCCGTTGACGATGCCGGACTCGGCAACGATCTTCATGACGTCGGTGGAGATGTCATGGAAGGTGGGGACCCAACCGCGGGACTGCAGCTCAATTTCTTTCTGAACAACTTTAAATTCCATTGTGTGTTTCCTCCAATATGTAATATTTATTATTGATGACGCTCGTCCCAGGCTTTACGGACGGCGGCAATCATTTCATCGACCATGGCAGCACGGTCAGCGGCCTTAGCAACACCGGAAGAGGATCCGGTTGCATCTGCACCGGCAATAATGGTGTTGTAAACATCCTGACCGTTGGAAATGCCGGCAGCGGTCAGAACCAGGATGTTTTCGTCCACACCCTTAACAGACTGCATGGCGGCCTCAACATACTCGGGGCCAACACTGACACCGGTACCGATCAGCTCAGAGGGTTCAGCAACGATGATGTCAGGGTGCAGACCGGCAATCTTGCTGGCATCTGCCATGGAGTCGGCGCAGACGATGGAGTACAGGCCAACTTCGGCAGCCCGCTTGATGGTCTCAGCCAGAACATCAAAGGCCAGGGGCTTTTCTACATGGTTCAGCATAACGCCTTCAGCGCCGGCGGCAACCAGAGATTCAGGAAGAATGTCTGCAAGACCGCGGCCGACAGGAATGGGATCCATGTGGGGAGCGAATACATGAATGTGCTTGGTAGCATCTGCAACGCGGCGGATGTCTACAACGGGGCAGGTGAAAATGATGTCCACACCGTACTTCTCGGAAGCCTTGTCGGCAGCCAAAGCAAGGTCGAGGATATCATCTCCGTAAAGGTAGGATTTCGGACCGATCTCAAAGAAGGGAGCAGAAATCTGACGCTTTGCCATAGAGGTACCTTCTTTCTTAAAATAATTCAGCTATATTATATCGGAAGCCACACCTTTCGTCAACAGAATTTTCCATTCTCGTGCAAACTTATTTATTGCAAGGAAAAGAAATGTGAAAAATTGTCTATTTTGTGGGTTGAAAAAAAGAGCAAAAACTGGTATCTTCTATATATAATCTAAAATGCTGCGAATAAGCATGAATTAAATTGGGAGGATCAACATGGTTACTAACGAAGCATTGGCAGCAGCAAAGGCTGCTTATGACATTGAAGCATCCTGCATTACAGAAATGAAGGACTATTTTGATGATGCAGCTTTTGCAAAGGCGGTAGAGCTCCTTTCTGCTGCACCCCGGATCGGCACTTGCGGCTGCGGTCACTCCGGCATTATCTGTCAGCATATGGCCCACCTGATGTGCTGCATCGAGCGGCCTGCCCGTTTCATCAGCCCTGCTGAGGCTGTCCACGGTGCTACCGGCTTCCTGCAGCCCGGTGATGTCATGATCTTTGCTTCCCGCGGTGGCAAGACCAAGGAGCTGCTGCCTATCGTGGATATTTGCAAGGCAAAGGGTGTTTCCATTATCACAGTTACTGAGAATATGGAGTCCCCCTTGGCACAGGCTGCGGATGTTGTTCTGAAGCAGCATGTCAATCGGGAAACCGACAAGTGGAATGCCCAGGGTACAACCAGCACCACCGCCCTGTGTATGATCTTCCATGCGCTGCAGGCGGCTGTTATTGAGCAGACCGGCTACCAGGCGGAACAGTTCGCCCTGATCCATCCGGGCGGAGCTGTGGGCGAGCGTCTGAATAATAAGGCTCTGTAATCCATTACTTGGAGGAAACAAATATGGCTATCTTATCTCCTTCTATTTTGTCTTGTGACTATATGAACATGCAGCGGGACTTTGCCGATTGTAAAGAAGCCGGCTGCAAGTGGCTCCATGTGGATATCATGGACGGCCACTTTGTTCCCAATCTTTCCTTTGGTTATTCTTTGGTGCAGGCTATGCGCCCGGTGACGGATCTGGTGCTGGATGTGCATCTGATGATCGACACACCCATTAAGTATGCCGAGAATTTCTGCAAGGCCGGCGCGGATTACCTGACCATCCATGTGGAAGCGGATACTCCCGAGAATATCAAGAAGACCCTGGAACTGATACGTTCTTTTGGTGTCAAGCCCGGTATCGTGGTAAAGCCCAAGACTCCTGCAGAAGCTATTGCTGAGTATCTGCCTATGGTAGATCTGGTGCTGGTTATGACCGTGGAACCTGGCTTTGGCGGTCAGAAGTTCATGGCCGATATGATGCCCAAGCTGAAGCAGCTGCGTGCCATGCTGGATGAGGTAAACCCCACCTGCCACCTAGAGGTGGACGGCGGTGTTGACCTGGTCACCGGCGAAATCTGCAAGGAAAACGGTGCCGATGTTCTGGTTGCCGGTTCTGCTTACTTTAAGTCTACAGACCGCGCAGGTTTTGTAAAAGCTATCGAGGCGTAATTTGATTTAAAAGCACCCGACAGTCGTCGGGTGCTTTTCTTATGTGAGGCTGTTAATGACAGCTTGTATCTGATTCCGTTTCTTTTCCATTTCTGCAATCAGCTTGAATTGCGTACGACAGCAATCTGGGTTATTGGGGCGGTGAATGTTGAAATGTATATCACTATAACAGGCTAACTTGTACATCGCAAAAATGTCTTTTTATGGTTTTTAACACAATTTGTATAAATATGATTGACTTACGAGAAAGAAGATGTTATATTGATGTTAAAAGATGCACAATTTAACATTTGGAGAACGGATATGAACAGTATACGGCAAGATCAGACAAGAGAATATATTGAAGAAAAGCATGTCGTGACGATTCGGGAGCTACAAGCGCTGCACCCGGATGTATCTCTGATGACGATACACCGGGATCTGGATGCATTGGAGCAAATGGGCGAGATCGTGAAGATTCGTGGCGGTGCGCGCTCAGTGCGCCATGCCGGCGATCTGGGATACGAGGAACGGCTCCGCGAGAACAATGCCGGCAAAGCCACGATTGCAGAAAAGGCATTATCGCTGATTGCCCCCCATAGTACAGTGTTCCTTGACGCCAGCACTACAAACTTGATGCTGGCAAGAAAACTACCGGATATTGATGTGAAAGTTTTTACCAATGCTCCCAATATTGCTTTGGAGTTGTGTCACTTGGTAAATCCGGGTATTACTTTGTGCTGTGGTACCATTAACCGAAAGAATATGGCACTTTCCGGTCAAATTACTTTGGATATGCTGGAAAATATCAATATAGACTTGGCTTTTGTTGGTGTGTCCGGATGCAGTGTGGAGGCAGGGTTTACCTGCGGCACTGAGAGGGATATGCTTGTAAAAAGAAAGATTATTCATAAGGCGCGTACCAGCGTCATTATGTGTGACCGTGCAAAATTTACCCGTTTAATGCCATATACATTTGCTCGGTTTACCGATGTGGATTATTTGATTAGCGACAGCTCCGTTCCGGAGGCAATCAGGCTGCAGTTGGAGCAAAACGGAGTGAAACTGTTGTAACCCCTTCGACAGGGAATGAGGAAAACCTACATTCTGTATTTTTTTGTGGATTACAGGGTTTTCCCTATTGACGAAGTTGTTATAAAATGTTATAAATAACACATAGCAATATTTTTTAAGGAGGAACAAAATCATGGCAACCGCAGTAATTATGCCCAAAGCGGGCATTACCGTGGAAAGCTGCATCATCGGTGAATGGCAGAAGCAGGTTGGCGATCAGGTAAAGATCGGTGACATCCTGTTTACTTACGAAACCGATAAGGCTAGCTTTGAATGTGAATCTACAGCCGAAGGCGAACTTCTGGAGATTTTCTATGGCGAGGGTGATGAGGTCCCTTGCCTTGTTAATGTCTGCGCTATCGGCACGAAGGGCGAGGATTGCTCCGCTCTGAAGGGCGGCACCTCTGCCGACGCTCCTGCAGCTCCTGCTGAAGCTGCTGCTCCCGCTGCTGCCGCTGCTCCTGCAGCTGTCGCATGCAACACCAAGGCTAAGGCTGTTATTATGCCTAAGGCCGGTATCACTGTGGAAAGCTGCATCATTGGTGAGTGGCTGAAGCAGGTTGGCGATCAGGTTAAGGAGGGCGATATCCTCTTTACCTACGAAACTGACAAGGCTTCCTTCGAGTGCGAGTCCACTGCAGAAGGCGAGCTGCTGGCTATCTTCTTTGGAGAAGGCGACGAAGTTCCCTGCCTGGAGAATGTTTGTGCTGTCGGTCCTCACGGTGAGCCCACTGACTGCCTGAAGCCCGGTGCTGCACCTGTTGTTGCAGAAGAGGCTCCTGCTACTGTAGTTGCGGCTGCTCCCGTTGCCGCTGCTGCTGTTGAAGCCGCTCCTGTGGCTTCCTCCCGCGCTTCCGCTCCGATCTCTCCCAGAGCTGCCAAGCTGGCACAGCGCGCTGGTGTGGATGCTACCCTGGCAACCGGTACCGGCCCCAACGGCCGTATCATCGAGCGCGATGTTCGCAAGCTGATGGCCAATCCTCCTGCTCCCAAGGCAGTGGCTGCTGCCGCTCCTGTGGCTGCAGACGAAGAGTACAAGGATGTCAAGTTCAGCGGCATTCGTCGTGCAATTTCCAAGTCCATGCATCAGAGCCTGTCTACCATGGCTCAGCTGACCCACAATGTTTCTTTCGACGCTACCGGCATTTTGGCTTACCGCAAGATGCTGAAGGCTATGGGCGGCGACTATGCTGGCATCACCATTGGCGACATTCTGCTGTTCGCAGTGTCCCGTACTCTGCTGAACTACCCCGACCTGAATGCCAATATGCTGGATGACAGTTCCATCCGTCAGTTCACTCATGTGAACCTGGGCGTTGCTGTTGACACTCCCAGAGGCCTGATGGTTCCCACCATCTTCCATGCTGACCAGATGAGCCTGCTGGAGATCTCCCAGGCTGTTAAGACCCTGGCTGCTGAATGCCGCGACGGTGGCATCAACCCCGACAAGCTGTCCGGCGGTAGCTTCACCGTGTCCAATCTGGGCAATATGGGCATTGAGTCCTTCACTCCCGTTATCAATCCTCCCCAGACCGGTATTCTGGGTGTGTGCTGCTCTGTGGATCGTGTCCGCAAGGCTGCTGACGGCTCCATCGAGCTGTATCCCGCTATGGGTCTGAGCCTGACTTACGATCACCGTGCAGTTGACGGCACTCCCGCCTCCAAGTTCCTGCAGGAGCTGTGCAAGAACCTGGAAAACTTCACTGCACTGCTGGCGAAGTAATCTATGGAGAAAATTTTTGACTTGTTAGTCCTGGGTGGCGGCCCTGGAGGATATCTTTGCGCCGAGCGGGCTGCCCAAGGTGGCATGAATGTTTGCCTGTTTGAGAAAAAATCTTTGGGTGGTACATGTCTGAATGAAGGCTGTATTCCCACCAAGACCCTTTTGAACTCTGCAAAGCTGTACCGCCATGCTACCGAAAGCGATTCCTTTGGTGTTCACACCCAGGACGTTACTTATGATCATGCCAAGGTAATCGCACGCAAGAACAAGGTTGTAAACGCACTGGTTTCCGGTGTTGGTGCAACTATGAAGTCCAACAATGTAACCGTCGTTTCTGCTGACGGTGTGATCCGGGGCAGGGGAGACGCCGGTTTCCAGGTGGAAGCAGACGGTGAAGTATATACCGGCAAAAAGCTGGTAATTGCCACCGGTTCTGAAACCTTTGTACCTCCGGTTCCCGGCGTAAAAGAAGGTTTGGCTTCCGGTTTTGTCCTGACAAACCGTGAGGTGTTGGATGAAACCCAGCTTCCCAAGAAGCTTGTTGTTATCGGTGGCGGTGTAATTGGCTTGGAAATGGCCTATTACTATGCCAGCGTCGGTACCGAGGTCACAGTCATCGAAATGATGCCTAAGATCGCAGGCGCTACCGATCCGGAAATTTGCAAGGTTCTGACTGACAGCTTCTCCAAGCGGGGAATGACCTTTAAGCTTTCCTGCAAGGTTCTGGAAGTGAAGGAATCCTCTGTTGTCTATGAGGATGCAGGTCAGATCTGTGAGATCGTTTGCGATAAGGTTCTGTTGTCTGTTGGACGCCGTCCTGCTACCGCAGGTATTGGTCTTGAGAATCTGAACCTGCTGATGGATCGCGCTGCCATTGTTGTTGACCGTTTCCTGTGCACCAACGTTTCCGGCGTTTATGCCATCGGCGATTGCAACGGCAAGCTGATGCTGGCCCATACAGCCTACCGGGAAGCGGAGGTTGCTGTCAACCACATGCTGGGGCGTGTGGATGAGATGCGCTACGATGTGATTCCTTCTGTCATCTATACCGATCCTGAGGTAGCCTCTGTCGGCTTGAGCAAAGAGGCTGCGAAAGACCGCAGTATGAATGTTAAGGAAGTGAAGCTGCCTATGTCCTATGCCGGTCGTTACCTGGCAGAAAATGAGGGAGGTAAGGGCTTTATTAAGATCGTGGTAGACACTGACAAGAATCGTCTTGTTGGCTGCCACATGGTTGGCTCTTATGCTTCTGAGATCATTATGACTGCTACAATGATGCTGGATACGGAACTGCCTCCCACACGGTTGCAGAAGATGGTATTCCCGCATCCCACCGTCGCAGAAATTATTCGTGAAGCTATTTTCCATATTTAAAGGAGGTAATTTAAAATGCCCAAGAGTTTATATGTAGATCCTAACGTGGTCAGAGCACCCGGAAAGGTCACATTTAATGACATTCCTGTTAACCAGTACAATAAGACAATCAAGGAAGAGCTGGAGTCCGGTAAGTTTACCAAAGAGGACTTGATCCGTATCTTCCGTGATATGACCGTCCTGCGTGAGTTCGAGACCATGCTGAACCTGATTAAGACTCAGGGTGGCTACAACGGTATCGACCACACCTATCCCGGCCCTGCTCACCTGTCCACCGGTCAGGAGTCTGCTTGTGTCGGTCAGGCTTACCTGCTGGATGAGAACGACTTTGCTTTCGGTTCTCACCGCAGCCACTCCGAGATCCTGGCTAAGGCTCTTTCTACCATCAATAAGATGTCTGATGAGCAGCTGATGGCTGTTATGGAAGGCTTCCTGGATGGCAAGTGCCTGAAGGCTACCCAAAAGATGGGCGAGACTAAGGATATGAAGGAACTGGCTATCCGCTTCATCCTGTACGGCACACTGGCAGAAATCTTTGCCCGTGAGACCGGCTTCCATATGGGTATGGGTGGCTCCATGCACGCATTCTTCTTGCCCTTCGGCATTTATCCCAACAATGCTATCGTCGGTGGCTCTGCAACGATTTCCACCGGTGCAGCTCTGTACAAGAAGGTCAACAAGAAGAAGGGTATCTGCGTCTGTAATATCGGTGACGCTTCCATGGCTCGTGGTCCTGTTTGGGAAGCTCTGAACTTCTCCGCTATGGATCAGTACAAGAACCTTTGGGGCGAAGAAGGCATGCCCATCCTGTACAATACCTTTAATAACTCTTACGGTATGGGTGACCAGACTCGTGGTGAGACCATGGGTCAGGGCTGCATGAGCCGGATCGCTTCCGGTGTCAGCCCCACTCAGTTCTATGCTGAGACTGTTGATGGCTTCAATCCTTTGGCAGTTATCGATGCCATGGAACGCAAGCTGGAGCTGCTGCGCAACGGTAAGGGCCCCGTCATGATGGAAACCTTGACCTACCGCTTCTCCGGTCACTCTGTGTCCGACCAGAATGCTTACCGCAGCAAGGAAGAGATCGATGCCTGGAAGGAATTTGACCCCATCGTCACTTATCCTGCTAAGCTGATCGAGGCCGGCGTTTGCACTCAGGAAGATATCGATGCTATCCTGAAGGAGACCTCCGACCGGATGACCATGATCTGCAAGTATGCTGCTGATCCCGAGTTCAGCCCCTACTGCGACTTCAAGAAGGATCCTGCTGTTGTTGAGCGCCTGATGTTCTCCAACCAGAAGGTTGAGAAGATGGATGACCGTGAGCCTCTGTTCACTGTTCCCAAGGAAGAGGCCGAGGGTTACAAGAAGATCAAGTCCAAGGAGCGCGCTCCCATTGATGCCAATGGCAAGCCCGTTTCCAAGATGAAGCTGTATAACCTCCGTGACGGTCTTAGTGAAGTTATTTGGGACCGCTTCTACGAGGATCCCACTCTGATCGCCTACGGTGAAGACTGCCGTGACTGGGGTGGCGCATTCGCTGTTTACCGTGGTATGATGGATGCTCTGCCTCACTGCCGTTTGTTCAACTCTCCTCTGGCTGAGGGCGCCATTGTCGGTACTGCTGTTGGTTATGCTCTGTCCGGCGGCCGCGCTATGGTAGAGCTGATGTATGCTGACTTCATCGGTTGCGCCGGTGACGAAATCTTCAACCAGATGTCCAAGTGGCAGGCTATGTCCGCCGGCATCCTGAAGATGCCCCTGGTTCTGCGTGTTTCCGTCGGTTCCAAGTACGGCGCACAGCACTCTCAGGACTGGACTGCACTGTGTGCACACATTCCCGGCCTGAAGGTTTGCTTCCCCGCAACTCCTTGGGAAGCTAAGGGCTTGATGGAGTCTGCTCTGAAGGGAACTGACCCTGTTGTCTTCTTCGAGAGCCAGAGAATCTACGACGTGGGCGAGCAGTTCCACGAGGGCGGCGTTCCTGCAGAGCGCTATGAGATCGAGATCGGCGACACCAACAAGGTTCGCGACGGTAAGGATATCACCATTCTGACCATCGGTGCTGCTCTGTACCGTGCTGTTGACGCTGCTAAGCAGCTGAGCGAGAAGTACGGTCTGGAAGCTGATATCATCAACATCCACTCTCTGGTACCCCTGGACTACACCAAGATCATCGAGTCTGTCCGTAAGACCGGCAGAGTTTTGTTGGTTTCCGATGCTTGCGCTCGCGGCAGCTATCTGAACGATGTAGCTCGTACCATCACCGATCTGTGCTTCGACGATCTGGATGCACCTCCTGTTGTCGTTGGCGCCCGCAACTGGATCACTCCTCCCTACGAGTTCGACGAATTCTTCTTCCCCCAGGCCAGCTGGATTCTGGATGCAGTGCATGAGAAGATCGTTCCTCTGGCAGGCTATGAGCCCGTTAACGGCACTACCGAGACTGAGATTCTGCGTCGTTCTAAGGAAGGCGTGTAAAATCTTCGTTTTGCAGCCCACCGCAAGGTGGGCTGCTTTTTTGCGATAAATTATTAAAAAATCAAGAAAAAAGGAAAAATAGTACTTGATTTTCTAAAAAATCGGTGCTATAATACATCAGTCTGAAATCAAGGTGAGTCCTCTGCGGGCATGTGCGCCGTATGAACGCCTAATATTTAAGGAGGACGTAAGTTATGGATCTGGTAAAGGCATTGAACAGCCAGTACATGAAGGAAGAGCTGCCCGAAGCAAAGGTCGGCGACACCGTTCGTGTGCATGTTCGCATCAAGGAAGGCTCCCGTGAGCGTATTCAGGTGTTTGAGGGTACTGTGATCGCCAAGAAGCATGGCGGTATTGCAGAGACCATCACCGTCCGCCGTATTTCCTACGGTGTTGGCTGTGAGAAGGTATTCCCCCTGCACTCTCCCAATGTTGCAATGATCGAAACTGTCCGTCAGGGTAAGGTTCGTCGTGCAAAGCTGTACTATCTGCGTGACCGTTTCGGCAAGGCTGCCAAGGTCAAGGAGAAAGTTTAACACAAAACGAAAAAAAGAGGGCTTTGCCCTCTTTTTTTTTGTATTTTTTCGTGTATAATAGATTATGTATGAGTATATATATTTACAGTTTATGACTGATCACATATTTGGAGTGACGAAAATGGAAAACTACGAAAATAATCCTGTAACGGAATCCGAAAACCAAAAACCAAAGAGAAGAGCAGCCCGGAAGGGAAGTACACTTTTACTATATCTGCATGACATCATTTATTTGCTGGCTGCGATAATGGTGTTGTTGTTGGTTTTCTTTCGTATTGTTGTGGTTTCTGGATCTTCCATGAAAAACACCTTGGTAGATGGTGACTATCTGCTGTTGCTTAGCAATGTGTTTTATCGGGAGCCGAAACAGGGCGATATTGTTGTCATCAGTAAAGATTCCTTTGACAATGGTGCACCGATTGTCAAACGGGTTATTGCGACGGAAGGTCAGTTTGTGAGATTTTTGGAAGGTAAGGTTTATGTTGGTGACAGTCCTGATTTAGAAAATATGCAGCTTTTGGAGGAACCCTATGTTTCTTCACCTATGCTCGATACCGATGGTGTAGTGAAAGTGCAGGAAGGTTACATTTTCGTCATGGGCGACAACCGGTCAGGCTCTAAAGATAGCCGCGATCCGGTGATTGGACAGATTGATAAACGGGAAGTGTTGGGTAAGGTTATCTTCCTGATGCTTCCGGGTACGGATAAGGGCCATGAGGCCCCAGATTATTCCAGAATTGGAGCGGTTTCTTAATGGAACAGGATAAAATGACAATTCAATGGTATCCCGGTCACATGACAAAGACCCGTCGTCAGATCGAAGCAGATCTGAAGCAGGTGGATGCTGTCTGTGAGATCGTGGATGCCCGAATTCCCATGGCCAGCCGCAATCCGGATATTGACAGCATCTGCGGTAATAAGCCCAGACTGCTGGTATTAAACAGGATGGATCTGGCTGACCCTGCCGCAACGAAGCGTTGGGCAGAATATTTCCGGGGAAAAGGTATTACTGTTGTAATAACGGACTGCAAATCCCGGAAAGGTATTTCTGATTTTACCCCGGCAGCCCGTCGTGCTTGCAAAGAAAAACTGGAGCGGGATGCGGCAAGGGGCATGAATCGCCCGTTGCGGGTGATGATTGTGGGTATTCCCAATGTAGGAAAATCGACACTGATTAATCAAATTTCCGGCAGAAAGGGCGCAAAGGCTGAGAACCGCCCCGGTGTTACCCGTGGTAAACAGTGGGTAACGGTGGATTCTTCTCTGCTGTTGCTGGATACACCGGGAATCCTGTGGCCCAAGTTTGAAGATCCCCAGGTTGGCATGATGTTGGCTTACACCGGTGCCGTAAAAGACGGTATTTTGGACATTGAGGAATTGGCATGCCTTTTAATGCAGCTACTGCACCACCGTTATCCGGAGGCGCTGAAAGAACGCTATGGCATTGAAGCGGAAGACGGTACTCCCGGCTATGTTTTATTGGAGATGGCTGGCCGCAAGCGGGGATTCCTGGTATCAGGCGGTATAGTGAATACCGAACGGATGGCTAAGGTTTTGGTAGATGAATACCGTAGTGGAAAACTGGGACGCTTTACATTGGAAGAACCGGAGGACTGCTGATATGGAAAAAATCAATATGTGGCAGATCGAGGAAGAGCTTTTTTCTCGAGGCATCCGTCAAATCTGCGGTGTCGATGAGGCCGGCAGGGGACCGCTTGCCGGTCCTGTGTGTGCAGCTGCGGTGATTTTACCGCCTTATCTGGAGATTCCCGGCCTGAATGACAGTAAAAAGCTCACCGATAAGCGCCGCCGAGAATTGGTGCCCATTATTCAGGAACAGGCTATTGCTTACGGCATTGCATTCGCCAGCCATGAGGAGATTGACAGCATGAATATTCTGCAGGCAACTTTCTTGGCTATGGAACGGGCAATCCAGCAGCTGGAAGGAAAGGCGGAGTTTGCGCTTATTGACGGTAATCGGGAGAAAGATTTTGGTTTGCCGGTTAGAACCGTTGTGAAAGGCGACAGCCTGAGTGCTAATATTGCTGCGGCATCCATTTTGGCAAAGGTGACCCGGGATGATTTAATGGAAACTTTGTCACAGGAATATCCGGGCTATGGCTTTAAGATACATAAAGGTTACGGTACCAAGGCTCACTATGAGGCTCTGCGGGAATTGGGACCAAGTCCCGTTCATCGTATGACATTTTTGAAAAAATTCTATGGCGACAAGTAAGTTGCGCGGCGCATGGGGAGAGGCGTTGGCTGCAGAATTTTTGCGCAAGAAGCGCTATAAATTGGTGGCATCCGGATATCGCTGCCGTTTTGGTGAAATAGATTTAATTGTGCAAAACAAGCACTTTTTGGTGTTTGTTGAAGTAAAACTCCGAAAATCTGCCAGTTTTGCAAAGGCTTATGAATATGTAGATAAAAGGAAGCAGGATAAGATCCGCACCACAGCATCTGCGTATTTGGCTGAGAACCCTACGAATCTTCAGCCTCGTTTTGATATCATTGAGATCTATGTACCCGAGGGGCTTGAAACTCAGAAATCGCAGATCTCGCATTGGGAAGGGGTATTTTGATGAATTTTCCTGTTTTTGATTTGCATTGTGATACGGCTTTGAGCCTTTTGGGCAAAAGTCTGCGGGAGACTGGCTCTCTTTTGCATAATGACGGTCACCTGGATTTGGAACGAGCCCAGGCGCTTCCTGGTTTTGCCCAGTGTTTTGCCTGCTTTACTACGCCTTTTATGCAAGATTGGTATCATGAAACACCGGAAACCGTATTTGAAAGAGAGATGGTTTCCGTTTTGCGGGAAATTGAGAAAAATAAAGACCGTATCCGCTTGGCTTATACTGCAAAAGATGTAAAAGACAATTTTGACAATGGTTTGATGTCTGGCATTTTAACCATTGAAGGTCCAGCTGGATTTGGTTTTGATCCGGAACTTTTGGAAGATCTTCATAAAGTTGGCTTTCGTATGACAACCTTGGGCTGGAACGAAGACAATGTGCTTACGGGTTCTCACATGACCGGTGGAGGACTGACACAGCAGGGCAAGGATTATGTGTTTGAAGCCCAGCGGTTGGGTATGATCGTGGATGTAAGCCATATCAGTGACACAGCCTTTTGGGATATTATCAATATTACCCAAGCGCCCATTGTAGCCAGCCATTCAAACAGCCGAGCAGTCTGCAATGTGAGCCGCAATTTGACGGATGATATGTTCAAAGCCATTTGCAGTACCGGTGGTGTGGCCGGATTTAACCAATGCGCACCGTTTGTCGGTGAAAATCCGGATCTGGATACGGCTTGTGACCATATTCTGCATTTTTTGGAGTTGGATCCTGATGGACGGCATATTGCGTTGGGCGGCGACTTGGATGGCTGCGATACCTTGCCGGACGGTTTTGCCGGCGTGCAGGATTATCCGAAACTGGCAGGCAGACTTTTGGAACGGGGTGTTGATGAAACCCTCGTCCGTCGGATATTCTGGGAAAATGCGTTGGGAGTGATGGAAGTATGTTGTATGTAACGACAACAGAAAAAAACGATGCGTATACGGCTGCCCGGACTTATTTTGAGGACAGAGGACCGGATGGTGGTTTGTTTGTACCTCGTCAGTTTCCTGTATTTTCAGCGGAAGAACTCTCTGCGTTAGTAAAGGAATCTTTTGGGGAACGGATCGCTAAAATTCTAAATATGTTTTTCTCCACAAAGCTTACAGGGTGGGACATTGATTCCGGAATTGGTCGCTGTCCAGTAAAAGCTGCAACGATGAGTCATCGGATCCTTCTTTTAGAACTTTGGCAGAATTTGGACGGTTCTTATGAGAAACTTGAAAAGATTCTGGCAGAGAAGATCCGCAATGACGGAAATACAGAGCAGAGAGTCTCCTCCTGGCTGCGGATAGCTATTCGTATTGCGCTGGTGTTTGCGTCTTTCGCGGAATTGGTGCGCTCAAAGGCTTTGGATTGGGAAACAACCGTGGATGTTTCTGTGACGTCCGGTGATCTTTCCGGTATTATGACTCTGTGGTATGCCCGGCAGATGGGATTCCCTGTTGACAACATTATCTGCAGCTGCAATGAAAATTGCGCTCTTTGGGATCTTCTGAACCACGGAGAACTGAAAACGGATATACAGACGCTCCATACGACAACACCTTTGGCAGATGTTGGTCTTCCGGCAGAACTGGAACGGTTGATCTATGGCACATTTGGCTGGGATGGTGCAAAGGAATTTTTGCATGTCTGCCGGAATAAGGGACTTTATGTTCCTCCGGCAGAGGAATTTGACCGTCTTCGCAAGGGCCTCTTTTCTGCTGTTGTCAGCAGATCAAGAGTGGATGTGCTGATTTCCAGCGTTTACCGTACAAACAGTTATTTGATCGGTCCTTACACAGCGTTAGCCTATGGCGGTTTGACGGACTATCGGGCCAAGACAGGGGAGAGCCGTACCGCACTGATTCTTGCACAGCGGTCTCCTGCACAAGATGCAGCTGTTGTTGCAGAAGCAATGGGAATGACAGAAGAGCAGTTGCTTACACAACTGCGTTAAGGGTGGTGGCTCATGGCGCTTTATGCAATCGGTGATCTTCATCTATGCCTGGGGGCTGAAAAACCCATGGACATTTTTGGCGGTGCATGGGTCGGTTACATGGATAAACTGCAGCAAGGACTTTCAGTAGTAAAACCGGAAGATACCCTTGTTCTGTTGGGTGACTTGAGCTGGGCGTTGGAATTGTCTCAGGCAACCGCAGACTTTGCCTGGATCAATGAGATTCCCGGCAGGAAAATTATTTTAAAGGGAAACCATGATTATTGGTGGAGTACAGCGGCCAAGTTTTACAAGTTTTGTGAACAAAATGGCTTCCGGGATATGTTTATTCTTAATAATAATCATTATGAATACGCAGATTTCGCCATTTGCGGAACCAGAGGCTGGTTTTTTGAAGAGGAGAAAAGCGGATCCCATGATGAGAAGGTGTTTCGCAGAGAGCTGATTCGCCTGGAGGCATCCTTGAAATCTGCCGGGGATAAGCAAAAAATGGTGTTTCTTCACTATCCGCCTCGTTATAAAGGATATGAATGCGGAGAGATTTTAGACCTGCTTCAGAAGTACGAGGTCAGAAACTGTTTTTACGGTCATCTGCATGGTGCGAGCCATGGTTTGGCGATGCAAGGCCTTTGGGATGGAATCGATTACCGCTTGGTTTCTGCGGATAAGCTGGAATTTCAGCCTTTTTTGGTGTATCCATAGTATTTCAGCAAGGCGGCCTACGGGCCGCCTTTTATGCGGAAGCATGGTTTTTTGCTTTTTTTAAAAACTTTTTTTGAGAAAAGTGTGGACATTTGACTCATTTTTTGATAGAATAATTCGGCTATGTAAAAATATAAAATGGTCTTGCTATGCAGGCCAATTTTAGGAGGAATACTTAAATGAACATTAAGAGTATTGAGAAAAACGGCAATCAGGCAACGATCGTCGTGGAAATCGACAAGGAACTGATGGAGCAGGGTGTTAACAAGGCTTACCTGAAGGCTCGTAAGAACATCATGATTCCCGGCTTCCGTAAGGGCAAGGCTCCCCGTAAGATGATTGAGGCTATGTACGGCGCCCATGTTTTTTACGAAGACGGTCTGGAAGAAATCTTCCCCGAGGTGTACAAGGCAGCTGTTGTTGACCAGGATGTGAAGGCTGTCGGCCGTCCCAGCCTGACTGATATGGACATTTCCGAAGAGGGTGTCGTCACCATCACTCTGACTACTGATGTCTACCCTGAGGTCACTCTGGGTGATTATAAGGGCATTGAGGTTGAGAAGGCAGAGGCTGAGGTTACCGATGCACAGGTGGATGCCGAGCTGAACCGTATGGCCCAGAATGTTGCTTCTACTGAGACTGTGGAGCGTCCTGCTGAGATGGGCGATACCGCTAACATCGACTTTGAGGGCTTTGACAATGGCGTTGCTTTTGATGGCGGCAAGGGTGAGAATCATGACCTGAAGCTGGGCAGCAACTCTTTCGTTCCTGGCTTTGAGGAGCAGGTTGTTGGCATGAGCGCCGGTGAGGAAAAGGACATTGACATCACCTTCCCCGAGGACTACCACGAAGGCCTGGCTGGTAAGGCTGTTGTCTTCCATGTCAAGTGCAACAAGGTTACCGTTACCAATGTTCCTGCATTGGATGATGAGTTTGCTAAGGATGTTTCCGAGTTTGAGACTCTGGAAGAGCTGAAGGCTGACATTCGTGCAAAGGCTCTGGAGAATGCCCAGAAGCAGATCAACAACAGCTTTGAGAATGCTGCTGTAGAGAAGGCTGCTGAGAACACCACTGTTGAGATGCCCAATGCTTTGATCGAAGCTGAGCTGGACAACCAGATGGAGCGCTTTGCTTATCAGCTGCAAATGAGCGGCTACAGTGTTGAGCAGTATGCAAAGATGATGGGCGGAGATTTGTCCACCATGCGCAATGCTTTCCGTCCCACTGCTGAGAAGCAGGCTAAGATCAATGTGACTCTGGAGAAGATCGCTGAGGTCGAGCAGATCGTTGTTGCTGACGAGGATGTTGAGGCTGAGTATGCTTCTCTGGCTGAGCAGTACAGCCTGGAGCTGGACAAGGTTAAGGGCATGGTTCCCGCTGAGGAGATCAAGGCTAACCTGAAGACCCGTAAGGCTGTAAAGGTCATTGTGGACAATGCTGTTGCCGTTGCTCCCAAGGCTGAAGAGAAGACTGAAGAGTAATTTTGTTTCAATGCGAACCGGTCTGAGGACCGGTTCGCGTCATACAAATCATACCACGAGGAATAACCTTCCTCTACAATGGTTAGAATGTTTCAGACCCATGAAAGGAGACAGTGACCATGAGCTTTATTCCCTATGTTGTAGAACAAACCAGCCGCGGTGAGCGCAGCTATGACATTTTTTCCCGTCTGCTGAATGACCGCATAATCTTTTTGTCGGAAGAAGTCAATGATACTACTGCATCTTTGATCGTTGCACAGCTGTTGTATTTGGAAAACCAGGATCCCGATAAGGATATCCAGTTCTATATCAACAGCCCCGGTGGCAGCGTGACTGCCGGCATGGCAATTTATGATACGATGCAGTACATTAAGTGTGATGTCAATACCATTTGTGTTGGTATGGCTGCTTCTATGGGCGCATTTTTGCTGTCCGCCGGCACAAAGGGCAAGCGCATGGCGCTTCCCAATGCGGAGATTATGATCCACCAGCCCAGTGCAGGCACGCAGGGTCAGATCACGGACATGGCGATTCACATGAAGCGTCTGCAGACTATCAAGGATCGTATGAACCGGATCCTTGCGGAAAAAACAGGTAAGAGCCTGGAAGAAGTTACTGAGGCTTGCGAGCGTGATAATTTTATGACCGCAGAGGAAGCCCTGGCCTTTGGTTTGATCGATCAGATCGTCGAGAAGCGTTGATTTTATTTTTAGAAAGGTGGTGCCGGCTATATGGCAAAAAAAGAAGACCAGTCTATTCGTTGCAGCTTTTGCGGCAAAGGGGAGAATGAGGTTCGGCTGATCGCCGGCCCCGGTGTCTGTATTTGCAGTGAGTGTGTTCAGGCCTGCAGTGACCTGCTGATGGATGATGCACAGTTCGATGAGAATGGCAATCTGCGCGCACCGGAACATCTGCCTACACCCGTGGAGATCAAAACCTTCATGGATAGCTATATCATCGGACAGGATGAGGCGAAGATTGCCCTGGCTGTTGCGGTGTATAACCATTACAAGCGTATTTATTTGGCACAGGATTCTGATGTTGAGCTGCAAAAGAGCAATATTTTGCTGATTGGTCCAACCGGCTGCGGTAAGACACTCTTTGCCCAGACTCTGGCCAAGATTTTGAATGTTCCCTTTGCTATTGCGGATGCCACTACACTGACCGAAGCCGGTTATGTGGGTGACGATGTGGAGAACATTCTTCTTCGCCTGCTGCAGGCAGCAGACTTCGATGTGGATCTTGCTGAGCACGGCATTATCTACATTGATGAAATGGATAAAATTGCCCGCAAAAGTGAAAACACCTCCATTACCCGGGATGTTTCCGGCGAAGGTGTGCAGCAGGCACTCCTAAAGATCCTGGAGGGAACTGTTGCCAATGTTCCGCCTCAGGGTGGCAGAAAGCATCCCCAACAGGAAATGATCCAGGTCAATACCTCTAACATCCTGTTTATTTGCGGCGGTGCTTTTGATGGTTTGGACAAGATCGTTGAAGCCCGTACCGAAAAGTCGACCATTGGCTTTGGCTCAAACATTGAGTCTAAGAAAAACCGGGATGTTGGCAAGCTGCTGGCCCAGGTGGAGCCGGATGATTTGCTCAAATTTGGCATTATTCCGGAGCTTGTGGGTCGATTGCCTGTAATTACTTGCTTGCAGAGCTTGAACCAGGAAGATCTTGTGCGGATTCTTGTGGAACCCCGTAATGCCTTAATAAAGCAGTATACCAAGCTTTTGGAGCTTGACAATGTGGAGCTGGAGATTCAACCGGAAGCATTGCAGGCTGTTGCGAAAAAAGCACTGGAACGAAAGATCGGCGCAAGAGGTCTTCGTACCATTATGGAAAGCATCATGATGAAGATCATGTATACCATTCCGTCAGATTTAACCATTAAAAAGGTTGTCATCACCCCCCAATGTGTTTCCGGTGGTGAGCCTACGGTTTATTCAGATCCTGATAAGCCCCGGTCTCTGGCGGTTAATCGAAAATAACAGGGAATGGAAGGGGGTAGATTGCTACTCCCTTCTTTGCTCAGTTACAAGGAAGGAGAAATCCATGAGTGAGATGATTCATGTCGGCAATATGCCGATTTTAGCCCTGCGTGGCTTGGTTATCTTTCCGGAACAAACTGTTCATTTTGAGGTTGGCCGGAAAAAGTCTATTTTAGCCTTGGAAGAGGCGATGAAAGGGGATCAGACCCTGCTTCTGATTCCTCAGAAAGATATTGCAGAGGATGACCCTGAGCTGGAAGGTCTCCATGCTATGGGTACCGTTGCAAAAGTCAAGCAGGTGCTCCGGACGCAAGGAGATACCATTCGGGTTTTGGTCAACGGCCTTTACCGCGCCAGGATCCAGGATCTGACCAATAACGAGCCTTATCTTTGGGGCAGAGTTATTTCTGTACCGGATGCGGAAGTTATGGACAATCTCCGCAGCCGCGCCTTGCGTCGTGAAGCCAATGTGGTTTACGGGGAATATGTGGAGGCATCCGATCACCCTGCACAGGTTGTGCAACTTAAGATGCTGGCCTCTGAGAGTAGTGGCTTTGTAGCAGACAGTATTGCACAGAATTCCGGAATTGAATTTGCCGATAAGGTCAAGCTTTTATGCCAATTAAACCCTGTTCGCCGTTTGGAAATGGCAATTCGTCTGCTGAAGCAGGAACTGGAAATGCTTCGGCTGGAGTCCGTTATTCAAGATCGTACCCGTGTTAATATCGATCAGCAACAAAAGGATTATTACCTTCGTGAACAACTGAAAGTTATCCGTGAGGAATTGGGCGACGATGAGGAGTCTGAATTCCGGGATTATGAGATGCGACTTCAGAACCTGAACCTTCCGAAAGAAGATCAGGAGAAGGTTCTGAAAGACTTTGCTCGCTTAAGAAAACAACCCTTTGGTTCTTCTGAAGCAGCAGTACTGCGGAATTATCTGGATACCGTTTTGGATATTCCCTGGAACACCAAGACTCGGGAACGGGTGGATGTAGAGGCTGCAAGAAAGGTTTTGGAAAGAGATCACTACGGTCTTGAAAAGGTGAAAGAGCGGATTTTAGAGTCTATTGCCGTGCGGCAAATGGCTCCTGAAATGCCTCCGCAGATCCTTTGCTTGGTAGGACCTCCTGGTGTTGGTAAGACATCCATTGCTTACTCGATCGCCCAAAGTTTGAACCGTAAAATGGCACGAATTTCTTTGGGTGGTGTTCATGATGAAGCAGATATCCGCGGACATCGGAAAACCTATGTAGGTGCCATGCCCGGCCGTATTATGGCGGCGATGATCCAAGCCGGCAGCAAAAACCCGCTGCTCCTGCTGGACGAAGTGGACAAGATGGGCCGAGATTACCGGGGCGATCCCAGTGCGGCGCTGCTGGAGGTTTTGGATGCAGAGCAAAATAAGACCTATCGGGATCACTATCTGGAAATTCCATTTGATCTGTCTGATGTGATGTTCATCACCACAGCCAATACCTTGGATACTGTCCCCAGACCATTGTTGGACCGCATGGAAATCATTGAGCTGGGATCTTACACCGACGAAGAAAAACTGATGATCGGTAAGAACCACCTGCTGCCCAAGCAGATGAAGAAGCACGGTCTGAAAAAGAGTCAGCTGAGCGTTACCGATGATGGAATTCGAGAGATTATCAGCTGCTATACCCGGGAATCCGGTGTTCGCAGCTTGGAGAGATGCTTTGCCAAGATCTGCAGAAAAGCAGATATACAGCTTCTTGCCCAGGAGAAACCCAAGAAAATTACCGTTACCGGTTGCAATGTGACAGAATTCCTTGGTATTCGCAAGTATCTTCCCGATAGATTGCCTATGCACGATCAAGTTGGCTTGGTTACAGGACTTGCCTGGACTTCTGTTGGTGGTGAAGTGCTGGAAGTCGAAGTCAATATCATGGACGGAAGCGGAAAGCTGGAGCTTACCGGCAACCTCGGTGATGTCATGAAAGAGTCCGCCCATGCCGCGCTGAGTTATATTCGTGCCAATGCGAAAGTTTTGGGTGTTGCTGAGGATTTCTATAAAACAAAGGATATCCATGTGCATTTCCCGGAAGGTGCTGTGCCGAAGGACGGTCCTTCTGCTGGCGTTACAGTTTGCACAGCGATGGTTTCTGCCTTGACCGGGGCAAAGGTGCGCCGTGATGTTGCTATGACCGGTGAGATTTCCATTCGGGGCAGAGTGCTTCCTATTGGTGGCTTAAAGGAAAAGACTATGGCGGCACTGCGTCACGGCATTACAACCGTAATTATCCCTCAGGATAACGAACGGGATCTACAGGAAATCGATCAGACAGTACGCAAGTCTTTGAATTTTATTACAGCCCAAACCATCGACACTGTTTTGCAGGCAGCATTGAACCCGAGCAACCGGGAACAGGCTCCCACCATTTTGAACACAATACCGGAAGATGTAAAGGGGAAAACCCGGAAGCCGCAGATTCGGCAGTGAGGTAAATATGAATTTTCAAAAGGTTGAATTTTTGATTTCCGCTGCATCTACAAAGGATTTTCCTGCGAACCGTCTGCCGGAGATCGCTTTTGCCGGTAAGTCCAATGTGGGTAAGTCTTCTGTAATCAACAGGCTTCTCCAACGAAAGAATTTTGCGAGAGTGGGAGACAAGCCCGGAAAGACCATTCATGTGAACTATTTCATCATTGACAGCAAATGTTACTTGGTGGATCTTCCCGGATACGGTTTTGCCAAAGTGCCTCAAGCAGAAAAGGAGCGCTGGGGTAAGCTGATGGAAAACTACTTTGCGGAAAATCGCATTGATCTTGGTGTGTTGATTGTGGATTACCGCCATCCGCCTACCAATAATGACATTACCATGGCACGGTGGTTTTTGGATAGCGGCTGTACCTTTGTGGTGGTTGCTAATAAGATGGACAAGCTGAAGAAAAGCGAACTGATTCCTAATCTTGCGGTGATTCGTGAGGATCTTGAGCTTCCGGAATCTGTGCCTGTAATTCCTTTTTCTGCGGAAAAGGGAAATGGACGGGATGAATTGGTTAAGCATATCCTGGTTGCTGTAGAAAAGTAAAAAAATCCCTCCTGTTCAGCTTGGTGATTTGAATGGGAGGGATTTCTATATTTGATAAAAACAAGTGATTTTAAACACTTAATTTTGTGAAGAGTTGCAGAAATACGATTATTAGCAAGTTTTCGTCAGATTATTATCAAAAGTTAGTTGACTCTTTTTATTATTTTGTGTATACTAAAAGCAAATAATATATCCATAGAAGCCCCTCGGGAAAACGGCATGACCTACCGAAGGATTAACAGTCTCAGGTGTCTCTTTTGAGATAGGACCGATGGGCAGAGGACTCTCTGGAGAACACATTTAGTTGTGTGCCGAAGGTGCAAGGTTTTTACCGAATCTCTCAGGCAAAAGGACAGAGATGCAATACAGCGATAGAAAGTTGTGTTTCAGAGCAGTCCGGTTGGTCTGCTCTTTTTTTGTAAAATACTTTTGAAAGAAGGATTATATATATGTACGGAAAGCCTTTGGATGCCATTGGATTTGTTGAGAATTTTGACCCTGTTGTTGCAAAAATGATGGGTAACGAGCTTCAGCGCCAGCAGGACGGACTGGAGCTGATTGCATCGGAAAATTTTGCATCCCCGGCAGTTATTGCTGCTATGGGCAGCATTTTGACCAATAAGTATGCAGAAGGCCTGCCCGGAAATCGCTATTACGGCGGTTGTCATTATGTGGATGAACTGGAATCACTGTGTATTGAACGTGCAAAACAGCTGTTTGGCGCAGAAGCAGCCAACGTACAGCCTCACTCCGGCGCGCAGGCCAATATGGCGGTAGAACTTGCCATTCTGCAGCCCGGTGATACCATGATGGGCATGAGCCTGGCCAACGGTGGCCACTTGTCTCACGGCAGCCCTGCAAATATTTCCGGTAAGTATTATAATGTTGTTTCTTACGATGTCAATCATGAAACCGGTTTGATCGATTACGATCAGATTCGCGACATGGCGAAAAAGTGTTCTCCCAAGCTGATTATTGCCGGTGCGTCTGCTTATCCCAGAGCTATTGATTTCAAGATATTTGCCGACATTGCCCATGAAGTTGGTGCAGTGTTTATGGTGGATATGGCCCACATTGCAGGCCTCATTGCCGGTGGCGCCCATGAGAGCCCTGTGCCTTACGCAGATATCGTGACTACCACTACCCATAAAACTCTCCGTGGCCCCCGCGGTGGTTTGATTCTGTCTCGGGAAGAATATGCCAAGAAGATCAATTCTGCTGTGTTCCCCGGCATCCAGGGCGGTCCTTTGGAACATATCATTGCTGCCAAGGCAGTTTGCTTCCAGGAAGCTATGCAGCCTGAATTTAAGACCTACGCCCACAACATCGTGAAGAATGCAAAGGTTTTGGCTTCTGCGCTGCTGGAGGAAGGCTTTGACCTTGTTACCGGTGGTACGGATAACCACCTGATGCTGGCTGATTTGCGTCCCATGAACATCACCGGTGCGGAATTGCAGGTTCGTTGTGATGCAAACCATATCACACTTAACAAGAATGCAATCCCCGGCGATCCTCAAAAGCCCTCTGTTACCAGCGGTGTCCGGATCGGCACAGCTGCTGTGACCACCCGCGGTCTGGGTGAGGATGAAATGAAACAAATTGCCCGTTGCATTGCATTGACAGCCAAAGATTACGAAGGTACTGCTACTGAGGTTAAGGCCACTGTTGCACAGATTTGTGAAAAATTCCCCTTGTATCGTTGATATAAGATGGGGCTGTAAAAACTTCGATTTCAAAAAACATACATAATTTTCCCCCGCAAAATCAGGATGGATTTCCTGTGTTTTGCGGGGGTTACAATTTTCAGAAATTCAATTTTTGCGGCATGCACTTTATAGGCCTATTTTGCTTAGATATTTACCAATGATGAAATTGTGTCTTTGTGTAATAGTTTGATTGAAAAAGACGCGATTTGTTCCGAAATTTGATCTTACTATTGAAAAGATTTTCCCTTTCTGGTTGATTCTTTGATCCTTTCGTGGTAGAATAGGAATGCAAAGTTGAAATTCTGCCGTTTGGCGAGGAGGATACATATGGATTATAAAAAACTGCAAAACGGAAGTGATATCCGTGGTGTTGCCCTGGAAGGTATTGAGGGTCAGCATGTTAATTTGACGGAAAAAGTTTGCCGGGATATCGGTAGAGGTTTTGCCCTTTGGCTCATGGAAAGAGCTGGGAAGAAGGAAGGTCTGCGGGTTGCAGTTGGTCGTGATTCCCGTTTGTCCGGTGAAGCTCTGTGTAACTGGATCTGCGCAGCTATGGTGGAGCAGGGCCTGCAAGTTACTGATTTTGGTATGGCAAGCACTCCGGCTATGTTCATGTCTACCGTGACAGAAGGCTATGCTTTTGATGGCAGCGTGATGATTACAGCTAGCCATCTGCCTTTCAACCGCAATGGCTTTAAGTTCTTTACTGCAGAGGGCGGCTTGGAAAAGGGCGATATTAAAGCAATTCTGGAATATGCTGCCGGGGAGCAAACTACCGGCGTTGCGGCAGGGGCTTTGATTTCCGGTGCGTTTATGGATACATATGCCAAGATTCTGGCTGATAAGATTCGTGCCGCTACCGGCGAAGACAAGCCTTTGGCTGGCTTTAAGGTGGTCGTGGATGCCGGTAACGGCGCAGGCGGCTTCTATGTGGACAAGGTTTTGAAGCCTTTGGGTGCAGATACTGAGGGCAGCCGTTTCCTGGACCCTGATGGAAGTTTCCCCAACCATATTCCCAATCCTGAGGATAAGGAAGCTATGGAAAGTATCATGGAAGCTGTCCGTGAGACCAAAGCTGACCTGGGCATTATCTTTGATACCGATGTTGACCGTGCAGGTGCTGTGCTTGCCGATGGCAGCGAGCTGAACCGAAACCGTATTATTGCTATGCTGGCAGCGATTCTCCTGCGGGAGTATCCCGGTACCACAATTGTTACCGACTCCATTACTTCTACCGGTCTTGCAAAGTTTATTGAGGAAAAGGGCGGTGTCCATCACCGCTTTAAGCGCGGATACCGTAATGTCATCAATGAGTCTATCCGCTTGAATAAAGCCGGTCAGGACAGTCAGCTGGCTATTGAGACCTCCGGCCACGGTGCATTTAAGGAGAATTATTTCCTGGATGACGGTGCCTATATCGTCACAAAGCTCCTCATCGAGCTGGCTCGCAGCAAGAAGGAAGGCTATACTCTGGAATCTCTGATTGCTTCCTTGGAAGAGCCTGCTGAGAGTGTGGAATTCCGTATGAATATTTTGCTGGAAGACTTTAAGGCATACGGTCAGCAGGTGATCGATGAACTCACCGCCTATGCTGAAAAGCAGACTGGATGGTCCCTGGCTCCCAGCAATTACGAAGGTGTTCGTGTGAACCTGGATGAGGCCCATGGTTCCGGTTGGTTCTTGCTTCGTCTGTCTCTGCACGATCCTCTGTTGCCGCTCAACATTGAAAGCAATGTTGCCGGTGGTGCAAAGATCATCGCTGCTGAGCTTGCAGGATTCCTGGCTAAGTACGATAAGCTGGATGCGGCTTGTCTGTTGAATTTCGTGCAATAAGAAGGAAGCCCCGCCTTTAGCGGGGCTTCATTTTTTGTTCTGTTGCAGAATTCACCAGCTTTTTTTGCTTCTCTGGAGTATACTTGTAACGCAGAACAGGAGCATTCCCACCATCCGATGCTGTGGAGAATTCTGCGGATGGGCGACGGGTGTCTGGTGACGGTTTGCTCTGAAAATGAAAACGGCGGTGACAAAATATGTCACCGCCGCAGTTTGTTTTATTGTGGATTATCTTCCGTAGGGATGTTGCATTGTTTGATTTCCTGGATCATAGGGCTGTGAGTGAAATAAACTCTGGCATAGCCTATAAAGGAAATAAGCAAGAATATGCAGTCAATACCGGTAAGGATATAAATGACTTGCATTTTGAGGTTGGGAATCATGACCATGATAATCAGGCTTATAAATAAAACAGCCGTGCTGATTTTGCCGGCGAGAATGGCACCGGAAAGAATCTTACCTTTGCGAAGAATCAAATAGCCTTGTATTAATTGAAAGCACTCTTTGATTACAAAGAGAGCGACCAAAATCAGAAGAACCGGATACTTGATAGCAAGGCAGATAATTAATGCAAATTGTGTTGCCTTATCAGCTAAAGGATCCAGAATTTTGCCGGTGTTGGAAATCATATTGAAATGTCTTGCAATTTTTCCGTCTATAAGATCTGTCAGACAGGAAACGGCCAAAATACCGGCTGCAAGGCAATAGTCTGAAGGAGTAACTGCATTCAGATAAATCATGATATAGACTGGGATCAAAAGAAGACGGAACAGACTGAGTAGGTTAGGAATTGTCAGAATATCTTTTTTCCAATCCTTCATGTTCATCTTCCTTTCTATATCATTCTCTAGCGTTATTCTTTATTATAGGCAAATTTTCCCCTTAAATCAAGTGTACTTTTATTTTTTCTTTAAAAATTATAAAAAAGTAAAAGTGGAATAGATATGTTTGCATATTTTATCTTTCTATATCGCGCTTAGACAGAGTCTTCTTTGCAGAAAGAGAGGCAGAAGGATACTGGAGTGCAAGGTGTTTCCAGGTTTGTTTATCCAGTGTTCCCGTCATAGGCAAACCGCTTTGTTCCTGGAAACTGCGTAAGGCTTGTGCTGTTGGAATATCCAAGATTCCGGTGACCTCGGGCGCGACCAATCCCTCGTAGGCCAATGCGAAGACTTGAAGCATACCTTGAACAACATATAAATTGGGATGTTGTTGGTTTTCGGTTATGATCTCCAGCGGATCTAAGATAATATATAGTGGCTGTGCCTCATCTACTTGGATTAAGGCAGGCTCATACACAGCTGTGATGGTGTCCCATGTGCGTTGGTCTGCAACTCCGGTTGCCGGAAGCCCGTATTTTCGCTGGAATGCAGAGACGGCTGTTGCTGTTTGCTGACCGTAAATCCCATCGGGGATGACACTGGGTAGGGTGCGGTCACTTTCCGCAATGACCCGCAACATGGTCTGCAAACTGCGTACCGGTTGACCAACAAAAGATTCCGGGGGTCTCATCGTACCACCTCCTGTTTAATGGGATCCTGATTTCCGATGGTTAGATCACGACCGGGAAATTGCGTCATGGTTGATGTGTTAGCGTATCTGTTTCGCTGCGGTGCTCTGCTGCCGGAGAATGCCGGTACGGCATTGTTTTGTGCAGCAGGGAATGTTTCTGCGTTACGCAGACTTGTATTTTCAATGCCGGAGAATTGATCGTAGATTGCGTCCCAGGTAGCACTGTCCACGCTGCTTCCAGTTTCCGGTAAACCAAACCATCGTTGTGCTGCAATGACAGCATCGGCGGTAGCCGGCCCGTAAATTCCATCGATCTGTACGGGAGGGATACTGGGAATATATGCTGAAAGGACAGAGAGCATATATTGTAGATGGCGGACTTTATCTCCAGACTCTCCCTGATAAATGGAATTTGGATATTCCCAGCTGATACTGTAAAATTGTTGCCCTTGGCTTCGCAGCTCAGATAAGGAAGTAACGGCTGTGTACAGTCTTACCAAGGCATACCAGGTAGCCTTGCCTACGACACCGTCTGGAGATAGACCGAAAATTTCTTGGAATCTACGCACAGAAGCTTCTGTGCGACTGCCGTAGATTCCATCAACAGAGGCCAGTTTCGGAATGGCCGGATAGTTTTGGGCGATTCTGTTTAGTTCAACCTGTACTACGACAACATTGGGTCCGGAACTGCCCCGCCGCAAGGGTGTACCAGGATAGGAGGACGATATGCCGCGAATCGGTGCGTTGTTGACAATTTCCACATTGCCATAGTAACTGCGCAAAATTTGTGTGGTGGAGTAGCCCTGCTGGGCAAGATTTTGGCTGCCCCATTGACTGAGCCCTTCACATGTGACGGTTGTTCCATTGCAGAATTTGGCGGCTAATGGTTCTGCAAAACCGGGACGACGCAGATAGTCGTTAAATAATTCATCTACAAGTCGGGAGATATTTTCGAAATAGCTTCTTCCATTTACAAAAGCCTGATCGTAGGCGGTAGAACTGGTTATGTCAAAATCATAACCCCGGCTGCGGTAAAACTCAGTATATATGCGATTTAAGGCGAAGGATACAATAGCATAAATATTAGCTCTTAACGCACTTTCGTCCCATGTGGGGTAGATTTCGCTGGATGCAACATTCTTTACATAGTCTGAAAATGGAACGGTTACATTTGCGGTGTAACTATCCGGCGATCCCAAATGGACGGTGATTCTCTGTGGTACAAATGGTGTTACCGTTGGCATAAGGACCTCCTAGAGATTTTGTCTTGGTGTTTGGAAGGTTTCTGATTGACTCCAGGCATCCGGAAGTTCTGCCAGGGGAATCATTTCAAGGTTTTGGTCGGTTGTAGTATCCGGAAAAACTTGAAGCCCCTCATTACTCAGTAATTCATAGCCGCGAATTTGCGCAGTTATATTAACTACAGTAAATGGAATCTCAGGACTGTCGGGCGATTGGCTTTCAGACCGTGCAGGTGTCGGAACGGATATGGGCTCGATACGGCCGCTGCGGTCAGTTAGACGCATGGCAATTACCGTCCCGTCTTGCGCTGTAACGGTTACGGCAACATCTTTTAATGGGAGTTGTGCATTGCTGGAATATGCATGTACCTGTATGTATCCTGAAGCACTCAGAAGAATTCCTCCTTTACACAGATGCGTATAAAATAGGATATGCCGTTCTTAATAAAAAGGTGCGGGGAAGGAAAACCTTCCCCACTTTAAAGATAGTCTTTCATTTGCTGAATGTTTGCATTTTCACAGTTTATCAGTTTTGCGGCTAAAGCTTCGACTTTTGGGTCGGTAGCGTGGTGCTTGTGGGCATTTTTGATTCCTTTAATCATGCCCCGGGTATTTCCCTGGATCATCATGGCTGCCATTCGGGAATCATTGTGATCGTACATCAGGATACTCCGACTCATCATATCTGACATGATTTTGGATGTTTTGGAAAGCTCTTTCAGTTTCCAACCACGGACTTTTGCAATGTCATATGCTTCCTGCTCTATGGCGTTATATTCAGAAAGCTGTTCTTGTAAGGCGTTTTCTAATTTGGGACCGGGATTCTGTTTGATTACACTGCGGATTCCGGTCTGACCCATTTGCGCAGTTTTCAACACAGACCCCAAGATATCCTTATTATTTTTCATATATCATCATCCACTTACATTATTTCCAGCAGCAGCGTTATTATTCGTTCCATTATTTCCGCATGATGCATACAATGGACAGAGAAAGGAGGCGTACTATGTGCGCGATTGCTGGAATTATCGGTTTACCGATGGACGATTCTATTGTGAGCAATATGCTTTCGACAATGCGTCGCAGAGGACCGGATGCACAAGGCTCCTATATTGATAGGGATTGTTGTCTCCTTCATTCCAGATTAACAGTAATTGATCCGGAAGGCGGCGTACAGCCAATGCATCTGTGTTGGCAGGGGAAGGAATATACGATAGTTTATAACGGTGAATTATATAATACAGAGGAACTGCGGCAGGAACTCAAAATACTGGGTCATGAATTTCAAAGTCATTCAGACACAGAGGTGCTGCTCCATGCCTATGCCCAATGGCAGAATGATGTTCTTGATAAACTAAACGGCATTTTTGCCTTTGCTATATGGGAGCATGGCGAGAGAAAGCTTTTTTTGGCAAGAGATCGCATGGGTGTGAAGCCACTGTTCTTCAAGCTTCATGATGGCGGACTGCTGTTTGCATCAGAGTTAAAAACTATATTGGCATACCCAACAGTAAGGGCAGAACTGGATGAGACCGGTGTGGCGGAAATTATTCTCCTTGGTCCTGGGAGAACCCCGGGTTGTGGCGTCTTTCGGGGGATAGAGGAGCTGGAAGGTGGTTGCTCCGCCAAATATTATTGTGGCAAGCTGACAATTAACCGCTATTGGCGGCTAACTGACAGACCCCATACAGATCCCTTTGAGGAAACTGCGCAGAAAGTTCGTTATTTGGTATCGGATGCGATTCGCAGGCAAATGATTTCTGATGTACCCATCGGCACGTTCCTTTCCGGCGGCTTGGATTCCAGTCTGATTACATCCCTTTGCGCTTCTGCCATGAAAGAGCAGGGGGGGCGGTTAAAAACATTTTCTGTAGACTATGTTAACAACGATCTGTATTTTACGCCGGAGAAGTTCCAACCCAATTCCGATGGAACCTATATTCGCATGATGCAAAATACCTTGGGAACAGAACATCATTGGTGCGTCCTTTCACCGGAGGAATTGCTTGACTCTTTGGAAGAGGCTGTGGCGGCAAGAGACCTTCCGGGTATGGCAGATGTGGATATTTCTTTGTTGCGATTCTGCCGGAAAATTCGAGAGCATGTTACAGTTGCGCTTTCCGGGGAATGTGCAGACGAGATTTTCGGTGGCTACCCCTGGTATCGCGACCCGGAGATCCGGGATCTGAATGGTTTTCCCTGGGCGCAAAATACGGCACAGCGTTGTGAAATGATGGTGTCTCCAACCCGTGGCAAGGAATACATTTTGGATCGCTACCGAAAAACCTGTGCAGAAAGTGATATTCTGCCGGGAACACCTCCCTTAGAACGCAGAATGAAAGAAATGATGAACCTGAATCTACGCTGGTTCATGCAGACGCTTTTGGACAGAAAGGACAGAATGAGCATGTATTCCGGCTTGGAGGTCCGTGTGCCTTTCTGCGATCACCGGATAGCAGAGTATTTATACGGTGTTCCCTGGGAGTTTAAAGATTACAATGGAAAAGAAAAGGGATTGCTGCGGTATGCTATGAACGGCGTATTGCCAAATGAAGTGTTGTGGCGGCAAAAGAGTCCCTATCCCAAAACCCACGATCCTAAATATTTGAAACTGGTATCACAACGGCTTCAGGATCTTTTGCGGCAAAAGGATGCGCCTCTATTTTCTTTGCTCCGCAAGGATATGGTCAAAGGTATCTTGGAAGAAGAACCGATGTGGCCCTGGTACGGTCAGCTTATGCGAAGACCTCAAACGATTGCGTATTTGCTGCAGATCAACCATTGGCTGGAACGGTACGCAGTGGATGTTCAAATATAAATTGGTTATAAAACCAGTGTGAATAGACGACACTATACCGGGATGACTTTGTCATTCCGGTATTGCAATCATGGTTAAAAGAAGGTATACTAAAGCTAAAAGGGGGTGAATGTATGACTTATGAACAGGTAAAAGAAGATGCTGCCATCAAAACCTATATTTCCCATGCAGATGCTGCATTAGCGGTTTTAGGTTATACTGAGCACAGTTTTTCTCATGTTACAAGAGTTGCAGAAACAGCCGAATATATTCTTCACACATTAGGCCTGGATGACAGAACGGTTGAACTGGGGAAAATAGCCGGGTATATGCATGATATCGGGAATGTAGTCAATCGTACGGATCATAGCCAAAGCGGTGCAGTTATGGCATTTCGTATTCTTGACAACATGGCATTTCCCCCGGAGGAGATCGCGTTGATTGTTTCCGCTATCGGTAACCATGACGAAGGAACCGGTGTACCTGTGAATCCGGTAGCGGCGGCTTTGATCCTGGCGGACAAGTCTGATGTTCGACGCAGTCGTGTTCGGGCCAAGGATACCAGTAAATTTGACATTCATGACCGTGTAAACTATTCCGTTACAGACTCCAAGCTTGAGATCATTCCCGGTGAAAATATACTTCAGCTGGTTTTGACCGTAGATACTCAATTTAGTTCTGTAATGGATTATTTTGAGATTTTTATGAATCGGATGATTTTGTGCCGCCAGGCAGCCCAGTCCTTGGGGTTGAAATTCAAACTCTTAATCAACGGTCAGCAGCTTGTTTAATTTTTGCGGAAAGGTGGCAGTTTCATGGATTTGCGTATCTTAAAACAGGATTCTTCTTTGCAGCCCTTTGCGGGGGATATTCAGCTTCGTATGGATAACTACGCGGCCACGAAAGAGAGAATTTTGCCGCCGGAAATGACCTTGGCTGATTATGCCAATGGACATCATTATTTTGGCTTTCACAGAGAGAATGATGGCTGGTATTATCGTGAGTGGGCACCTGCTGCCCAGGCGATGTACCTTACCGGTGACTTTTGCGGTTGGGATCGCCATGCTTATCCAATGACATGCCTTGAAAACGGTGTATTTGAGCTGTTCCTTCCGGGAAAAGATGCCCTGAGAAATGGGCAGCGGGTTTCTGTAATCGTTGTTCATGATGGTCAGGAATTAGAGAGAATTCCTCTTTATGCCAATTATGTGGTTCAGGATCCGGAAACAACAGCATGGAGCGCGATGATCCATATTCCGGAGAAAACCTTTTCCTGGACGGATGCCGGTTTTGCACCCTCAAAATCCCTGTTTATTTACGAATGTCATATTGGTATGGCTCAGGAAGAGGGGAAAGTAGGAACATATGCGGAATTTCGCGAAAATGTGCTCCCCCGTGTAAAGGCATTAGGTTATAACACCCTTCAGATCATGGCTATCATGGAGCATCCCTATTATGCTTCTTTTGGTTATCAGGTTACAAACTTCTTTGCAGCTTCCTCTCGGTTTGGTACGCCTGAGGAGTTAAAGGAACTGATTAATACAGCCCATGGAATGGGCATTGCAGTTTTGTTGGATGTCGTCCACTCCCACGCCTCCAAGAACACCCGCGAGGGCTTAAATGAATTTGACGGAACATCTTATCAGTTTTTCCACGACGGTCCCAGAGGCAACCACAGCGCCTGGGGAACTAAGTGTTTTAATTACGGGAAACCGGAAGTTCTCCATTTCTTGTTGTCCAATTTGAAGTTCTGGTTAGAAGAGTACCATTTTGATGGTTTCCGCTTCGACGGCGTTACTTCCATGCTCTACCATGACCATGGTTTGGGTACCGCTTTTACAGGACCCGCTATGTATTTCTCTATGAATACAGATGTTGACGCAGTGACTTATCTGCAATTGGCCAATGAGATGGTTCGGAGTATCAACCCTGATGCTGTTATGATTGCAGAGGATATGTCTGCAATGCCGGGGTTGTGTCTGCCCATCGAAGATGGAGGCATCGGTTTTGATTATCGCCTTGCTATGGGTGTTCCCGATATGTGGATACGTCTGCTGAAGGAGCATAAGGATGAAGACTGGGATTTGAATCAAATCTACTATGAGCTTGCGAATCGCCGTCCCGGAGAGAAAACGATTGGTTACTGTGAATCCCATGACCAGGCATTGGTAGGAGATAAAACCATCATGTTCCGCCTTTGTGACCAGCAAATGTATTGGTCTATGGAAAAGAACAATACCGATTTGACCATTGAGCGGGGTATGGCACTCCATAAAATGCTGCGGTTACTCACCATGAGTTTGGGTGGAGAAGGTTATCTTACCTTTATGGGTAATGAATTTGGACATCCGGAATGGATCGATTTTCCCAGGGAAGGTAATGGCTGGAGTTACCATTACTGCCGACGGCAATGGAGTCTTGCGGACAATCCGGATCTGAAGTACCAATTCCTCAATGAATTTGAAAAGGCGATGGTTGTATTTGCCCGTAAGCATAGGGTTATCAAAGGTCAGGATCGTCAGCTTTTGATACACAATTCTGACAATGTAATGGTTTACAAAAAAGGTGGAGGCACCTTTGTATTTAATTTTGATCCCAATCGCTCCTATGAAGGCTATTTTGTACCAACGGCATCACCGGGAAAATATCAGGTTGCTATGTCTACCGACGATTACTGTTACGGTGGACAAGGCCGGGTGTACCACCAGTCCTATTATGCACGAAAACATCCCGATGGAAGAATTGGATTTTTGATGTATTTACCGAACAGAACAGCCATTGTGCTGAAGAAAGGGAAGTAATGGACTTAAACAGTGCGTTTTTGCTGTGTTGCCCCATATGCAAAGAACAATTGTCGGTTTTTGATAGAACCATGTCCTGCCCAAATGGCCACAGCTTTGATATTGCCAAAGAGGGCTATGTGAATCTGCTGCGTTCTAACAAAAACGGCGACCGTATTGGTGACGATAAAGTATCCGCCAGGTGCCGGCGGGATTTCCTGAACAAGGGTTACTATAAACCTCTTCAGGACTATTTGAAATCTCTTTTTGCCCAATGTCACGGTACTTTGCTGGACATCTGCTGTGGTGAAGGGTATTATACATCTGCCATTGCAGAGAATCCCGGCCTACAAGTGTATGGATTTGATATTTCCAGGGAAATGATACGCTTGGCGGCAAAGCGCGGAAATACAGCTTGCTTTGTGGCAAACTTAGCCCATATTCCTGTGGCAGACGGCTCTTTTGACTATGCTGTGCATCTGTTCGCACCGTTTCAAGAGGCGGAATTCTCCCGCGTATTAAAAGATACCGGACGATTCTACACTGTCGTACCGGGAAACTATCATTTGTACGGACTCAAAAAGCTGCTTTATGAAACACCCTACCTGAATGACGAGAAACTGCCGGAAACCAATGTCTTGAAACTTCAGTCTAAAACCAAAATTTCTGCAGATATCCGATTGGTATCTCAGGAAGATATCGATGCAGTGTTTCGTATGACGCCTTATTATTTCCATACCAGCATGCAAGATAAAGAAAAACTAAACTGTATCGACACTTTGGAAACAAAAATCGAATTTGTTATTGGAGAATATGTAAAATAGTAAAAGGCAGGACCCTTTTGGGGTCCTGCCTTTCGTAAATTATTTTGTAAAGCCGAAAATTTGATTCAGCCAAGCAATCGCCCAAGATACCCACCGGGCGTTGTGGGGATGGTAGGCATCAACCTCTTGTGTACAGGTAGACATTCCGTGCTTGCCTTCCGGGAAAACATGCAGCTCAAAGGGAACACCAACTCTATACAGCGCAGATGCAAATTGAAGACTGTTTTCCACAGGAACGACTTGGTCTTCTACGGTGTGCCAAAGGAAGGTTGGGGGCGTTTGCTTACAGACATGCTGATCGAGACCGAAGTAGCGGTAAGTTTCTGTGCCAACACCACAACCACTGACATTTCGAATTGTACCCGCATGGGCAAACTCGTTGGCTAACAGAACCGGATAAGCCAGCACCATGGCATTGGGCAGAATGTTGCTGTCTCCACACCAAACCTTCTGAAATTCTTCAGATAAGGCAAGGGTACCAATAGAAGCGGCCAGGTGACCGCCGGCAGAGAAGCCGCTGACAGCGATTTTATCAGGGTCAGCCATCCATTCCTCAGCATGCTTGCGGATGTGAGAAATGGTTGCGGCCAACTGACACAGTGGATTGAAATTTCTCGCATCTTCATTCACGGAATATGTCAGGATAAACACATGGTAACCTGCTGCAAGAAATTCTCGGCCAACGGGAAACTGCTCTCTGTCGGATATACTGCAGTAACCACCGCCGGGACAGACGATCACGGACGGAACCTTGCGTGCGGCAATCTCATTCGAACGCCAGCTTTCTTGCAGATAAGCCTCTACTTTACAGCCGTTAACACCTTCCGGGACGAAGGAAAAATAGTTTAGCATTTTGCAGCCTCCAGTTTATATTCTGGAGATATTCTAGCATGGGTGTACATTGTTGTCAACGCAAAAAGAATTTGAGAATCAGTTTTGGTTTTTAATTTGTTGCTTTAAAAGCAAAGGATACCGAAACAGTTGATTGGATTTAAGTTCGCAGTTGTGCATGTGAATAGCCGAGACCTGTCTGTTGCTGTAAGAGGTGTAGTAATAGATACCTTCCTCACAATTACAGCAGCTACTGTAAACTGTTTTTTCATAATTTCCGTTTGGGAGCTGACAGCAACCGTCAATCTGCGCGACAGAATCTAAAATGTGAAAAAACTGCGTAATGCAGCCGCTTTCTGTGGATTCCCTCGCTGCGCTTCCGCAGAGAAAGGAGGCTCTTACAAAACGGGATTGGGAAGAAAAGTCGCCAGGAAGGCCGATAGCGCCCATTCCGTTACTGTAGACAGAAAGATCCGTCGTGCCGGGGAAATTGTTCCGCGGCGGTTTTTCGGTAAGCATCATAAAGTTACTCAAATGCAATAACTGTTGGGGAAAGGGCGGGTTATTTGTCAGTATGCCCAAAGGGTTATTGTGGATATGAAGACCATCTGCACAGGATTCTACAGTAATAGATTCCGTTTTGTCTGCTATGATCCAATGTAAATGCGGACTTGGCAGATCATCACTGTAGTTTTCGTTTGTAATGCGAATATTTTCCAAAAATGATTTTACTTCCACGACACTGGCACAGGCCCCTAAGATGGAACTGATGAAAGCATAGGCCGGAATGTTATTTGCATCATCCCCAGGCGCCGAATAGTGGGAAAAACCTACAAAATTTAAGCCTGCCATAGCAAGACCTTTTTCGTTGACACCATCATAAAGAAGAGGATAGTTATTTACAATATGTGCCATGCCTACAATGGCATAATGATCTGCAGGACTGCTAAGGTGCGGAAGTGGGAAGTGCCGCGGGATTACCGTAACTTCTTCTTCATAGGATTCATCGTGATCTAATGTTCTGCCAAAATAGAATTTGTTGGCTCGGTATGAAATTGCCGTGCACATAATGAATGCCTCCAAATTGTTTTCTAATATTTTGGCAGGCATAACATTAAATATGTAAAAAGATTAAAAACTAGTGTTGAGATTCCTTTGCATTTTGTCCCTGTGGGACAAAATTATGGTAGCCACCAGTTTTTGAACTGGTGGCAGCAATGTGCCACCGGCATATTGCAATTCAGAATTCGAATCTCTCCACCAAATAAAAAAATCCAGAACAGTTGAAACTGTTCTGGATTTTTTGGTCCGAGTGTCGAGATTCGAACTCGAAGCAATCGACGCTGCGCGTGATTGCGAGGCGTGATTGAAATACAAGACGCCTCGAGTTTGTATGATGCACAAAAAGAAAAAAGCAGAAGAAACTAATGTTTCCTCTGCTTTTTGGTCCGAGTGTCGAGATTCGAACTCGAGGCCTCTTGAACCCCATTCAAGCGCGATACCAAACTTCGCCACACCCGGATGCGTTGCATTTCCTTAACGCCTGAGTATTCTAGCATACATTGTCAGAAAATGCAAGCCTTTTTTGAAAATATTTTTGGGAATTTATTGCACGGATTATTTTCCCTCAGAAACGCAAAAAGTAAAATCTTCCCAGGGCAGATTTACAGGCTTTCCCTGCGTAAGAATCTCATCAATATGCATCAAAAGGGGGAAATCCTTAATATCCAAAATTCCGGCTTCTGCACTGCGGCGAACGGCTCTGGCCACACGCTCTGCAACAACCAGGGATTCCAAAGTAACACCATTAAGTTCAGCCTTTGCTTCTTCAATACTTAACCCACGGCCCAGCAAAATGCCTACAAGACGGGTGCGTCCGCCATAAACGGTAACATACAAATCACCGACGCCAACTACCAGGTTCTCCAGTGTACCTGCTCCCTGGAAGGCTAATAGTTTCGACATTTCTTTTACACTCTGACCAAAGACAGCAGCCTGGGAATTAAAGTGCAGCTCACTGTCCAGCCCAAAAGCCTTTTGGTTTAGACCAATAGTTAGAGCTATTCCCAGGGCATAGCCGTTTTTCAAAGCAACGGCACTTTCGATGCCGACAATATCCGTAGAAAGACTGATATGATAATAATCCGTCTGCATGATACTTTGAATTTTCTTTAGAATCTCTAGATCCTTACCGCAGAAAGCAACTTCGGTTTGGTCGTGAGCCACCAACTCGTAACTGGTGCAAGGACCACCAATGGCATTCAGGGACAGGTTCTTGCCCATTGCATCCAGCTTCTCATGCCAGTAATAGGGGTAGGGGATCAGCTTTCCATCCGGTGTGTCGATTAAACCTTTGGTAACTGTAATGACCGTGCTGCCATCCGGTAAAATGGGGAGGATTTTTTCGGCAAACCATTCTACACCGAAGCTGCTGACACCGCCAATAATCAAATCACTGCCGTTGATGGCCTGCTGAACCTCTTCGATATGAAAATATTTCAGTCCCTGGGGAAAGTCTCTTGTAAACTTTGGGTGCCGGTTGGTAGCTTTACAAGCTTCAATGATCTCACGATCCAAATGTGTGCCCACAAGGCGTACCTCATGACCATTTTCTCTGGCAGGGAAAGCCAAAGCAGAGCCCATCATACCGGAACCGATAATCGTAACGATTGCCATAAGTTATCCTCCGTATTGCAGAAAATTATTCGCCTGCGCTTGCCTTAATCACTTTACCCAAATTCCACAGACGGGCAACTTTCTGCTCTGCAGTTTTCTTTTCCTCCTCGTTTTCGTACTCGACGTATACAGTGTGGCTGCCGCACATAGCGCATTCCACCTGAACATTCCAACCGCCTTCGTGGCTGATGATGCCGTTACCTCGGCAAACAGGGCAGTCTTCCAATTCAATCATATTCTCCATAATATCGACTCCTTATCGAAATATAGTTTCCCCTTGATCTAAAATCTCCAAACGGCAGCACTTGCTGAAGTCCGGTGTCAATTCCGGAAGATAGCTGGCAATAGCCGCCACAAGCTGATTGGGGTTCAAGGACGGATTTTGGCAGCATACCCGCGCGAAAATGCACAAGTTGTTTTCATCCTGCTTTTCCAGTCGCAAACTTCGGATCATAGGGATGATATCTTGTTCCGTATTTCCGTTTTTGCTCTTTTTCTCTACAGTCAGGGAGGGCCGGGCAAACAGTTCCGTAATGGCATCCTGTGCAGAATCCGGAATGCCGGTATCGTATTCCAAATCAATTCGGCAATCCAAATATGCCAGGTGCTTGATTTTTATGCCGTCCTCATAAACAGCTAAAACTTTTACACCATCCACGAGGGCAGAGTTTAGACGGTCGCAAATTTCCTCACAAGGAACACTTTCTCCATCCAAATCGAAGTCCAGAAGCTCACAGTGGCTTTCCACACCCACAGAAAGGGGAAGAGCAATAGACACAGACGGTCGGGGATTATAGCCTTGCGTGTGTGTCAGGGGAAGACCTGCGCGCTTGAACGCACGCTGGAACAGCCGCATCAGATCCAAATGGGAGATATAAACGGCATTTCCTGTTTTTTGGAATAAAGCTCTAGGCATCGCAGGACACCTCCTTCAGTAGACACGCGGCACCGCAGCCTGCGCAGTTTTCCCGACAGTCCGGAGTCGCAGTTTCCTCGTAGGCGCGCTTGCGTTCCTTCAAAAGGAATTTCTTGCTGATGCCCACATCAATGGTATCCCAGGGGAGAATTTCCTCTTCTCCATAGCCACGAACGGTGTAAAAATTCGGGTCGATACCGCAGGTGTTGAAAGCATCAAACCATTTTGCATAGTTGAAATATTCATCCCAACCATCCAGCCTTGCGCCGTTTTTCATAGCTTCGGCGATGACAGCGCCAAGACGGCGGTCACCTCTTGCAAAAACAGCCTCCAAACGGCTGAGATCCGGGCCGTGATAATTATATTCTATGGACTTTGAATAAAAATGACTCTTCAACAGTCGGCATCTGCGCAAATATTCTTCCGGAGTGATCTGTTTTTCCCATTGGAAAGGCGTGTGGGGCTTCGGGACAAAGTAGGCCGTGGCTACATGAACGCGAAGACCGCGCTTTTTGTTGGAGGCCTTTTCCTTCCAGGTCTGGATCACTTTGTATACCAGCTCTGCAATACCAAGCACATCTTCGTCGGTTTCCGTAGGAAGACCAAGCATAAAGTACAGCTTCACATTATTCCATCCACCGGAAAACGCATTTGCACAGGTGGTCAGGATTTCTTCTTCGCTGAGATTTTTGTTGATAACATCTCTCAGTCGCTGGGTGCCAGCTTCCGGCGCAAAGGTCAGACCACTTTTGCGAACAGTTTGCAGCTTGTGCATCAGCTCCACAGAGAAATTATCTGCCCGGAGTGAGGGGACGGACAGGTTGATATGATTGGCTTCACAGTAGGGGATCATCCGGTCTGTCAGTTCTTTCAAACCCCGGTAATCGGATGTAGACAGGCTGGAGAGGGTGATCTCATTGTGTCCGGAATCTACCATAGTTTCCACAGCTTGCCGGTACAAAACATCGGGACTCTTTTTCCGAACAGGTCGGCAGGAAAAACCGGCCTGACAAAAACGGCAGCCACGGATACAGCCGCGAAATACTTCCAGATTCGCCCGGTCATGAACGATCTCCGTGGAGGGGACAATCATTTTCGTGGGCCAGTAGGCATTGTCCAGGTCCTCAACAATTCGTTTTGTTACGGTTTTCGGTGCGCCGTTTTCCAGAACGATTGCTGCCAAAGTGCCGTCTTCCTTGTACTCGTGCCGGTAAAAGGAGGGGACATAGACACCGGGGATCTTGGATACTTCCAACAGGAATTGCTCTTTTGTCCAGCTCTCTGCTTTTGCCCGATCATACAGAGAAACGATCTCAACGGTGCTTTCTTCACCTTCGCCTAAAGAGAAGAAATCGATAAAATCCGCCAAAGGCTCTGGGTTAAAGGCACATACACCACCGGCAAAGACAATGTTTTTCAGCCCTGTGCGTTGATTGGCGTATAGGGGAATTCCGGCAAGATCCAGCATATTCAGAATATTGGAATAGCACATCTCATAGCCAACAGTAAAGGCGATCATATCAAAATCCTTTACAGGCTGTTTGCTCTCTAAGGCCCAAAGGGGCAAATTGTGCTGGCGCATGGCGCTTTCCATGTCGCCCCAGGGGGCAAAGACCCGCTGGCACCACACACCGTCCATTTCGTTCATCACACCGTAAAGAATCCGCATGCCAACATTGGACATACCGATCTCATAAGTATCCGGGAAACAGAAAGCAACCTGCACTCTGATTTGTGCAGGATCTTTGATAATTTCGTTATATTCTCCCCCGATATACCGGGCAGGTTTTTGCACAGTAGGGAGTATTCTCTGAAGCAATTCGGTCATAACATACCTCTATCAAAATGATAGTATCATTGTAACCTCTGATGCCTCTGTTTGCAAGGAGTTTTTCTAAACTTCGTGTGTCCAACAATTAAAATTGCCGGGAAAAGGCAACTGATTCCCAGCTTTAGGATGAAAGCTCCATATATCGCAATGAGAACGATTGCGGCTAAGCACACAGCCTCAACACATTTGCAGAACCTTTCAGCCCGATTTTCATCCAAAACCATGAAGATTCCGCACCATAGTGCGCGGCCGCCATCCAAAGGATAGATGGGCAAGAGGTTATATAGGGACTGAAATGCGGCACATACAGTGATCCGTGGTATCCAACGAGCCAAGAAAAGAAGACATAATCCGCCGAGTGGGCCTGCCAGTGCGCAAATTAGCTCCTGGGAAGGGGAAAGGGAAGAAATGCTTAGATTTGCCCCCTCAGAAGATACATCCAGTTGGTGAATATCACCGCGGCATAAACGGATTGCCAGGATATGACACAGTTCGTGATAAGCTGCCGCGACCATGGCGGCAAAAAGCCATTTTATTGGAAGCGTCAGCAACATAATCGCCAGGATGATACAAAATGCAGGACTGAGTTTTATTAGAACCTTCTTATTCAAGCGCAGCACCCTGGATCACAGTATCACAAAAGACATAAATAGCATCCGAAAGTGGATCTCCGTTTTGCAGACGCTCTGTTAAATTTTGAAAGGCGCTTTTGGTAACATTGGCATCTCCCGGAATCATGTATTTCCATAGAGCATCATCCCAGCTGCTGGTGCGAAGGACTCCGATCAAAAGGATCACGAGAATTGCTAAACTAAGAGGCTTTTGTTTTCTCTTTTCTCGCTTTTTGGTCATCTTTATGTCTTTGGAATCGTATACAATTTGGTAACTCACAGACATCCCTCCTGGATAATTTTATGATGTCCTGGAAAGGGTATGCAAAAAATAGGGCACTGCACTTGACAATACTGAGAAAATTCATTATAATACTTGGGCTATCGGGGTGTGGCGAAGTTTGGTATCGCGCTTGGTTCGGGTCCAAGAGGCCTCGGGTTCGAATCCCGACACTCCGACCAAAATTGAGGGAATAGCTTTTGCTATTCCCTCAATTTTTATCGTGTCGGGATTCGAAACTTAAATGCAACGCGGATGAGCGTCGCCGCCACCGGCTGGACGGTGGCGAACCTATATTTTTGCCAACGGCAAAAATGCAAACGAATCCTGACACTCCGACCAAGAAATTTGAAAGAACTTTTACTATAAAAAACAGACTTGACCATGGCCAAGTCTGTTTTTGGTTATTTCTGCAAAATTAACTGCTTGCGCGCCAACTCGATATAATTTTTAGCATCCTCCAAGGATGCTTCTTTTTCTTCTTTTGTCAGTTCCCGGACTACTTTAGCAGGGCTTCCCAAAACCAAAGATCCAGCCGGCGCATGAACTTTACCGGTTACCAAAGCGCCTGCGCCAACCAAACAGCCATCTTCTAAAATAGCGCCGTTTAAAATAATGGCACCCATGCCAATCAGACAACCGTCACCAATGGTGCAGCCATGCACGATAGCACCGTGACCGATGGTGCAGTTTTTACCGATTGTGACTTCTTCATGCAGAACGCAGTTGTCCTGGATGTTGGTGCCGCGGCCAACACAGATTGCACCGGAATCGCCCCGAATCACCGAACCATACCAAACATTCACATCTTCTTCTAAAACCACATCACCAATTATGCTGGCATTTGGAGCAAGATAGGCACCTTGCATTTTCGGCTTTTGAATCATATCCATGACATTACCTCCAATATTTTTATTATCATAGCATGTTATATTCGCAAATGCAAGAATGCAGGAACATAATGAATTTTAATATTTTGGAGTTACAATGATGTGTGATAAATAAGAAAAAAGCCACCCCGATTGGGATGACTTTTTCTTTGGCGGAGAAGGAGGGATTTGTTTGCATTTTGCTGCGCAAAATTATGGTTCCGCTCGGTCTAGCCCTCGCGGGCAACGCTCATTCGCGTTGCATTTCTAATTTCAAATCCAACCTTCTTGTGTCACATAAAAGAAAAAAGCCATCCCGATTGGGATGACTTTTTCTTTGGCGGAGAAGGAGGGATTTGAACCCTCGATACCCTTTTGGGGTATACACGATTTCCAATCGTGCGCGCTCGGCCAGCTACGCGACTTCTCCATGTCGCTTTCAGTCAGCCTTGACATATTACAACACTTCTTGCTGTTTGTCAAG
>JAGBTV010000023.1 GCA_017631155.1 Oscillospiraceae bacterium | reverse complement strand
GGATTGGAAACACAACAGTCAAAGCTTCCGGCGGGGAAATGCGAGGGGATGGCACGAAGATCACCGCATATACTTTCCATACGTTCGGTGAGTGCGTTTCTTTCGATGTTCTCCCGGGCAGCATTGTGGGCAACAGTGTCTATCTCAATCCCTGTGACCCGGCAATTTTCATCGTTGGCGCATAAAAGCAGTCCTAAAGTGCCGCAGCCGGAGCCTAAGTCCAGAACCCTGGCATTTTTGGGCAGACTCACAAAACCGGACAAAAGCATACTGTCTGTGCTGAGGGGAAGACACCCCTGGGGAATATCTAAAGTAAAACCGTTATGTAAAATTTCCATAATACTTCCCAAATTGCGCAGGCTTAATATAAAATCAGCCTGCGCAGACCGGAAACCAGAGTGCGCAGACTGACCGTGGATTTGGCAAATTAGCCTTCCTCAATTGCTTCAGTGGGGCAGTTGTCGGCGCAAGCACCGCAGCTGACACAAACATCAGCGTCGATGACGAACTTGTCTTCGCCCTCGGAGATAGCCTCTACGGGGCAGTTGTCGGCGCAAGCACCGCACTTGACACAAGCATCAGTAATGTTGTAAGCCATTGTTCTTACCTCCAATATGTTATTTGCACCGGGGTGCAACGCAGTTATGCACCTTTATTCTAACATTATTTTTTTAAAATGCAATCCCTGATTTTGAAAACTTCCGTATATTTTTTTGTGAAAGGGGCGAAAATTTCTGGATGAAGGAGGGGTCGCTATGCAATATGACGCCAATGCGTCCCGTTTGATCCTGACAGCTGCCCGGTGGGCCCGGGATCTGGGACATAGTTATGTGGGCAGTGAGCATCTGTTGCTGGCGCTGACCCAGGAACCGGGGTGGACAGGGCATTTGCTGCGGAATTCGGGGTTGGACACGGATCTTCTGCAGCTATTTGCCCGGGGTCTCCGGGGCAGCGGACGAGCGGATTTGCCTTTGCCCCAGGGCTTGACCCGGTCAGTAAGAGGTATCCTACGGGAGGCGGCGGTGGAGGCTAAAAGACTGCAAAGCCGGGATGTAAGCAGCCTGCATATTTTGCTGGCGTTGCTTCGGCGTCAGGACACCGGGGCCCAGGAGCTGATGACGGCGGTTGCGGCAGACCGGGATGCGTTGTTTACCGGAACAGTAGATTATCTGCGGTGGGAGGCTGTGAGGCCTGTAAAAGTAAAAAAGGAGGCGGTTATCACGAAACTTTTGGAACAGTTCAGCGAGGACCTTGTGTTAAAGGCATCGGCTATGGAGCCGGTAATCGGCAGAGATCGGGAGATCGACATGGTGATCGGTATTTTGAGTCGGAAAAATAAAAACAATCCGGCTTTGGTGGGAGAACCGGGTGTGGGTAAGACGGCTATAGCTGAGGGACTCGCCCAGCGGATGGCATTGGGAAAAGTGCCGCCTCAGCTGAAAGAAAAACGGCTCATCAGTCTGAATATGGCAAATTTGGTGGCAGGCACCAAGTACCGGGGTGAGTTTGAAGAACGGCTTCGGGATGTGCTGGCAGAGATCCGTCGCAGTGGAGATGTGATCCTGTTTGTGGATGAGATGCATACCATCGTTGGCGCCGGTGCGGCAGAGGGTGCTATTGATGCCGCCAACATCTTTAAACCAGCGTTGGGCCGTGGCGAACTGCAAATGCTTGGGGCAACGACTTTGACGGAATACCGGAAGTTTATTGAAAAAGATCCTGCTTTGGATCGACGGTTTCGGCCGGTAACGGTGGAAGAGCCGGACGCGGCGGCAGCCATGGCTATTTTACGGGGGCTGAAGCCGGGGTTGGAACGGCATCACCGCATCCGAATCTCAGATGAAGCTTTGAAAGAAGCTCTGCGGCTCTCTGTGCGGTATTTGCCGGATCTTTTTCTGCCGGATAAAGCCATTGATTTGCTGGACGAGGGAGCATCCCATGCCCGGATGGAGGAATTAAATCAGGGCAGAGCCACGACCCGCCAGGGCTTGGAACAGGAATTGCAGGAGGCGGTGCGGGAAAGTCGGTTTGAGAAAGCAGCAGAACTTCGGGATAAAATGCAGAAAATGGTGGTAAAAGTCCCGGACAGCCGCCGTCCCCGGTCGGTAACCGCCGCCGATGTTGCCTGGGCGGTTTCTGCCCGAACTGGGATCCCGGTGGGGAGACTGACAGTCGATGAAAAGGAGAGACTCCTGAATTTGGAAAGCATTTTGGCTGCCCGGGTCATCGGACAGCAGGAGGCAGTCCGGGCGGTGGCGGAAGCGGTGCGCCGTGGCTTTTGCGGCATCCGGGACGAGAACCGACCTATGGCAAGTATGCTATTTACCGGGCCTACCGGTGTAGGTAAGACAGAGCTGTGCCGAACCTTGGCAGAAGAGATGTACGGCAGCCGTGATGCTATGATTCGGCTGGATATGACAGAGTATATGGAAAAGCAGTCAGTCTCTCGGTTGGTAGGCGCGCCTCCTGGATATGTGGGTTATGAAGAGGGTGGCAAGCTGACAGAAGCGGTGCGTCGCAGACCCTACTGCCTGGTGCTGCTGGATGAACTGGAAAAGGCACACCCGGATGTGTGCGGCGTTCTGCTGCAGATCATGGAAGAGGGGGTCTTAACAGACTCCACGGGCCGCAGGGTCAGCTTTAAAAATGCTATTGTAATTATGACCTCCAATACCGGCGGCCAGCTGAAAGGGGAGGGGCTGGGCTTTTGCCCCCAGGGCAACCCCCAGATGCAGCAAGGAGCCTTGGAGCAAACCTTCCGTCCGGAGTTTTTGGGAAGACTGGATAAGATCGTCTGTTTTGCGCCTTTGGGGCAGCAGGATATGGCAGCCATTGCGGATAAATATCTTGGTCAGCTGAAGCAGCGATTGTCGGAGCAGGGAATTCAGCTGCAGTTGCCGGAGGAATTGCCACAGCTGCTGGTGAAGCAGTGTAAGGCTAAAAGCGGCGCCCGGCAGCTGCGACATTTGGTGCAGGAACAGGTGGAAGGGCTGCTGGCAGAGTATTTGTTGCGCAGTAGCCGCCGTTATACCAAGCTTCGGGGCGTGTTGGAAGAGGGAGTTTTGTCTTTCCGAAGCCAGGGTGTATCGGCAAACGGCGCATAAGAAAACAAAAGTTCGAAAGTTGTGCTTTTTCGCATATTTTCTAGGATTTTCCTAAAAAATATGCGAAAAAAGGTTGATTTTTCTGAGGAATTGTATTATACTGTCATCAAGTGGAGTAAAATGGTTGTAAAGTGGAGCGAAATGGAGGAGGTGAGACACCGTGATCGGAAAATATTCCGCAAAAATGGATGATAAAAATCGTTTATTCGTCCCTGCCAAGCTGCGCTCAGAACTGGGCAGCGACTTTTATGTGACCCTGGGGGTAAACTGCGGGCATCGGTGTCTGACAGTCTATACCGCTCCTGATTGGCAAACCCTCAGCGAAAATTACAATGCATTGCCCATCTCCCAGCGTGGCGCAGCCACCAGTTTGATCTTTATGAATGCCGCCCAATGTGAGCCGGATAAGCAGTTCCGCTTCGGCCTGACCCAGTTCCTTTTGGACTATGCAGGCATCAAACGGGATGTGATGATCGTAGGTCGAGCCGGCCAGGCGGAGATATGGGATGCCGCAGAGTTTGCAGCCTTCGAAGCAGAGAATCTTACACCGGAAAAGCTGCTGGCATCTTTGGAGGCTATTGGCCTATGAGTGAGTTTTACCATGTATCCGTCCTTTTGGACGAGTGCCTGGATGGCTTAAATATCCGTCCTGACGGAATTTATGTGGACGGCACCTTAGGCGGTGCCGGACATTCCAGCCAAATTGCAAAACGGCTGACCACCGGCCGGCTTATTGGAATCGACCGGGATCAGGTGGCGCTGAAGGCGGCAGGGGAGCGTTTGGCACCCTACGGCGACAGAGTGACCTTGGTACATGCCAATTTCTGTGAGATTGCCCGGGTGCTGAAGGATTTGGAGATCCCCGGTGTGGATGGGATTTTGTTGGACCTTGGCGTTTCCTCTCCACAGCTGGATGACGGAGAGCGCGGCTTCTCCTATATGGCAGATGCCCCGCTGGATATGCGTATGAACCGGGAAGATGCTCTCAGCGCCTATGAGGTGGTCAACGCCTGGCCTTTTGAGGAACTCCGCAGAATTTTGTTTGATTATGGTGAAGAACGGTATGCTCCCCGGATTGCTGAGGCAATTTGCCGCCGCCGGGAAGAAAAACCCATCGAGACAACGTTGGAACTTGTGGATGTGATCCGGGGCGCGATGCCTGCCGCGGCGCTGCGGGAAAAGCAGCATCCGGCAAAGCGGAGCTTTCAGGCGATCCGCATTGCAGTAAATGACGAACTGGGAAGTGTGGAAAAGGTTATGGCTGATGCCATTCCCTGTTTGAACCCCGGTGGACGGCTGGCTGTGATTACCTTCCACTCGCTGGAAGATCGAATTGTAAAAAACGCCATGGCTGATGCAGCAAAGGGCTGCACCTGTCCGCCCAATTTCCCGGTTTGTGTTTGTGGAAAGAAACCGAAAGTTCAACTGGTGAATCGCAAACCTATTACTTCCACACAGGAAGAGTTGGATAGAAATCCCAGAGCCCGCAGCGCAAAGCTGCGTGTATGTGAGAAAATCTGACAAACCTTAAGTTGTATGATAAGGAGGGAACAAGATGGCAAGCAAACCGGATATCCGTTATATTAACCGATATGTTTCAGGAACCGCTGCACCCAAGCTTGTTCCTCAGACTACCCCGCAGAAGAAGCCCCGACTGCCGAAGCCCCGTACCCGGACAAAACAGGAACTGCTGCTGCGGATTGATCCCGTTGCCATTGCCGGTATTGCGGTTGCTATGGTGCTGCTTGTGCTGATGATTGTAGGCGTGAGCCGATTGAACGCACGGCAGGCAGAATTGTCCGCCAACACACAGTATTTGGAGGAACTGCAAACGGAAAATGTGGAGCTGAAGGACCTTTATCAGTCGGGTTATGACCTGGAGGAGATTGAGCGCATTGCTTTGGCCCTGGGAATGGTACCCAAGGATACCCTTGTCCATGAGACGATCCAGGTGACAACACCTGCTCCTGTGGAGGAGCCAAGCCGCTGGGAAAATTTCTGGGACTTTGTGGCAGGTCTTTTTGCATAAAGCCTGTCTTGGCCAATATGATTAGGATAGCAGCTGCAATGGGCAGTGAGGGATTCCCTTGCTGCCCATTTCAAACCTTGCAGCCAATCAGAAAGGCCGGTGACATATGGCACGACGTAAGCGAAAAAAGGAGCATATCCGCCTTCGGGGGGACAGTTCTCAACACTTTCGAATCCTGGCGGTCATGGTTCTGCTGGGAATCGCGGCGTTTTTACCGGTGGCTGTTAAGCTTTACAGCTTAATGGTGGACCAATATGACTATTACTATCAGAAAGCTCTGCGAAATCAGACACGAACCACCAAGGTTACGGCAAACCGGGGCAATATTTATGATACCAATATGAATCTGCTGGCGGTTTCCGTAGGTGTGGAAAATATTTATTTAGACCCCCATGAGCTGAAACAGTCCCAAGCGGATATGGGATTGATCGGGGAGAACCTGGGGGAAATTTTGGATTTGGACCCGGATTGGATCCGGGAGCAGGCAAAAGATACCAAAATGCGTTACAAGCAGATTGCTGCCGGGGTGAGTGAGGAGACTGCGGCGAAGGTTCGCAGCTTTGTGAATCAATACGGCATCTCCGGCATCCATTTGGAACCCAGCTCTCAGCGATATTATCCCTATGGGTCATTGGCAGCCCAGGTAATTGGCTTTACCAATGCTTCCAATACCGGCTCAGAAGGCATCGAGGCGGCCTACAACAGTTATCTGGAGGGGACGGCCGGCAGAGTGATTACTACCAAGGGCAACAATGAAATGGATATGCCATTTTCCTATGAAAACTATGTTTCCTCCCAAACCGGGTGCAGTGTGGTGCTGACATTGGATGCCACGGTGCAGGCTTGTTTGGAAAAACAAATGGAAGCGGCCATTGCCCGCTATGATGTACAAAACGGTGCTTTTGGACTGGTGATGAATGCCAAAACCGGCCAGATCCTGGCGATGGCGACTTTAGGGAGCTATGACCCCAATCAGTACCTGGAAATTGCAGACCCGGATACGGCTGCGCTTTTGGAGCAGTTGAAGCAAAGTTATTTAAGCAGTCCGGAGAACAGCCAGGCTTATACCGACGGAAAACTTGCCTATGAGCAGGCGCTGACAGATGCCAGGCTCTCTCAATGGAGAAACCGGGTGCTGTCAGACGGTTATGAGCCGGGGTCCACATTTAAGGTGCTGACTATGGCGGCGGCATTGGATTCCGGTTCCATAGATTTAAATCATAATTTCTATTGCGCCGGTGCTGAGCAGATCCCGGGACGATCTCAACGGCTGCACTGTTGGCGATCCACCGGACACGGCGCTCAGAAGACGCCGCAGGCCCTGCAAAATTCCTGCAACCTGGCCTTTGCCCATATCGCATTGGAAATGGGCGGCGATACCTTTTATGAGTACATTAAAAACTTTGGCGTTTTGGAAAAGACCGGTGTCGATCTGCTGGGAGAAAGCGGCGGTGTGTTCTTTTCCCAAGATGTAATTACCAACACGGATAAGTGGGGGACAGCGTCCTTGACCTCCGCTTCTTTCGGCCAGACCTTTAAGCTGACACCGATACAGTTGGTGCGGGCCATCAGTGCTGTGGTAAACGGTGGGTATTTGATGGAGCCTTACATCGTTTCTGAGGTGTTGGATGACCAGGGTAATACCGTTCTGAAGCAAGAACCTACGGTGATCCGTCAGGTGATCCGGGAGGAGACATCCCGGGTGATGTGTCAGCTTTTGGAATCGGTTGTGACGGAGGGAACCGCAAAAAATGCCTCGGTTGCCGGATTTTCCATAGGAGGAAAGACCGGTACCAGTGAAAAAATTGATGTTTTAGATGAAAACGGCAAGCCGACCCTGGATAAAATTGTTTCCTTCGTAGGGGTTGCACCTATGGACGATCCGGAGTATATTGTACTGGTAGCTTTGGATACTCCGTCGCGCAGTACCGGCATCTACATTTCCGGCGGCGTGATGGCCGCACCCACAGTGGGTGCGGTGATGGCGGACATTTTGCCATACTTAAGCGTAAAACAACAATTCCCTGAGGGAGATGTGGCCGGTAAGACGGTAATTATGGAAGATCTTACAGGGATTTCCCGAAAAGAAGCCGAAAAGCGGCTGAAGGATCAAAGTCTGACAGCTCGATTCATCGGGGATGGCGATACTGTAACAGGACAGATCCCGGCTGTCGGAGAGGTTGTTCCCGGAGGCAGCGAGGTTTTGTTGTATTTGGGAGAAGAAACCCCGGACAGAATGGTGACTGTTCCGGATTTTTCAGGTATGAACCGGCAAAAAGCCAGTGATGAGGCGGGAAAGCTGGGACTCTATATTTTGGTTGTCGGAAATGACCAGGTGACGCCGTCGGTAACGGTTGCTGCCCAAGATATTCCGGCAGGCACACAGGTTCCTTTGGGGACCACCATTAAACTGACATTTACGGACAATAAAGCGGCGGATTGATCGCCCAAAGGAGTTATCCTATGAAACTGAAAGAACTGCTCCGGGGAATGGAAATTTTGGAAATGCATGCAGACCCGGAACTGAATATTCATAATGTTGTTTATGATACCCGGAAAGCTATGGCACCGGGAGATTTGTTTGTAGCCATATCCGGCTTTGCCTTTGACGGTAACAGTTATATTGACAAGGCCCTTCAGCAGGGGGCTGTGGCAGTGGTGACTGCGAAAAAACCGGAAAAGGATATTCCCTATATTTTGGTCAACTCCGACCGTATGGCATTGGCGATGCTGGGCATCAACTACTTTGGAGAGCCGGCTAAGGCGATGAAAATGATCGGTATTACAGGCACCAACGGCAAAACCTCCGTGACTTTGTTAATCAAGCATGTTTTGGAAACGGTACTTGGCGCAAAAGTGGGTCTGATCGGTACCATGGAAAACCAAATCGGTAGGGAAGTGATCCCTACCGAGCGTACCACACCGGAGAGTTTTGAATTGCAGCAGTTGTTTGCCGCCATGCGGGATGCCGGATGCGGGTACTGTGTAATGGAAGTTTCTTCCCATGCCATTGCCCTGGATCGGGTAGGCGGTGTGGAATTTGATGTAGCAGCCTTTACCAACCTGTCTGAGGATCATCTGATTTTCCACAAGACCATGGAGAATTATTGCGACACCAAGGCACAGCTGTTCCATCGGTGCAAGGCTGCGGTTTTTAACCAGGATGACAGCTGGTATCCCAGAATTTCTGCAGGTGTCCGTTGCCCTGTGATTACCACAGCAGTCCGTAGTGAAGCGATGCTCCGGGCGGAGAATGTATCCATGGAGGCGCAGAAGGTTTCTTTTACAGCGGTTTACGGAGAGCAGCGGGTGGCAGTAACGCTGCCCATTCCCGGAAACTTTACGGTTTACAATGCGCTGACTGTGCTAGGGGCGGTGTTGCAGGTGGGAATTTCTCTGACAGATGCAGCGGCGGCGTTGGCAACGGCACCCGGTGTCAAAGGCCGGGTAGAGGTCGTTCCTACCCCGGGAAAACCTTATACGGTACTGATCGACTATGCCCATACACCCGATGGCCTCGAGAATGTTCTTTCCAGCGTTAGAAAATTTTGTAAAGGTCGGCTGATCGCGGTCTTCGGCTGCGGCGGTGACCGGGATCCGGGAAAACGGCCCATTATGGGCAAAATTGGTACGGATTTGTCTGATTTTGCGGTAATTACCTCAGATAATCCTCGAAATGAGGAGCCCAAGGCTATTATTCAGGATATCCTGAAAGGCGTTACCCGAGATGATGATGCCTATGTGGTGATCGAGGATCGGAGAAAAGCAATTCGTTATGCTATGGACAAAGCGGAAAAAAATGATATTATAGTATTAGCAGGAAAAGGGCACGAAACTTACCAGGAAATCCGGGGTGTGAAATATCCTTTGGATGAACGGGATGTAGTAAACGCATACCTGACGGAAACGGAGAACTGATATGGGAACCATTACCTTGGGACAGGCGGCCGCCTGGTGTGGCGGCACCGTACAAGAAAAATATGCTGGGGTTTCTTTCTTTGGCGCTTGCAACGACTCCCGGAAAGTAGGGGTAGGTCAGTTGTTTGTTGCCTTGCAGGGGGAACGGGATGGTCATGATTTTATCCCTGCTGCCCTGAAAGGCGGCGCAGCGGCAGTGCTTTGCAGTCGCTGCGAAGGGGATTATCCCGCCATTGTGGTAGAGGATACCCGGAAGGCTTTGGGTGATATTGCCCGACAGGAACGGCTGCGTCTTGGTGTGAAGGTAGTGGGCGTTACCGGTTCTGTGGGAAAGAGCACCACCAAAGAGATGGTGGCGGCAGTGCTGGGAAGCACTTTCTGTGTCAGCAAAACACCTGCCAATCATAATAATGACATTGGTATGCCTATGGCGATTTTGGGAATCCCGGAGGATACCCAGGTGGCGGTTTTGGAGATGGGCATGAACCATTTTCGGGAAATTGCCTATCTTTCTGGAATTGCAAAGCCTGATGTGGCGGTAATCGTGAATATTGGCACCATGCATATTGAGCATTTGGGCTCTCAGGAAGGCATTCTGGAGGCAAAGCTGGAGATCCTGGAAGGTATGGATCGAGGCACTATCGTTCTGAACGGTGATGATGCACTACTCAAACAGGTACATAAACGCCCTGATATTCGCAAGGTCTTTTTCGGAAGCGATAATCCTGACTGCGATGTGCAGGGAAAGAAAGTTGATGTGGACCAGCAGGGGATTTCCTTTACTGTGGAAAGCAAGACCGAGAATTTCTCTGTGCAGCTGCATTTGGAGGGCAAGCACTTCGTTTCGGATGCTTTGGCGGCGGTTGCAGTCGGCTTGGAAATGGGTGTCACCCCGGAAAATATCGCGAAAAGCCTGGAATCCTTCCAAAATATGGACGGTCGCCAGGAAATGCTGTCCGTAAATGACTACACCATAATCAAGGACTGCTACAATGCAGGACCGGAATCTATGGCAGCGGCTTTGGCGGTACTGGGCAGCAAGCCCGGACGGCGGATCGCTGTGTTGGGAGATATGCTGGAATTGGGAGGCTGTGCGGCAGCAGAACACTACCGGGTAGGCCGAATTGCGGCAGAAAATGCCCAGTTTGTACTGGCTTACGGCCCCAACAGCAGCAGAGTTGTCAGCGGTGCGGTCACCGGTGGCATGAATGAAAGCCGTGCAATGGCTTTTGAGGACAGAGAGGCTTTGGTGGTGGCGTTAAAGCGGCTGGCAAAGCCTGGTGATGCGCTGCTGTTTAAGGGCAGCCATGGAATGCATATGGAGCTTGCTTTGGAAGGCTTTCTGAGCAAGGAAGAATAACGGGGGAGACAGTTATGATACCGATTCTCATAACAGCGGGAATTTCCTGTGCCCTTACGGCACTTTTGGGATACTTACTGTTGCCGGTGCTGCGGGCACTGAAGGCCGGTCAGTCCATTCGGGAGGTTGGCCCGACCTGGCATAACAAAAAAGCGGGTACACCCATGATGGGCGGACTGATGTTTATTTTCTCACTGATTATTTGCCTGCTGCTGGCAATTCCGGTGATGAAGGATTATTCTGTCTTTTATGTACTGGCACTGAGCCTGTGCTTTGGCTTGGTTGGCTTTTGTGACGACTTTTGCAAAGCAAAATACAAGCGGAATTTGGGCTTGACAAGCTTGCAGAAGCTGTTTTTGCAGCTGGCTGTTTCCGCGATTTATCTGTATATCCTGCAACGACAGGGTATCATGTCCAGCAGCATCCACATTCCTTTTATGGATAAGTCTTTTGAGATCCATCCCATGCTGTATATCTTCTTTGCTATGTTTGTCATGGTGGGCTGTGTCAATTCTGTGAATTTGACAGATGGTATTGACGGTCTGTGCGGCAGCGTGACCTTGCCTGTGATGGTGTTCTTTGTTGTGGCAGCCATTTCCCGGGAAAAATGGGACTTGGCATTGATGCCTGCGGCCTTGGTAGGCGGATTGGTTGCGTATCTGTTCTACAACTGGCATCCTGCCAAGGTGTTTATGGGCGATACCGGGTCTCTGTTTTTGGGCGGCGCGGTGTGTGGACTGGCCTTTGCCCTGGATATGCCCTTGATTTTGATCTTTGTTGGCTTTATTTACATTGTGGAGACCTTGTCTGACATTATTCAGGTAGGCTATTTCAAGATCACCCACGGCAAGCGCATCTTTAAGATGGCTCCGATCCATCATCATTTTGAAAAGTGTGGCTGGTCTGAGGTCAAGATCGTTTTGGTATTTACCGGTATTACGGTGGCCATGTGTGTTGTGGCCTGGTTTGGTATTCGTTAACCTTTTTTTGAAAGGAGATCTCTTATGGCTTTGCAGAGGAATCTGCTTGCCAAAGAGGACCGCCGTTCCAAAGGGACGGGGGAGGGTGTGGACATACCGTTTCTGATTCTGGTGGGGCTGCTGTTGGCAGTGGGGCTGACAATGCTCTATTCTGCAAGCTTTGCCCAAAGTGAATTTGACACGGGTTACACAATATCCACCAAATATCTGCAAAAGCAGGCGGTCTGTGCCGGGTTAGGACTGGTCTGTATGTACTTTTTCAGCCGAATCCCGGCAGAATTTTGGTTTCGCTTTGCATGGCCGCTATATGGCATCAGTATTTTGCTGCTGCTGAGCGTCCTGGTTATTGGGCAGTCGGTGAACGGAGCGCGGCGATGGATCAACATTGCCGGCATCCAGTTTCAGCCCTCTGAGATCGCAAAGTTTACCATGATCCTTCTGTTTGCAAGGCTGACCAAAAGCTATGGAAACGATGCCCGGAAATTCCGTTATGGAGTTCTGGGCTTTGGTGCCGCTTTGCTGGGGATCCTGGTGCCGCTGGCTTTGGAAAAACATCTGTCTGCCATTATGCTCATCGGTATGGTGGCGGTGGTGATGATGTTTGTGGCGGGAACCAGTCCCAAATGGTTGCTGGCAGGTGCCGGTGCTGCGGCGCTTTTTGTGCTGATTTACATTACCTTTATGGGCTATGCCGGTGACCGCGTCACGGCGTGGCTGAATCCCGAGGCAGACCCCGGGGATACGGGGTATCAGATCTTGCAGTCGCTCTATGCCATCGGCTCGGGAGGCCTGTTTGGCCTGGGGCTTGGAAAAAGCAGACAGAAGTATCTTTACCTGCCTTTTCAGTACAATGATTATATTTTTGCTGTCATTTGTGAGGAATTGGGACTGGTGGGTGCACTGTTGATCATTGCGCTGTTTGCAGCTACGATCCTCCGTGGGTATTGGGTCGCTTTGCGGGCCAGGGACAGGTTTTCTACGGTGCTGGCTGCCGGACTTGTGACACTGATTGCCGTACAGACGGTTTTGAATCTTGCCGTTGTGACCAATTTACTGCCGTCTACGGGAATTGCGTTACCGTTCTTTTCCTATGGCGGTACGGCTTTGGCGGTGAATTTGGGGGAGATGGGCGTGGTGCTCAGTATTTCCCGATACCGCAACGAAACAAAAAAACAGGAGGAGATCCTATGAATTTGATTTTTACCTGCGGCGGCACGGCCGGACATATCAATCCTGCCATCGCAGTTGCCAATATGATGAAAGCCCGGCATCCCGGATGCAATATCCTTTTTATCGGTGCGAAAGGACATATGGAGGAAAAACTGGTGCCGAAGGCCGGCTATGAACTGCGATGCCTTCCGGCATCCGGTTTGAGCCGCAAGGTAAACTTTGCGGCGCTGAAGAAGAATATCCATGCTGTTAAGTGTGTTCTCGGTGCGGTGAGTGCCTGCAAAAAGATCATTCGGGAATTTCAGCCGGATGTGATTTTGGGAACCGGTGGTTATGCCAGCTTTCCGGCCCTGTATGCCGGCAGCAGTTTGGGGATTCCTACCTGTGTTCACGAAGCAAATGCCCTTCCGGGTCTGACCACAAAGATGGCGGCCAATCGGGCAGACCGTGTCTTGGTGGCTTTTGAACAGAGTGTCGCTCATTACAAAAAGCCGAAAAAGGTGCAGGTGGTGGGCATGCCGGTGCATCAGGACTTTATCTATGCCAACCGGGAAGCTGCCAGAGAAAAACTCGGTTTGGGAGATACGCCGTTGGTGGTTTCTGCCTTTGGCAGCCAGGGCGCCAAGGTAATGAATGAAACTGTTGCAGAGCTTTTTAAGCTGGAGAAGGAAGACGGCTTCCCGTTCCGCCATATCCATGCTACCGGCAGCTTTGGTTGGGCCTGGATGCCCAAAATGGTGGCAGAAAAGGGTGTAGATTTATCCCAAAGTCCCCAGCTGGAGATGCTGGAGTACATTTACAATATGCCGGAGCTGATGGCTGCGGCGGATGTATTTATCGGAAGAGCTGGTTCCGGCACCTGCAATGAAATTGCTGTTTCCGGAACACCTTCCATTTTGATCCCGTCGCCTAATGTGACGGCAAATCACCAGGAAAAGAATGCCCGGGTTCTGAGCGACAACGATGGCGCGGTGTGTATTCCGGAAGGGGAGTGCACAGCCCAGGTGCTGTATACACAGTTGAAAAAATTACTGTCCCAACCTGCCCGCAGGCAGCAAATGAAAGAAACTCTGCAGGTTATGGCGGTGCCCGATTCCACACAGCGGATCTGTGATATTTTGGAAGAACTGGTCCGGGGCAAATAGGAGGAAATCATGGATACAAAAGAAAAAGAAAGGGTCCGTCGTCCGCAAAGCGAAAAGCCTAAGGCAAAAGCGCCCGGAAAGGGAACGCCTAAGACAAAACGGCCTTCCCCCACGGCAAGTCGTTCCAATGTCAAAGGACAGGCCCAAACCTCCAGACGGAAACCTTCCCAAACAAAGCAAAAAAGATCCATCGCCGAAGATGTTGTCTATTTGCCGCCAAAGCCTTTCAGCCGCAAGAGGCTGCTTCTGCGGCTGGCTACGGTGGTGGCGGTGGTTTTTGCCTTTGTGTTCAGTGTTTCCATCTTCTTTAAGGTGGAAAAGGTTGTTGTTTCCGGAAACGAAAGGTATTCTGCAGAAGCGATTCTGGAAGCCTCCGGTATTCAAATGGGAGATAAATTGCTGACATTCAGCCGCGCAAAGGCCGGAGGAAAGATTATTGGCAAGCTTCATTTTGTGGAAAATGTTCGATTTGGTATAAAATTGCCAGGTACGGTATATATTGAGATTACGGAAGTAGAGGTCGGTTATGCGGTTTCGGATGCAAACGGCACGTGGTGGCTGATTAGTGCGGGCGGCAAGGTGCTGCAGCAGCTTTCCAGTGGTGAGAACAGCGGTTATACCAATGTTTTGGGATTTAAGCTGGAGAAGCCTGTTATCGGCAGTCAAGCTGTTGCCTTAGAAGAAGAACAGCCAACAACGGATGAAGCAGGCAACACGATTCCGGTAGCGGTGACAGCGGAAAAACGACTGAGCACGGCAATGAATATTCTGCAGTACTTGGAGCAAAACGGTATCATTGGTGAGGCTGCCTTTGTGGATGTGACAGATCTAAGCAACATAAGTATGCAATACGGTTCCCGTTATCAGGTGCTGTTGGGAAATGATACGCAGTTGAGCTACAAAATCAGCATTCTGAAAGCTGCGGCGGCGAAGGTTTCTGAGGACTATCCTTACAGTACGGGAACATTAAATCTTTCAGATCCGAATAATATTCGCTTCGATCAGACGGATTCCTGATCGAAAAATAAAAAAACTTTGCCGAAAAATGCGATTTTATCAAAAAAGGATATTGACCAAAAGCGATTTTCAAGATAGAATATAGGGGTACAATTGTAATTTGAAGCGGCATGTCTATCAATTGCCGCCAAAGGATACATAGGAGGAAAGCTTATGTCTGAAATGTTCCAGGAGCGCGTAGTTAAAATTAAGGTGATTGGTGTCGGCGGCGCTGGCAACAATGTTATCAACCGGATGATCGAAGCCGGTGTCGACGGCGTAGATTTTATCGTCATCAATACGGACAAGCAGGACTTGAATAAGTCTAATTGTAAGAATAAGATCCAGATCGGTGAGAAGCTCACCGGCGGTATGGGTGCAGGTTCCAAGCCTGAGATCGGCAAGAAGTCTGCTGAGGAATCCAGAGCCGCTATCGCAAAGATCCTGGAAAATACAGATATGGTCTTCATCACTGCCGGTATGGGCGGTGGTACCGGTACCGGTGCAGCTCCCATCGTGGCTGACCTGGCACACGAGGCAGGCATTTTGACTGTCGGTGTTGTTACCAAGCCCTTCAAGTTTGAGGGTGCAAACCGTATGCGTCAGGCTGAGGCTGGCATTGCGGAACTGGGCGGCAAAGTAGACTCCTTGATTATCATCCCCAATGACCGTCTGAAGTATGTTACCGACCAGAAGATCACCTTTGCTAATGCATTCGGCATCGCTGACGATGTGCTGAAGCAGGCTGTGACTTCTATTTCCGGTTTGGTTGGCTATTCCGATCGGGTTATCATCAACCTGGACTTCGCTGACGTTTCTGCTGTCATGAAGAACGCAGGCCGCGCTCACATGGGCGTCGGCGTTGCTTCCGGCCGTGAGAAGGCAGAGCAGGCTGCTTTGGCTGCTGTTGCCAGCCCCTTGCTGGAAACCTCCATCAACGGTGCTACCGGTGTTTTGGTCAATGTTACCGGTTCTTCTGAGCTGACTCTGGATGATGTTGAGACTGCTGCCGGTATTGTGCAGGAAGCTGCCAATCCCGATGCCAACATCATCTTCGGTGCAACCTCTTCCGACGAGCTGGAAGATGAAATGCGCGTAACAGTTATTGCTACCGGTTTTGAGCAGAAGCCCGTTGTTGCTGCTGCCAATCCCCAAGGCGAGGCTGCTCCCGCTGCAGATACCGGTCTGAAGACCAGCGATTTCAGCGATATTGATGATGTGTTCAGCATCTTTAAGCGGTAAATTGTAAGCAACGGCACCCCGGGCGCTGCCCGGGGTGCTTTTTTGGAGGATGCTATGGATGCATATAGGGAACTGGCCAGTTGCTATGATCGACTGACAAATGATGTGGACTATCCGGCAGTGGTGGATTTTTATTTTGAGATCCTGCTGCGGGAGGGGGTTCGCCCCAAAACAGCGGTGGACCTTGCCTGCGGAACCGGCTCTGTGTCGGTGTTGCTTGCCCAGCGCGGGATGAAAGTTACCGGTGTGGATATGTCCGAAGATATGCTGACTGCAGCCTGGGACAAGGCTTCCGATATGGAGAATCCTCCCATGTTTGTGTGTCAGAGCCTGCAAACACTTCGTCTGCCCAAAGGTGTGGATCTTGCGGTTTGCGCCTTGGACAGTTTGGACTATATTACCGACCCGGAGGATTGCGCGGAGGCCATCCGTCGGGTTTACAAGGTGCTGAATCCGGGCGGAATTTTTATTTTTGATGTCAACACTCCGGAAAAGCTTCGGGCTATGGACGGTCAGATTTTTCTGGATGAGGATGACGATGTGTACTGCGTATGGCGCGGTGAATTTGATGAGGAGACAAATATCTGCGCCTACGGCCTGGATCTATTCCGCAGAGAGGGTGCCGTGTGGCATCGCAGTTTTGAGGAGCATCAAGAATATGCCTATAGCGAAGCGCAGCTGCGGCAGTATCTGCACCAGGCCGGTTTCAACAGAATTCACGTCTACGGGGATCGGCGCTTTACTTCACCAGCTCCGGGGGAGCAGCGGATCTATTTCAGCGCAAGAAAGGGAATTGTAAAATGAGTGATTATCTTGTCAGAGGCATGAGCATGGATGGCTTTGTGAAGGCAGTAGCCATCGTTTCCACCGATATTGTCAGACGGGCGGCACAAATTCACGGCACAACACCCAATGCCACAGCAGCTCTTGGACGGGCGCTGACAGCAGCCTCTATGATGGGTAATATGCAAAAGACAGAGAAGGGCTCTATGACCCTGCAGGTTCGGGGCGGCGGTCCTATCGGCACCATTACCTGCGTATCAGATGCGGAGGGTAATGTCCGTGGTTGTGTCACAGAAGCAAAGGTGCCGTTGGTGGAAAAGCATCCCGGAAAACTGGATGTGGGGGCTACAGTAGGCACAGACGGCACATTAACGGTGATCCGGGATCTGCAGATGAAGGAGCCTTATATCGGCTCTACGCAGCTGGTATCCGGTGAGATCGGGGATGATGTGACAGCTTACTTTGCCGAAAGTGAGCAAACGCCTACGGCTTGTGCTTTGGGTGTGTTGGTAGACCGGGATCAGAGTGTAAAGGTAGCAGGCGGTTATTTAATTCAGCTGTTGCCGGGCGCTCCGGATGAGGTGGTCGATAAGCTGGAAGCCGGCATCCGCCGGGCTGGCGCGGTGACACCTATGCTGGATGCAGGTCTGACTCCGGAGGATATTTTGGGACAAGTCATGGGCGATTTGGGCGTGGTTTTCCTGGAAACCACGGAGGTTAGCTATAAATGTTACTGCTCCCGGGATCGCGTTATTCGGGCTTTGATTAGCCTGGGAAAGAAGGAACTGAAAGAGATCGCTGAAGATGGAAAAGATTTTCCTGTGGAATGTCAGTTTTGCGATACAAGCTATGCATTTACACCGGCAGACATTCAAAACCTGCTGGAAAAAATTTAATTTTGTAAGCTATATGGTGGTAATGGATAGGGTTTTTGGGTTAAAAAATTTGTGGAAAAAATAATGAAAAAACTCTTGACAAATAGGGGTTCTATGTGTATAATTAATCCCGTCGCTGAGGTAAACACCTCGCGGAACTGGTAGGGGAGCATAGCTCAGCTGGGAGAGCACATGCCTTACAAGCATGGGGTCACAGGTTCGAGCCCTGTTGTTCCCACCATATTTGGCCCGGTGGTGCAGTCGGTTAGCACGCCAGCCTGTCACGCTGGAGGTCGACGGTTCGAGTCCGTTCCGGGTCGCCATATAAAGCATCTGAGCAGAGCTTAAAGCTCTGCTCAGATGCTTTATATGGCGACCCGGAACGGACTCGAACCGTCGACCTCCAGCGTGACAGGCTGGCGTGCTAACCGACTGCACCACCGGGCCAAATATGAT
>JAGBTV010000022.1 GCA_017631155.1 Oscillospiraceae bacterium | reverse complement strand
CCATTATTATGATCTCTTCCGAATTGCCGGAAGTCCTGCGTATGAGCGACCGCATCATCGTCATGTGTGAAGGCCGCATCACCCGCGAACTGGACATCGCGGATGCCACACAGGAAGAACTTATGAAATACGCCACCATGCGCGACTGATTGAATAAGGAAGGAAAAGTAACATGAAAATGAAAGCAACTCGCAAGCCCTTTAAGCTTCAGCAGAACATCATCATGCTCTTTGCAACAGTGGTTCTGTTGGGTCTGTTCAGCTTGGTAAACCCCAACCTGATCACCGACAAGTTTATGATCCAGAGTATGATCCAAAAGTTTGCTCCCTATGCCATTATGGGCCTGGGCGTCACCTTTGTCATCGCTACCGGCGGCATTGACCTGTCCCTCGGTACCGTATGTATCGCTTCCGCAGTATTGGCCGGTAAGATGTACACCACCGGCATCATCCCCCTGTGGGCAACCATCCCCGTCATGATAGCTATCGGCACCCTGTGCGGCCTCCTGAACGGTTTGATGGTAGCTAAGCTGAAGATCCCTGCATTTATCGCCACCCTGGGCACCATGATGGTCTCCCGTGGTCTTTCTGCTCTGATTGCCGCTGACCCCAACATTTTCTTCCCCACCGGCACCTGGTACAACAAGATTTTCGCCACTCGTTTCGTTGCTGAGTACATTCCTGTAGGTCTGTTCTGGGTCATCGGCCTGATGCTGATCTGCATGTACCTAATGTATAAGAACAAAGCCGGTCGTTATATCCTGGCCATCGGCTCCAACGAAGAAGCTACTCGTCTGTCCGGTATCAATACCGATACCTACAAGATTCTCGCTTATACCTTAGCCGGTCTGTGCTGCGGTATCGCTGCGATCTTCTGGTCTGCATTCTCTCCCACGATTGCTTGCGCTACCGGTAACGGTATGGAGCTGGATGCCATCGCCGGCGTTTACATCGGCGGTACTTCCTCTGCAGGCGGTGTCGCTTCCGTTTCCGGTTCCGTCATCGGTGCTATCCTGCTGGTTGTCATCCGCAGCGGTCTGAACATGGTGCTGGCAAAGCTGGGTCTGAACCTGAACTCCACCTATGTTACCTATGTTCTCACCGGTCTGATCGTTGTCATCGCCATCCTGATGGACATCATCAAGACTAAGAACCAGAACAAGGTCAAGATTGAGAAGCCGGTCGCACCCAAAGCCCCCACCCCCCAGCAATAATCATTTTCGAATAAGCGCGAACCAAAAGGTCCGCTTAGAATAAAACAAAATTTTAGGAGGAAAAACAATGAAGAAACTTATCGCATTGGTGCTGGTCCTGGTCCTGGCTCTGAGCCTGGTCGCCTGTGGCAAGCCCGCCGAGAAGTCCAAGACCATCGCTGTCGTCGCTAAGGGCGAATCCCACGCTTTCTGGCAGGCCGTTAAGGCCGGTGCAGAGGCTGCCGGTAAGGAGAAGGGTTACACCATCACCTTCCAGGGTCCCGCTTCTGAGACTGCTGCTGACGTTCCCAACCAGATCACCATGGTTCAGACTGCTCTGTCCAACAACGTGAGCGGCCTGGTTCTGGCCACCATCGGCACCGGTTTCACCGATCTGCTGACCCAGGCTAAGGACAAGGGCATTCCCGTTGTCAGCTTTGACTCCGGCATCTGGGCAGACGACATTGCTGCTCTGAACGCTGCCGGCAAGAACCCCATCCTGGCTAATGTTGCTACTTCCAACATCGCCGCTGCCGCTGTTGCTGCAGAGAACCTGTTCGCCGCTATCAAGGCTGACATCGCTGCTTCTTCCGAGACCTATGTTGTTGGTGTTATCTAGCACGACCAGACCCAGACCGGCGTTGACCGCGCTAAGGGCTTCATCGACAAGTTCAAGGAGCTGGCTGACGCTGACGCCACCACCGCTGGCAAGTACAAGATCGAGCATGAGATCAAGGACGGCGACGCTAACAACGCTTACGTAGATGCTTTGGAAGCTCTGTACGAAAAGGGCGCTGACGCTATCTTCATGTGCAACGAAGGTGTTGTTAAGCAGGTTTACGACGCAACTCAGTCCGCTACCGGCAAGTACGACGCCATCAAGTTCTGCGGCTTTGACGCTGGCACCAAGCAGATCAGCTGGATCAAGGCTACCACCGGTCCCAAGCTGGTTGGCTCCGTCGCTCAGGACTCCTTCAACATCGGTTACAACGCTGTTATGCAGTGCATCAACGCCATCGAGGGCGGCACCGCTAAGCAGGTCGACATCGCTGGTGCATGGTACGATTCTACCAACATCGACGAGATGATCGGCAAGAACCTGGTTTACGAAGGCTAATTCATTACTTAGTAACTGAACATAAGTTACGGCAGAAACCGACCGGTACCACTTCGGTGGTACCGGTTTTCTTCTGAAAGCTGAACGGTACAGGCAGATTCTTGCCTGTAGCTTTGAGCTATCAGACAGGAGGTAGTGAAATGGCAAAAATCAGAAACCTAATTGCATTTGACTTAGGTGCCAGCAACGGACGGGCGATCTTGGGCCGCTTTGACGGCGAAAAGATCACCATGCATGAGCTGCACCGCTTCGAAAATAACTATGTAGAAATGAACGGCGTGTTCTACTGGGACACCCCCTATCTGTACAACCAACTGAAGCAAGGCCTTTTGGCCTTCAAGCAGGGCGGTTACGGCGAGCTGGATGCTTTCGGCATCGACACCTGGGGCGTAGATTACGGTCTGCTGGACAAGAACGGTCACCTCAACGGCATTCCCCGTTCCTACCGTTTGGGCACACAGGCGGATATTGACGCTGTCAAAGAAAAGATCCCTGCCGAAACCCTGTACAGCCGCACCGGCATCGACACTTCCCTCACCTTTAATACCCTGTATCAGCTGTACCGCCGCGTCCGGGAAGAAGACAGCGCGCTGCTGACTGCAGACACCCTGCTGCTGACACCGGACCTTTTGGGTTACTTCCTCACCGGTGCCAAGGGCACAGAGTACACCATCGCTACCACCACACAGCTCTATAACCCCACTACCCAGGATTGGGACTGGGAAACGATAGATACCTTGGGCATTCCCAGGCACATCTTTACCAAAATCGACAAAACCGGCACCGTCCGCGGCCATCTGCGTCCGGAGCTGTGTGAGGAATTGGGTTTGAATCCTGCTGCGTTCGTAGCAGTTGGCAGTCACGATACCGCCTCCGCTGTTGCCGCCATCCCCGGAACCGGCAGCTTTGCCTTCTGTTCCAGCGGCACCTGGTCTTTGTTCGGCGCAGAAATGGACAAACCGGATCTGAGTATGGAAGCTGCCAAAGCCGGTTTCTCCAACGAAGGCACCATTCAGGGCGCTTTCCGCCCCCTGCGTACCATCATCGGTATGTGGATCATTCAGGAATGCCGTCGCGACTGGATCAAAAACGGCATCAGCATCTCCTGGGACGGTGTTGTGCAGGAAGCTCAGAAAGCCGAGCCCCTGCGTTCCATCATTGACCCCGATGCCCCGGAATTCTACGCCGGCGGCAACATGGAAAAGAAAATCCAGGAGTTCTGCCGACAAACATCTCAGCCTGTCCCCGAAACCATCGGTCAGGTGGCTCGCTGTGTCTATGAATCTTTGGCACTGAAATATCGTCATGCCCTGGAAGGCCTGGAAAAGATGAAGGGGCAGCGGATTGATTCTCTGAATATCGTGGGCGGTCCCATCAACAATCGTTTCCTGGATCAGCTGATTGCCGATTCTTTGGATCGGGATGTGGTTACCGGCCCTGTAGAGGGCGCTGCCATCGGCAACCTGCTGACACAGGCTATGGCCCTTGGCGACATTCAGGATCTGGAGCATCTGCGGCAGGTTGTCCGCAACAGCGAAGCTGTTGAGACCTGGAAGCCCAATCATACTGAGGCTTGGGAAGACGCCTATCAAAAGTTAATTACATTTTTAAAATAAAGGAGTATTAATTATGAGTATTGACATGACTTCTTGGCAGGAGCTTGCCAAAAAGAACATCCACAACCGTCCCACCGGTGAAGGCCGTCTTGCAGGCAAGATCACCATCGTAACCGGCGCAGCCCAGGGTTTTGGCAAGGGCATCGCAGAAGAGCTGTACGCAGAAGGCGCTACCATCATCATTGCTGACATGAATCAGCCTTTGGCTGAGTCTGTTGCCAAGGAAATGGGCGACCGGGCCTACGCTATTGCTGTGAATGTTTCTGATGAGGAAAGCGTTGCCAACCTGGTGGCACAGACTGTTGAGAAGTTCGGCGGCCTGGATATCATGGTGGCCAACGCCGGTGTTGTCCGTTCCGGCCCCATTGCTTCTTTCGAGAAGAAGGATTTTGAATTCGTTACCGCTATCAACTACACCGGTCTGTTCCTGTGCGCTAAGTACGCCTCCATTATCATGCAGGCACAGCACGAGGCTGACCCCAATGCTATGTTTGATATTATCGCCATCTCCTCCAAGTCCGGTTTGGAAGGCTCCAACAAGAACTTTGCCTACGCAGGCTCCAAGTTCGGCGCTATCGGCCTGGTTCAGTCCTGGGCTCTGGAGCTGACAGCCTACAATGTAAAAGTCAACGCTGTTTGCCCCGGCAACTACCTGGACGGCCCCCTGTGGAGCGATCCCGAAAGAGGTCTGTTTGTCCAGTACCTCCAGGCCGGCAAGGTTCCCGGCGCCAAGACCGTAGCAGATGTCCGCCGCTTCTACGAAGCTAAAGTTCCCATGAACCGTGGCTGTCTGCCCATTGACGTTGCCCGGGCTGTTATGTACTGCGTGGAGCAGAAATACGAAACCGGCCAGGCGATCCCTGTTACCGGCGGTCAGGTCATGCTGAACTAAGAGGTGCGCTATGATCGATATTGCGATCTTAAACAAGCTCAACGCCCCTACCAAGGCTGAACGCCTGGAAAACTTAAAAGCCATTGTGAAGGAAACCACCTTCCCTCCTATGGTGCCGGAATATATCAATAATCATATCCATACCACCTACTCTTTCTCCCCCTACTCCCCCACTGCGGCTGTTTATGCCGCCCGGATGGAGGGTCTTTGCACTGCCGGTATCATCGACCATGATTCCATTTCCGGTGCAGAAGAGTTTCTGGAAGCCGCTAAGATCGTAGATATGCCCGTCACCATCGGCATGGAAGCCCGTGTTTCCATGGACGGCACCCGTTTGGAGGGCCGCCGCACCAACAACCCCGATCAGGTGGGTGTCAGTTATATGACCATCCAGGGTGTTCCCCATGACAAAATTGAAACCCTGACAGAATTTTTCAAGCCCTATCAGGCCGCCCGTCATGTCCGTAACCGGAAGATGATCGAGAGAATCAATGCTTTGGTGGACGTATCCCTGGACTATGACCGGGATGTACTCCCCCTGTCACAGGCTTCTGAAAACGGCGGTGTCACCGAGCGGCATCTGATGTACGCTTTGGCTTTGGAGCTGGAAAAGCAGGTGGGAAAAGGTCAGCCCATGATCGACAAGCTCACCTCTTTGGGTATGAATCTCTCTGAAAAGCAAAAGACCATGCTGCTGGACACCGCGTATCCTTTCTATGCTTATGATGTTTTAGGTATGCTGAAGGGCACCTTCGTTCCCATGATCTTTATCGACGCCACCGATGAATGTCCCAAGCTGAAGGATATGGTGAAGCTTTGTGCGGATGTGGATGCCTATTTGTGCTATGCCTATCTCGGCGATGTGGGTGACAGTGTCACCGGTGACAAGAAGGCGCAGAAGTTTGAAGACGACTATCTGGATGATGTTTTTGAATGTCTGAAGGAAGAGGGCGTTAAGTCTGTTACCTATATGCCCACCCGGAACACCCCGGCTCAACTGGGGCGTCTGCGGGGTCTGTGCGAACAGTACGGTATGTTCCAGATTTCCGGTGAGGACATCAACTCTCCCCGGCAAATCTTCGTCATCAAGGCCATGGAAAACCCCATGTTCCGCAATCTGATTGACGCAACCTGGAAGCTCATTGCCCACGAAAACAACCGCTAAGTAAACCAAAAACACAATTTACCAAGGAGGAGTTTTGCTAAAAATCTTCCCCTTTGGTTGACAAATGTTTTACAAAAAGCTATAATAGCCCAAGAATAAAAAGGAGGTTTTTCCTATGCAAACAAAAGCAGTTAGAATTCACGGCAAGACGGATCTGCGTCTGGAGGAAATCACCCTGCCCGACATCGGTCCCGACGGTGTCCGTATTCGCGTTGTTTCCGATAGCCTGTGCATGTCCAGTTACAAAGCTGCCCTTGAAGGCGGCGAACACAAGCGTGTTCCCGACCGCTGCGACCTGACCCCCACCATTCTGGGTCACGAGTTCTGCGGTGACATTGTTGAGGTTGGCGAAAACTGGAAGCACAAGTATAAGCCCGGCGACAAGTTCGTCATTCAGCCTGCCCACTTCCACAACGGTAGCCAAATGGCTCCCGGCTATTCCTACGAGTTCTGCGGCGGTAATGCCCAGTACGGCAATATCCCCATCGAAACTCTGCTGGAAAACTGCCTGCTGCCCTACAACTCCGATACTTACTACTACGGTTCTTTGGCAGAGCCTCTGAGCTGCGTTATCGGCACTTTCCATGCTATGTACCACACCAAGGCCGGCTCCTATGTCCATGAAATGGGCATTAAGGAAGGCGGTAAGATGGCTCTGCTGGCTTCCGTGGGTCCCATGGGCCTGGCTGCCATTGACTATGCCATCCACTGCGACCGTCGTCCCAGCCTGCTGGTAGTCACCGATATCGACGAGACTCGTTTGGAGCGCGCCGCTTCCATCTACACCGTAGAAGAAGCTGCCAAGTACGGCATTGAGCTGCACTATGTAAACACCCGGATGGAGAATGCTACCGAGTACCTGCGGTCCTTGACCGGCGGCACCGGCTATGACGATGTGGTTTGCTTCGCTCCCGTGAAGCCCGTTATTGAGCAGGCAGACGACATTCTTGGCTTTGACGGCTGTCTGAACTTCTTTGCCGGTCCTACCGACTCCACTTTCAAGGCTCCCTTTAACTGGTACAATGTCCACTACCTGTACACCCATGTAGTTGGCACCTCCGGAGGTAACACCCACGATATGCAGGAAGCCATCGAAATGATGAATGCCGGCAAGCTGAATCCCTCCGGTCTGGTCACCCACATTGGCGGCCTGAACGCTGTTGTGGATACCACCCTGAACCTGCCCAAGATCCCCGGCGGCAAGAAGCTGATCTACACCCAGATCGACCTGCCCCTGGTGGCTATCGCCGATTTCGAGGAGCTGGGTAAGACCGATCCTATGTTTGCTGAGCTGGATCGTCTGTGCAAGGAAAACAACAATCTGTGGAACCCCGCAGCTGAGAAGTACCTGCTGGCCAACGCTAAGGCAATCTAATTACGAAAAAGCCTCCCGTCAGGGAGGCTTTTTTAGAAGGAGCTATTTATGAATTTAAAAAATACCTTTTTAGGCATTGAGCTTGGCTCCACCCGAATTAAAGCAGTTTTGATCGACGAGAATCACAACCCCATCGCCTCCGGAAGCTATTCCTGGGAAAACGATCTGGTAGACGGCGTTTGGGTCTATCCTTTGGAAAAAGCCGTAGAAGGTCTCCGGGCCTGCTACGCGGATCTGCGGAAAAATGTAGAAGCAAAATTCGGTCAACCTTTAACGAGAACCGCTGCCATCGGCATTTCCGGCATGATGCACGGTTATTTGGTGCTGGATCATAAAGGAAAGCAGCTTGCCCCCTTCCGCACCTGGCGCAACACCATCACCGCCCCCGCTGCGGCAGAGCTGACGGAGCTGTTTCAATTCAACATCCCCCAGCGTTGGAGTATAGCTCATCTTTACCAGGCCATTTTGAATAGGGAAGCCCATGTCAAAGATATTGCTCAGCTGACCACCCTCAGCGGTTATATCCACGGCCTGCTTACCGGAGAATCTGTAATCGGCGTTGGCGAAGCCTCCGGCATGATGCCCTATGATGACTTATCCGGTAATTTTGATACCGACAGAATCGCACTGTTTGACAAATTGGTAAGTGGCTACAGCTTCCCCTGGAAGCTCAAAGATATCCTTCCCACCGTGAAGCGGGCTGGGGAAGCTGCCGGCTGTCTCACAGAAGCCGGTGCTGCGCTGCTGGATGAAACCGGTACTTTGGAAGCCGGGATCCCCTTCTGCCCTCCCGAGGGCGATGCCGGTACCGGCATGGTTGCCACCGGTGCGGTTTTCCCCCGTACGGGCAGCATTTCTGCCGGCACTTCCGCCTTCTCCATGCAGGTTTTGGAGCGTCCTCTAAAAAAATACTACCCGGAAATTGATGTGGTGGCTACACCTGCCGGCAAAACAGTGGCTATGGCCCACACCAACACCTGCACATCAGAAATTGACGCCTGGATAAACCTGATTGCCGACGGCATCCGCGCCATGGGTATGGATGTGGATCTGAATGAGCTGTATCCAACCCTGTACCGCAAGGCTTTGGAGGGCGAAACCGATTGCAGCGGCATCATTGCCTTCAATTACTTTGCCGGCGAACCTCTGACTGCCACCGAAACCGGCCGTCCTATGCTGGTTCGACTGCCGGACAGCAAGCTAAATATTGCCAATCTCATGCGTAGTCAGCTTTACGGCGCCATTGCCACTTTAAAGATCGGCATGGATATGCTGGCCCGGGAAGAACAGGTGGAATCTGACCGCATGTTGGGTCACGGCGGCTTTTTCAAGACCCCCGGTGTCGGTCAGCAGATCCTGGCAGATGCCTTGAATGTTCCCATCTCCACCATGGAGACTGCCGGTGAAGGCGGCCCCTGGGGCATGGCGCTACTGGCGGCCTATATGCTGAAAAAAGAACCGGGAGAATCCTTGGAAGACTATCTTCAGAACAAGGTCTTTTCTACAGCAAAAAGCAGCTGCGTTTCTCCCACGGTGGAAGGCGCAAAGGGTTTTTCCGCCTACCTGGAGCGGTATATCGCTTGTCTGGACGCGCAGAAAGCAGCCGCAAAATTGCATTGATCCTTGGGCAGCTGCCATATCTTGCAGCTGCCCAACAAATTGCCATTTCTCGGGCAGTTGCAAATTTACAAAAACCTTGTCATCCCGAGTATAGCGAAGCGATTTTGGATAGGATGCTTGCCGGTGGCAAGCATACCATAATTTCGCGAAGCGGAATCGAGGGATCTTCTCGCTGAAATTACCGGAAACTGTATCGAAAGTGTGTAGATT
>JAGBTV010000021.1 GCA_017631155.1 Oscillospiraceae bacterium | reverse complement strand
TATTTATAAAATAAGCACCGGGGTCGTAAAGATCCCGGTGCTTAGAATTTATTGCAGGTATTTCAAATCGACCCAGCCCAGGTCTGTCAGTCCCCAAAGGGTGGAACCGACCTGCTGGCGGTCATAGATGGCAATGACTTCGCCATAGGACAAGAAGGCTACGATGGCATTTTCCACGCCTGCGCCGCTGCGGACACGCAAAGAGCAGGTATTGACCGTCATAAAGCCATGACCTGACAGGACATCTTCTCCGTCCAAAGTCACGAAGGACAGACAGATCCATCCGCCACTTACTTTGCCCCAAAGCTGTCCGTCCACGGTAATGCAGCGGGTGATCTCCAAGCTGTCATTGAGCTTACAATAGCCAATAATGGGATAGATCGTACCGGCAGCGCTGCGAATCGGCAAGAAGGCTGTATTTACCACACCGATCCAATAGCCGTCACCGTCGGGAAATACCGTTTCAGGGGTATCCGTTTGGGAAGGTTCTGTAGGTTCCGACTCTGTAGGATCTGTGGGTGCAGGCTCTGTAGGCTTAGGCTCTGTGGGCTTAGGCTCTGTAGGCTTGGGCTCTGTAGGCTTGGGCTCTGTAGGCTTAGGCTCAGTGGGCTTAGGCTCTGTAGGCTTAGGCTCTGTAGGCTTTGGCTGCGTGGGTGTAGGCTGGGTAGGAGGATTTACATCCGCCGGATCAAAGGACACATAGTTCAGGCATATCCAGCCTGCTTGCATCTTGCCCCATTCCACATTGTTTATGGTTTTCCGTTCAACAATAGTCACTTTATCCCCATGAAGTAAATATCCAAGGGAATTGGAACTCACATCAGGCTTGCTTCGGATATACAGCTTAGAGCCTGGGTCATTGAGCTTCACCACACCCATCCAAGTTCCGAAGGTACTCTCCGGCTCTGTGGGTTTGGTAGTAGGCGGCTGGGTTGGTTTGGTGGTAGGCGGCTGGGTTGTGGGAGGGGTTGTAGGCTGCTGTTGGTCTTGAATTACCTGATAATAATCGGTATGCTCCAAAGCCACCCAATAGCCCGGTGTGCCGGTATTGGCCACTCTGCCCCAAAGATATCCGGAAGCACTTTTCGTTTCAACAATCGTCAGCTGCCGTCCCTTGGGATAGCTGCCCAAAGCCTCATAATTGGTACCGGGACCGTTTCTATAATTCAAATTCGTAGCAGTGACCGTCACATCCACCAAGGTAGACGCGCCGCTGTTATCCGATGAACCTGTCCCCTCTTTGATCAGTTTCCAATGGGCATAGAGGTAAGTGGCATAGCCGCGGCTTGCATCCAAAACTTCTATCTTGTTGCCGCCGACACGCTTGTCATACCAGCCTTCAAATTCATAGACTGCGCCATTGCTGGCGGTATAGGTAGTTGCTGCAATTACTTTGATCGGCACAGGCTCATCCACATCAAAGCCTTGTACGCCATAATCAGAGGTTCCGCCATTGGTATCAAACCGGACAAAGCTGTAATCTTTGGGCGGTTTACGGCCATAAACACCATTGAGGTAGAGATTGGCTTCCGCCAAGCGGCGCTCAATCAGTCCGTTGGAAAACACGCGGTCTGCTTTACACCAAAGCACAAAGGGGTAGATAAAATCATTGCCTGTTGCACCGGTAATCACAGCTGTCTGCAAAAGTCCGGTTTGGTTCATCCAGCCGGCACCGCAGTTGTATGTAAAGAGCATCAGCGCATCATACTGATATTGGTTCAGATTTAATTTATGTTTCGCAATAAAAGCATCCAGCTTGGCACCGAAATTGTTGACAAAGCCATTGAGCAAGCTCTCTGCTTCCCGCTCGGTAATACCTGTGACTTTCCACTTCTCCAGCTTATCACCGGGGCATCTTGTACCGTAACCAACAGACCACTGGGATACATCCCAGTGCGGATACTTGCTAAAACCCTCATATTGCTTCAAAAGGGCAATGGCGGCATCCGACATGCGCGTCAGGTTTTCTGTATAGTCATCCTCAGGAGGTGTTGTTTCCGGAGGGTTCGTTTCAGTGGGAGGGGCAGTCGTTTCTGTTGCCTGTGTTGTCGCTTCCGCTTCGCCTTCTGCGCGGGCTGATAACGGGACCATGCCCATCAGCATGCAGGCAGATAACAACACGCAGATCGTCCGCTTTAACATGATTTCTTGCTCCTTCCAAAAATGTTTCTTTTCGACATTATAACAGAGATTTCCCTTTTTTGCAAGGACTTTTTCAAAAATATTACATATTGTAATCTATTATTGTGTCTAAAAGTTTCGAAACAGCAGGAATTATATACATTTCTGGTATTTTCTGTCGGCTTTTCGTAATTTGGAAACAGTTTTGCGTGGATCTTCCCACAAAAAGGTTTGCTTTCCTACCCGGGATATGATAAACTGAAGAAAACCGGAAAGGAGGGTATCTTTATGTCCCAAGCCATGATCGCCATGAGCGGCGGTGTAGACAGTTCTGTCGCCGCCTATTTGACCCAGCAAGCAGGCTTTTCATGCTGCGGAGCTACCATGCAGCTTCATACTGACGGGTCTCAGGATATTGAAGATGCCCGAAAAATTGCCGAGAGGCTCCATATGCCCTTCCATGTATTCGATTTACGGGAAGATTTTCGACAGCATGTCATTGAGGATTTCATTCGCTGCTACGAAGCCGGCTTAACACCGAATCCCTGTGTTACCTGCAACCGGCATTTGAAGTTCCACCGTTTTTTAGAAAAAGCCCGGGAGCTTGGTTGTGACAGCATAGTCACAGGACACTATGCCAGAATTTTTCCTGACTCCGGCTCCGGACGACATCTTCTATACAAAGCTGTGGATGAGACTAAGGATCAAAGCTACTTTTTAGGCTTATTGACCCAGGAGCAGCTGCGGCATGCCCAATTCCCTCTTGGCGCATTTACCAAGGAGCAAGCCCGCCAAATCGCTGAGGAACAAGGTTTTATCAATGCCAGGAAACGGGATAGTCAGGATATTTGCTTCGTTCCAGACGGGGATTTTTACGGATTCATTCAGCGTTACACCGGAAAAGCCTATCCGGAAGGCAGCTTTTTAGATCTGAAGGGAAATACAGTAGGTCAACACAAAGGTGCAGTTGCCTACACCTTAGGGCAGCGCAAGGGGCTTGGCATCGCCCTGGGCGAGCCTGTCTATGTTTGTGATAAGGACATGGCTGCCAACACTGTTACAGTGGGACCTAACGAAGCCTTGTATCACAAAGAATTGTTGGCATCAAACTGGAGCTGGTTCCCCTTTGACGCCCTCACAGAGCCTATGCGCGTCAAGGCAAGAGCCCGTTCCCGTATGACAGAGCAGCCTGCCTGGGTCTATCCCCTGGATGACGGAACTGTACGGGTGGTTTTTGAGGAGCCTCAGAGAGCCATCACCCCGGGGCAGGCTGTGGTACTTTACGATGGGGATTTGGTAATCGGCGGTGGCATCATTACAACTGTTTTGAAAGACTAAAAAAAGTGGCACACTCCGCAAAAGAGTGTGCCATTTTCTTATATTTTTACTTCCGGGAAATATTCTTCCACAAAATCCACATGAGAAACAGAAAATTGCTTTCCGTTCAGGTAGGCCAAAACACCGGCATCTGTAGAAAAATCGAAGGTCAGCTTATAAGAATACAACGCCTGATAATTTCGGTCGAACCGCTTATTCAGCTTGCCATACTTACCATCCCCCAAAAGCGGATGGCCGGCATGGGCAAATTGGGCACGGATTTGGTGCGTTCTGCCGGTGATAAGTTCACATTCCACCAAAGACAGGCCGTTTTGAGAGGCCAGCGTCTTATAATTGGTTTGGCAGGTTTTCGAACCCGGCTGAGGAGAATCCGTTACAAATACCCGGTTTTTCTTGGCATCCTTAAAAAGATAACCCTTCAGGCTCCCCTCTTTGGGCTTGGGTATTCCCTCCACGATGGCAAGATACCGCTTATCCAGTTCCCGGTCCTTGATCTTTTGGTTTAAGATCCGCAAGGCATCTGCCGTTTTTGCCGCAATGACGATACCGCCGGTATTGCGGTCGATTCGGTTACACAGCGCCGGAGTGAAGGAATTTTCCTCCCGGGGCCTCCACTCCCGTTTTTGATACAAATAAGCCTGGATATGGTCGATGAGGGTTTTTCCGTACTCAGCCCCGTCATGGGGATGGACCGCAAGTCCCGGGCGTTTATCCGCCAGCAAGATATGCTCGTCCTCATAGACGATTTGGAGCTTCGGGACTGCCACCGTTAAAAAGGCATTATCCTCCCGGGGTTTGTCGAAAAACTCGTCGTTAATATAAAGCTGCAGCAGATCCCCCGTCTGGAGTCGACTATCCCGCTGGGCGCGGCCGCCGTTCAATTTGATCCGCTTCAGGCGAATATACTTTTGCGCCAGGGATGCCGGAAGCAATGGAACCGCCTTGCTTAAAAACCGATCCAGCCGCTGCCCTGCATCGTTACTGCCTATGGTAATTTCTTTCATAGGGCTGTACCAGTTTGATCGTCAAAACGACGGTTAATCTGCTCGGTAAACTCCACCGCTGCATTATAGCCCATTTTCCTTTGTCGGTTATTCATAGCCGCCACTTCCAAAATCACCGCCAGGTTTCGTCCCGGCGTGATGGGGATGGTATTCATAGGGATCTTGACGCCCATCAGTTCCATATACTGATTTTCCAGTCCCAACCGGTCATAGACCTCCTGGTTCTTCCAGGGTACAATATTGACCACCAGATTGATCTCATTTTCTGCACGGACGGCACCCATACCAAACAGCTTTGCCACATTGATAATGCCGATACCACGCAGCTCAATATAATTGCGGATCATATCCGGTGCGTTACCCACCAGGGTACTGCCGGAAATCTTACGAATCTCCACTGCATCATCTGCGATCAGACGGTGTCCGCGCTTCAGAAGCTCCACTGCGGCCTCACTTTTGCCGATACCGCTGTCACCAATGAGAAGCAAGCCTTCACCGTAGACCTCCACCAAAACACCGTGGCGGGTGATCCGGGGGGCAAGCTTGGCCCGCAGGCTGGTGATGATACCGGAAATCAGGGAAGATGTGGTTTCCTGGCTGCGAAGCAGGGTCACATTATGTTTTTTCGCCATTTCCAAACATTCGCTGTCCGGCTCAAAGTTTCTGGCCAGTACCAGTGCGGGAATCTTATAGGAAAACAGGCGATCAAATGTCTTCAACCGTTCCTGGGAGCTGAGTTTTCGCAAATAACTCATCTCCACATTGCCGAGAACCTGCAAACGCACAGGCTCAAAGTGATCAAAATACCCTGCAACCTGCAAGGCAGGGCGGGCCACATCTTCCACCGTTAACTGAATGGTTTCATAGTCCGAGGATCGAAAAATCACTTCCAAGCGAAACTCCTCAACCAGTGTTGTCAACAGAACTGTGTAAACATCAGACATTTGCCCCACTCCTTTCTTTTATTTATTGCCATTATACCTGTGAACCCAAGTAATATCAACATAATTTTGAAAAAAAGCAAAAAAACACTTGCTTTTTTTTGAAAACTCTGCTATCATATCTAAGCGACTGCGAAAGTAGTATATTTATGATTCGTTCGGATAGGAGGTGCAGTGAATGGCTAAGTGTGATTTTTGTGGCAAGGGTGTAACTTTCGGTATTAAGGTTTCCCACTCCCACAGACGCTCCAACCGTACCTGGAAGCCCAACGTAAAGCGGGTTAAGGCGGTTGTCAACGGAACTGCGTGCCATGTGTACGCTTGTACCAGATGCCTCCGCTCCAACAAGGTCGAGCGGGCCATCTAATTGCAATAAACAATACGGCGTCGGTTTTCCGACGCCGTTTTGCTTTGAAAATCCCCGAGCCACTGGCTCGGGGATTTTCTTTGTTGTAGTGTTAATTTTTTATCTATTATTCTTCCTCAATCTCTTCCTCTTTCTTTCTTCTGACCAGGAACAGGCCTGCCAAACCGGCAGCGGATACAGCGGCAGAACCGATGTAGATATAGATGGGGTCACCGGTCTTGGGGAGGACATCGTCAGGCTGACCGCCCAGGGGGACATCCTCATCGGGAATCTCTACATCCTCGGGAGTCTCAGGGATCTCGACTTCCTCTTCCACTACGCAGGCGTAGTAAACATTGACAACATTCTCAGTTTCTGCAACAACCACGCCCTGGAAAACGGCAAGGTCGTAGGTGTGCTCGGCATCGGTCAGCGTCTCGGGCAAGCCCAAAGCTTCCAGGTAAGCCTGGTCGACGACGGTACCGAAGGCAACCTTCTCACCGACAGGTGCGCCTTCCAGGTCACCGGAGAAGACCACATAAGCTTCCTCGTTGACTCTGACCCAGTAGTTCACGGTGTAGTCATAGGTGTTGATTTCCCACTGAGCGTACAGGGTTTCGGTGTTGTTAGCAGCAGTCAGGCCGATGACATCGTTGGCAGCGTAAGCGGTGCCGGTGCCGTCAGCTTCGGTGTTCCAGCCGGTGAAGGTGTAGTTTTCACGAACAAAGGTATTTTCATTCACGCCGATGTTGTAAGCGGTCTCATAGATACCGGTAACATTCTCGGCATCTGCCTTGGTCTCGTTGGAACCAAAGTTGGCGTTGTAGATCACGCTGTAGTCGTACTTGGGGTTCTCGATCCACTGGGCATACAGGGTTTCGGTGTTATTCGTAGCTGTCAGGGCGATGACATCGTTGGCAGCGTAGGCCTTGCCGGTGCCGTCAGCCTTGGTGTTCCAGCCGGTGAAGGTGTAGTTTTCGCGGAGGAAGGTGTTGGCATCCACATCCACATTGTGGGTGGTGCTGTAGGTTTCCTGGACATTCTGGCTGTCGCCGTAAGACAGGCTGCCGTTTGCCAGGACACCGCCGTTTGCGTTGTAGATCACAGTATAGCTGTACTTGGTATGCTCGATCCACTGAGCGTACAGGACTTCCTCGCCACCTTCTACGAAGTGGATGCTGTCGCCGGCGTTGTAAATTACTTCGCCGTCAGGTTCGGCGGACCAGCCGATGAAGGTGTGGTTGGGGCGGGAGAAGTTGTTGGCATCCACACCGATGGTGTACTCGGTTGCATAGGTGCCGGTAACATTCTCGGCATCTGCCTTGGTCTCATTCTCGCCAAAGTTGGCGTTGTAGATCACAGTGTAGGCATACTTGGTATTCTCAACCCACTGTGCGTACAGAACTTCTGTGTTGTTTGCAGCAGTCAGAGCTACAGTGTTGTCTGCTACATAGGTCTTGCCGGAGCCGTCAGCTTCAGTATTCCAGCCGACGAAGGTATAGTTTTCACGAACGAAGGTGTTGGTATCCACAGTAATGTTGTGAGACACAGCGTAGGTGCTGGTAACATTCTCAGCATCTGCCTTGGTTTCGTTTTCGCCAAAGTTGGCATTGTAGGTCAGGCTGTAGTCGTACTTGGCATTCTCAGTCCAGGAGCCGACGATCACAACATCCTCAGCGGGCATTACGAAGTCGGACTTGCTCCAACCGGAGAAGGTGTAGTTCTTCAGAGCGGGGATACCGGCAACCTTCACGGAAACACCGGCCTTATAGGTCTGGGTTACAGGAACTTCGGGTGCGTTCTCGGGAACTTCGCCTACATACGCATAGCTGACAGTAAAGGTGCGGACACCGCGAATGTCAGGCTCGTTGAAGTCGGCATTGACGGGAATTTCCTGCTCGCCGTAGGTGTAGTTCAGGGTGGTCTCGCCATTGGCAGGAGTCAAAACGGTATAGCCAGGATATTGGCTATCCAGCTCTGCCGCCATGGGGTCAATCTCGACCTGATAGGTAATGGTGTAGGTGGTGATGCCATTGGCGATCACGGGAGTAAACTTGGCCAGATTCCACTTCTCAGTGAACTCGTTGTAGCCAGTGGTCACACTGACCATGGAAACACCGGTGCCCATGGGATCGGTGACGGTGGAGGCGTTGGTCTTGCTGGTGATAACCTTGCCTGCCTCGCCTTGCAGGTCAACGGACAGAGTGTCGGCGTCGCTGCTGATAACCCGGGTGAAGGGCGGAGTCTTCAGGACACCGCTGTTGTCATTGTAGTTATACTTCACAGCGATCTTCGCTGCGGAAACGCTCTTCAGAATAGCGGAAATATCGTCGTAGTCAACACTGTCGGTTTTGGTGCCGGTATCGGAGCCGCCGTAGTTGACCTTCTCGGTGGAGGTGTTATTTACATTGCCTACCCGGGCTGTGGGCTCACCGTCACTGAAGAGGATCAGACTCTGGTTTTCTACAGGAATACCTGCCAGAGCAGCTGCATTCTGCAGCAGGTTGCGGCCGAGGACCAGACCGGCTTCCATGTTGGTGCCGCCGTTGGTCAGGTAGGTCTTACCCATGTAAGCACCGTTGCCGGTGGAGAGGGAGTTGATTTTGCTGATCAGGTTAGCGCAGGCGGCATCATTGGTAACGTCCACCCAATCCTGAATGGTGACTGCGTCGGTACCGAAGACAGCCACGGCAACCATCCGCTTCTCACCTGCTGCTGCATCGCTGGCAAACACATTCAGGAATGCTGCAACCGCATCCTGCAGATTTTCCAAGCGGGTCTTGCTTTCCACATAAGCGTGGTGATTGCTGTGTGCGCTTTCTGCTTCACCACAGTTCTTGCAGGAGCTGCTCCAGTTCCGCTTTTCGAACTCCACGCAATGGACATTGCTGTCTCTTTGCTTGTCGCAGCCGTCCACGGCACAACCGGAGCCGTCCTTATCGTCCATGGAGTTGGAGACATCCAACACCAGAACCACCGCACCGTTGGTGGTACCGGCAGTCTGAATAGAGGTGTCCTTGGTCTCGACCTTCAGGGTGATATCAAATACATTATCTACACCGGTGGGCTTTGCCGTCTTGGACAGATGGATCTCCCAGTCGGAGGCAGAACCGACGGAGCCGTCCTGCTTGTAGTAGGTGTCTGCGTAATTTCTCACCAGAGAAAACTCGTCACTTTCTGCGGCGGTGCCGATGATCTGGAAGCCGTTAACCAGCATGACCAAAGTCAGCAGGATTGCGATAACTCTCTTGTTGATAATCTTCTTTGCCATTATTTTGTTCTCCTTTCAATTTGGGGGAAACAAAATATCGGCAGCCGCGCCAGCCTAGCTTTTCAGCCTTAGCCCGCTTGCTTTGCGTCCTGTCCTTTCGGGCAGTTTGCCATTTTCAATACTTTCTTCCAATGGTTTACAATTTTATTTTTTCTTTTTTAGGATGCTTGTTGGGTCTCCATCGCTGTGCTCATCAGTAGGATCAGCTCCAGCACACTTCGGAAGCTTTGCTCCCTTTTCCCTTCCAGCCAGGTAATTGACCCTTGCCAGCTGGCGTTTTGTCGGAAAAGAATCTTGATTGCGAAGGTTGCCTGGGTTCCCGGCCTAGATTGACTCAGAGGTGGTCCTGTGGTGTGATCCGGAAGCGGTGCAAAGGTTCGTGTCGCTGTAAACGCTTTCGGAAAATCCATCATTTCCAAGGTTCTTTCCATACCCTGCAAAAACTGAGTCAAGCTTTGAAAGGTTTGTTCCGCAGCCATATATGGGTTGTAGAACCTGCCTTGCGGAACTCCCTTGTGATAGGAATCTACACAAACCAATGTGGTTCGGTACTCTTCGCTGTATCCGCTTATTGCCATGGGATCCCCCCTTTCCAAATCATGCGCTCTGTTTTATGGCTTAGTTATATCATGCCCCGGTTACAGGAACGGTTAAATTTTGAAGATTTACACAACTTTTTGAAAATTTTATTTTACCAAGAAAATAACCGGCATTACTTTCCGCAACCAGGCGCAAAAAGTTGCTTGCAATCTGTTTTTTCCTCTGTTATGATAAAATTAACATAGAAAACCGGAGGGCAACATATGAAGACCCGGATGAAAGATACCTTGCTCCTTGTCGGCGGTGCAAACAGTGACCGCCGCAATCTCTATACCATTTTTGAACCCCATTACTATTTACTGGAAGCAGAGGATGTCCCTCAGGCCGCCATGCTTTTAGAGCAGAATGCCAACTATATTGCAGCCGTGGTAGCAGACCTGCCGCTTTCCGACGGCTCCGCCTTGCGGGATTTGGTGGAAGCTGCCAAGCCTGCGGATCGCCATGCCATTCCGGTTGTTTCTTTGGTAACCCCTGTGGGCACCGGTCAGCGGGAGGAAATGGCCTTTATGATGGGTGTGGCCGATGTGGTCCACAAGCCCTACACCAGTCTCATTATTCAACACCGGGTGCAAATTCTGACAGAGTTATACACCCATCAGTGGCAGCTGGAAGCCCTGGTGGACGAACAGAGCCATGCCATCCGCAAAAACAACCAAACCATGGTGGATACCCTTTCTTCCATCATTGAATACCGCAGCACAGAATCCGGCAATCACGTTCTTCGCCTGCGTCGGTTTACCCAAGTACTGTTGCAGGAAGTTTCCAGATGCTGTCCGGAGTATCAGTTGGATGAATATGTTATTGATCGAATCTCCTCTGCTGCCGCGTTGCACGACATCGGCAAGATCTCCATTCCCGACAGCATCCTCACAAAACCGGGCAAACTCACTACTGAGGAATTTGAGCTGATGAAGACTCACACCACCGTAGGTGCCCAGTTAACGGAGCAGATCGGTGATATCGGCGATCCTATGTATCTGCGCTACATTTATAATATCTGCCTTTCTCACCATGAACGGTGGGACGGTCGCGGCTACCCTCAGGGACTGAAGGGTGACGATATTCCCATTTGTGCTCAGGTGGTAGGTTTGGCCGATGCCTATGACGCACTGACCAGTGCTCGGGTCTACAAGCCGCCCTTTACACACAAAGAAGCGGTCAACATGATCCTCAACGGAGAATGCGGCGTCTTCTCCCCCAAGCTTTTGGAGTGCTTTAAGCGGGTGCGCGGCACATTTGCGGAGCTTTCCACCCAGTATTCTGACGGCTATTCTCCCAAATCCGACCAAATCAGCCTTCCCTTACCTGCTCCGGTACGGAAAGAGCATCCTCTCACTGCCCTGGAGCTTTCCCACCTGAAATATCAGACGGTGCTGCATCACCTCAGTGACACAGTCATTGAGTTGGATGTCAGTCACCACAATTACCATGTTATCTACAATCCCAATCCGGATTTCTTCTCCTTTTTCCAAAATGCCAGTTTTGAGGAGATGTCCGCCCGATTGATGGCCGACGGTGTCCATCCCGAAGATACTGAAAGTATGGACTCCTTGCGCAGCCATCTCCGGCAGCTGCTGTTCGAACAGAATCAGCGTAAGCATAGCTTCCGTTGCCAAATCTACAGCCATCTCTATCAAAGGTCCTTCCCTTACGAAGTCACGCTGCTGAGAGTAAATACCGACATCCCGGAGCAACGGATCGTGCTCGCCATCTTCCACAATCTGCAAAACGAGGTTGCCGATGAGCATCCGGCTTACCTTGGTAGTGTTCCCGACCTTTCCCTCTTCTACGGACTTTCCGGCGGTGCGCTGTGCTGTCAACCCGACGAAGTCATGACCATTCTCCGGGGGGGCGGCTCCATCTTCCCCCTGGTCGGATATTCCGCCCAGCAGATCGAAACGCAGTTTGAAAATTCCCTCCTTGCCATGGTCCATCCGGAGGACAGAGCTGACTTCATTACCGTCTTGACAGAAAACAGCCGCAGTCTCAGCCCTTGGGAATGCAGTTTCCGTTTGCTCCGCAACGGTCAGGATCCTGTGTGGGTACTGTGTAAGGGTCGGCAAGCTGTGGATCCTCAGGGGCAGGAAATCTGCACCCTGGTGCTGACGGATATCACATGGCTTAAGGAAAAAGAGCGGTGGCTGGAAAGCCGGGCTGCTCTCCACCAAGCACTTATGGGTCTTTCTGAGGGTGTGGTCATTGAATGGGATCTGAACACCAAGCAGCTCAGCTGCTCTGACCGCTGGATGCAGATGTTCGGCTATCCCATGTCCATTGCAGAGTTCACCCCCGGTGCTGTCTCCCATGTTCATCCCGATGATATCCCGTTGCTGCAGCACCAGATGCGGCATCTGATGACTTCTAACCAATCCGGTGTCGTAGATTTGCGAATCGCCAACAGCGAGGGCCGTTATCTGTGGTGCCGCCTCCGGGCAAAGGCTATCCGGAATGATGCCGGTGAAGTCCTGCGAATAACCGCAATTCTCTATGACATTGACGAGCTGAAGCGGGATGCCCTAACCATGCGTAAGCAGGCAGAACGGGACAGTCTGACGAGGCTTCTGAACAAGTCCTCTGCGCAGCAGCAAGTCATAGATTATTTAAAAAATCGCGCACCTGACACCAAGGCTGCCCTGCTCATTATGGATTTGGATAATTTTAAATCCATCAATGACACCCTGGGTCACCTCTACGGTGATGCGGTGCTGACGCAAATTGGATCGACACTACAGAATTTCTTCCGCAGTCACGACATCCTCGGCCGTATCGGCGGAGACGAATTCATAATTCTTTTGAAGGATATTCCCAACCGGGAGCTTGTGGAAGAACGCTGTCAGTTACTGGTGGATACTTTCCGGGAGATGCTCCACAAGTTGATGCCCAAGCTACAAATCTCCGTATCCGTAGGCGCAGCCCTGGTACCCAAACACGGCACCGACTATGCAGAGTTGTTCCACCATGCTGACGAGGCTCTCTATGCCGCCAAGCGGGCGGGCAAGAGCCAGTACCATATCTACAGCGCCAAGGATGCCTACCAGGCACTCAGCGAGGAAACCATCCATACCCGCATTGATTCCGACGAACAGCCCTCCCTGCTGGGCGAAACACTGATGCGTTTCGTCTTCCACCGGCTGTACGAATCCCGGGATATCGATGCCACCATCAACGTGCTGCTGGCCTACATTGGCACCCAGTTCAACGTCAGTCGTGTGTACATCTTCGAGAATAACGATGACAACACCACCTGCAGCAACACCTTTGAATGGTGCAATGAAGGCATTCAGCCGGAGAAGGATAATCTGCAGAACTTAAGCTATCTGACGGATCTGGCCGGTTGGCCGGATGTCTATAAGGACAACGGTGTGCTGTACTGTGCAGATGTTAGTGAGCTGGAGCCCCGCTTCCGGAACATTTTGGAACCCCAGGGCATCAAAAGCATGCTGCACTGCGCCATTATGGACCGGGGCGTGTTCCGCGGTTATGTAGGATTTGATGAATGCACGGCAAACTATCTGTGGACTCAGGAACAGATCTCTATGCTGCAGTTCATGGCAGAAGTTTTGGCCGTATTCCTCATTAAGCATCGTTCTGTGGATTCTAAAAACAGTGAAAAGTGACTGTGATAACGATATCCGGCTGGAAAAGTTTCAGCCGGATATCGTCCAAAAAATGGCGTCATTTGGTATGCAGAGGCTAAAAGCAGCTGCTGGAAAATGCGCCCACGCTCTAAGAGGAACTGCCTGTGAAGATTTATACACTCACCCTCAACCCTGCCTATGATGTCCATGCCACTGCGAGCAAGCTTGCTCTTGGCTGTGAAAACCTGGCAGACATTAATTCCCGGCAGGCCGGCGGCAAAGGTGTTAACATCAGCCGCGCTCTGCAAAGCCACCAGGTGAATAACACTGCAGTCATCGTTTTGGGGAAAGAAAACAGCGGTGATTTCATCCGGGAACTGGAAGATGCTGGCCTTAACTGTCTGTATTGGGAACGGGAAGGTCGAATCCGGGAAAATCTCACCGTCCACAGTACCGAAGGTCCGGAGACTCGGATCAGCTTCCGTGGGTTTTCTGTGGACGAAACCACCCTTACCGAAATCGCGCAAAAGCTTTCCGTTGACGAAGATACCATTGTAACCTTTACCGGAAGTATTCCTGCCGGTATCGATCACGACAGTGTGCTGGATTTTCTCCGGGGGTTAACAAAAAAGGGTGCCAAACTGGTTTTGGATTCCAAATCCCTCACTTTGGAAGATATCTTCACCCTGAAGCCCTGGCTGATTAAGCCCAACCAAGAGGAAATCTCTGCTTACTTTAACTACTGGATCGAGTCTTTGGATCAAGCACTGGAAAAAGCTGCGATCTTTGCCAAAGAAGGTGTCACCAATGTGATGGTCTCTTTGGGCCATCAGGGTGCCCTGCTGATTAACGATGGAAAGACCTATTTGGCAAAGCCCCCTGTCGTGGATGCGATATCCACCATTGGTGCCGGGGACAGCGCCATTGCTGGATTCCTTGCCGCTGCTTTGCAGGGCAAAAGTCCGGGAGAGTGTCTCCGGACTGCCGTTACCTACGGCACAGCCGCCTGTCTGACGGAAGGTACGCTGCCTCCCCTACCCCAGGATACTGCCGCTATTTTCCCAACAGTTACGCTGGAGATTCTTTAATTATATAGCAAGCGGGTCAGTTGCAGTTGCAACTGACCCGCTTTGATTATTTCATAACATCGCCAAAGTAGTACTGCATTTGGTCATTGGTTAAGCCGAAGTAGTTTTGCATATCCCGCAGCACATTGGCGGTTCTTGCACCGTTTCGGACATAATTTCGAAGGACCTCTACCTTAGACAACCAGGTAGTATACTCTCTGCCCCACCGCTGGCGATCCAAAACCATTTCCTCTTCAATCTGCGCTACCAAACCATCAATCACACCGATGATATATTCTTCATTCAGAATCGTTCCCATAAGCTGTGCATAACGCTTTAAGAACAGCTCCCGCCCCTGGGCATTGGCAAGGACGCCATGAATGAGAATATGGTCACCGCCACTACTGGCCATGATGCTGCTGATGGGATTGTCTGTGGTGTGCCAGAAGGACCAGTCCAGGTCAAAGTACATCCAGCGCCATTTGCTGTCATATTCCGAAGAACGGAAACGACGGCAATTGGCAGTATCCCGGTCTCCCATATAACTGCGGCAAGCATACCAGTCGATGAGACTGGTCAGATCGATCCGATCCGTCAAATAACGGAAATTCTCATCCAGCGACATATCGTGACTGCTTACAAAGGCTTTCAGATTTTGAAAATCTGTTTTGCTGCCGACCTGAACACTGCCGCCGGAAGAATACAGGATATCCACAGATTCCGGTGATACATCAAAATGATCTGCCACATAATCATCGCTGAATCGTTCCCGGAAGAAATAAACGCCCCAATACTCACCGCCCAGGTACAGCGCCACGGGTTTCATGGCCTGGGTGTACAAATTGGTGGTACCGGTGACGATGGCTGTTGCCAGTTCATCCCGAATCAAGGCTGTGGGCCAGTCCTCACTGCCGCCTTTCAGCAGAAGAGAATTAAACTGGGTGATATCCAAATTATCAAACAGCTTATAATTCAGCTTGCCGACACCGTATTCAGAGCGGAAGCGCAGCTGGAAGTTCTGCTTGGCACCCTTGCGGCTGTCATTTCCGTGAAGCCGGAAACCAAAGGGTACAGAGAACTTTTCCTCACCGTTTTCAATGAGAGTCAAAACTGCTTCATGCTCATAATCCTGGTCAATATGATTTAGAACGCCGGTCTCCCCCGTCAGACTTGCCTGGGGAATTGCCACATTCACCACCGGCAAACTATGACTTACGCCCACAAGATAGGTATAGTTGGTAATTGCGCTGGTGCGAACACCGTCCGTGCAGAAGGTCCGCAGGGTTGTAACCCCGGTGACGGTGATGGGCTGGGTATACTTTTGAGAATGGACTGTGGGACGGCTGCCATCCAGGGTAAAATAAATATCCCCCTGACCCGTCAGCTCCACGGTGACGGCCTGTTCGTAATAGCCGGAGGCACTGCTTGCTGCAGGCGGCAGCATGGCGCCGGAAAAGCCTTCGGTATTTTCTGCGCCGAAGGTAGGCTGACGCAAATACATGGGAACCGTTCCTACACGGCCATAGCTTTGGTTCTGTTCCAAATCCACAGGGTATGCCAACGCATCGGTAATCGTGTCGCCAAAGGCAAGATAGACGGTCTCTCCGTCGGCACTAAGCTTAAAGGAAGTGTGATTCGCGCCCAGTTCCGGCTTTCCGGAGCAGTACACCACATAAAACTCCCCCGGCTGCAAAACTACAGCAGGAAATGCATACCGCTGAGGTTCCCCCCGCTTATCCGTCAGGGTATAGCCAGACAGGTCAATGGGATTTTGACTGTTATTTTTGATCTCCACCATGTCATAGCATTTGCCGTTTACCGGGTAATGCTGCGAATTGGAAGACATGACCTCACTGATAATGAGTTCCGGCAGCTTCAGATTCTGCAAATATGCCTCATACCCCTCCGCACTGTTAGCATAGCCCGGTGTGGGATACTGACAGGCTCCCTCCCGGTCGAAGGATTCGCCATTCTGTGGCGCATCATAGGTCAGGGTGGAAACCAAAGTCTTGCCGTACATAAGCCAAAGTGTTTCTCCCTCTGCAGACAGGTGAAAGGGTGCCTCTTCCCCCAAGGTAATCACCAAATAGCTGTCCGGCTGGACGGTAAGCCCTGCCAAAGGCATGGCATAGGGTTGATCCGGGTCATCGGTCAGATAGTAACCATCCAGGTTTACTGCGGTTTCTTCCCGGTTATACAACTCTACCCAATCCAGGGAATGTCCCATAGTAACATACTTATTATCCGGCATGACCTCACTGATTACCAGCTCTGCCCCCTCCTGTTTGGGAGTCTCCTCCGGAGTCGTGGAGGTAGAGGGAACATCCGTCTGTACCCCTGTACCTGGCTGTGGCTGCTCTTTTCCACAACCGGAAAGACTGGCAAAAAGAAGACAAGCCGCCAGCAAACCAATCAAAAACCGCTTCATAAGCACACCTCTCATCTTCAAAAAATGTGATTATATTGTAATCTACTTCTGCCGAAAAAGCAAGAATTCATCGGTGCAAAAAGGGGTCTTTTCTTTCAAAATAGGAGGCTGTTTCCCGACTCTTTTTCCCGAGGGAAGATAACTGTGATTTTTTGCGCATTCTTCTTTTTTTCCGTCCTTTTCCGTACTTGACTTGGTTTCTGCTATAGGATAATATGGAGTTAAAAGGAGGATTTTGGTTATCTCTTTTGAGTCGGTCCCCTTTTTGCATCCCGTAAAAAAAATCTGTAAGGAGTTGTTATTTATGTCTGTTTCTCAAGATTTTTACACCCGTGCCAAGCAGATCATTCCCGGCGGTGTTCAGCTGCTAAGCAAGCGCCCCGAGATGTTTGCCCCCAACCAGTGGCCCAATTATGCCGTTAAAGGCAAAGGCTGTGAGCTGTGGGACATGGACGGCAACCACTACTATGACATGACCACCAACGGCATCGGTGCCTGTCTGCTGGGCTATGCTGACCCCGATGTTTCCAAGGCAGCCATCCAGCGAATTCAGGACGGCTGCATGACCTCCCTCAACGCTCCCGAGGAAGTTATGCTGGCTGAAAAACTGCTGCAGATCCATCCCTGGGCAGAAAGCGTTCGTTTTACCCGTACCGGCGGTGAGACCTGCGCTGTTGCCGTACGTATTGCCCGTGCCACCACTGGCCGGGATGTAGTTGCCATCTGCGGCTATCACGGCTGGAGCGACTGGTATTTGGCTTGCAACCTGAATGAGGGTGATGCCCTGGACGGCATCCATCTGGCCGGTTTGGAGCCTGCCGGTGTTCCCTCCGGACTTAAGGGTTCTGCCGTTACCTTCCACTATAACAATGTAGAAGAGTTTGATGCTATCATCCGGGAGTACGGCGACCGTCTGGCCTGTGTCATTATGGAGCCCCTTCGCAGCACCCTGCCCAACGACGGCTTCCTGGAGCATGTCCGGGATGAGGTTCACCGGGTTGGCGGTCTGCTGATCTTTGATGAAATCACCATCGCCTGGCGTTACACCTTTGGCGGCAGTCATAAGGTTTTGGGCGTTGAGCCTGATATCGCTGCTTTTGCCAAGGCTATGGGTAACGGCCATCCCATCGGTGCTGTCGTCGGCACCAAGGCTGCTATGGACGGTTCTCAGAAGTCTTTCATCAGCAGCACCTACTGGACAGAAGCTGTTGGCCCTGCTGCCGCTTTGGCTACCATCGAAAAGATGGAAAAGACCCGGGTTTGGGAGCATGCCGCCAAGATGGGCGAAATTGTCAAGAAGGACTGGCAAGACGCTGCTGACCGCCACAATGTCAAGATCCATGTAGACGGCGTTTCCTGTCTGCCTCATATGGGCTTCGTGGAAAACTCTTCGGAGCTGAAGACCCTGTACTCCGTACTGATGCTGAAGGAAGGTTTCCTTGCTCAGGGCGGCTGCTACCCCACTCTGGCTCACAACGAGGAAATCATGGCAAAGCACCGGGAAGCCAACGACAAGGTTTTCGCCAAAATCAGCCAAATTATCCAGAAGGGCGGCAAGGAAGCTATCGTAGAGGCCATTGGTGGCCCCGTCTGTCAGAGTGGCTTCCAGCGTCTGAACGGCTAATTCCTACAAATCGGTATACGAAGGGAAGTTAATACTATGAAAATGAGAAGAAGCAAGACCCTGGAAATGCTCCGGGCTGGCAAGACCGTTTTTTCCGCCAAGTGCAACACTGCTGATCCCCGTGTGGTGGAGATCGCTGCCATGATGGGCATCCCCTGCATTTGGTTAGACAGCGAGCACACCCCCAACGATTACTGCACCACCGAGATGCAGATCATGGCTGCCAAAATGTATGACGCCGACGCGCTGGTTCGTGTTCCCAGAGGCTCCTACAGCGACTACATCCGTCCTTTGGAATTGGACGCTTCCGGCATCATGGTTCCCCACGTTATGTCTGTGGAGGACGCTCAGAATGTTGTCCGCATGACTCGCTTCTATCCCATCGGCAGACGCCCTGTAGACGGCGGCAATGCCGATGCCAAGTACTGCATGGTTCCTACTCACGAATACACCGAGCAGGCCAACGATCAGCGGTTCATTGTACTGCAGATCGAAGATCCCGAAGCTATGGAGCAGATTGATGAGATTGCGGCTGTTCCCGGTTTCGATATGCTGTTCTTCGGCCCCGGTGATTACTCCCACGCCATCGGTATTCCCGGTCAGTTGGATCATCCTTTGGTGCAGGAAGGCTTCCGCAAGGTTGCTGAGAGCGCAAGACGCCACGGCAAGTTTGCCGGAACTGTGGGTGGCCAGGGCAATGCCGCAGAGCGTGTTGCCATGGGTTATCAGTTCCTGAACATCGGTGCGGATGTTGTGGCACTGGATGCCTACTTCCAGAGTATCGCCGATTTCTCTGCCAACTTCGGCAAATAAAAGCAACAAGAATCTCCCGTCTTTGTTCCAAAGACGGGAGATTTTATATTATTTCAGGTCAAAAAGCTTCATAGCATTATTCCAAAACAAATCTTCGACCCGGTCCTGAGAAAGATCCAGCATCAGGCAAGCCTGGCGGACTGCCATAAGATTTTCCGTGGAATACTGCCAATAGGGAATGTTGGGATTCCCCAGTTGCTCCAGGATATTGGCGTTGATCCAGTAGAAGCTGTCTGCCAAAGAGATTGCCTTGCCGGACAGGCGGCACACAGGGAAGTCACTTCCCCACATACACTTATCCTTACCTACCTTACGCAGGATCTGGAACATGGCGGGTGATTCGCAGATGGCAGAAAAATCATAGTACACATTATCCAAATGCTTGATTTTATCCACCATTTCCACACCGGTCCAGGCCGCAAAAGCCCGGGCGCAGTGGGCCAGGATCAGCTTGGCATTGGGATAGCGCTTTGCCATCTGCAGAATGTATTCATAGTTTTCTGGATCTGCCAAGGACCGGTCTTTCACCATATGGAGCGTAATGACCATACCCCGTTGATTGGCTACTTGCCAAGCACTTTCGGGAAGATACTCTCCGATAGCCGCCTGGGTAGTGGGCTTATTCTCCGCGGTCACATGGTAGCACTTAAAGCCGCGGATGTCCGGATGGATCAAGAGATTTTCAATATCCTCCACCGTATCCTTAGGGCCAACCATCACTTCGCCCACATTGCCGGGAAACTGATCCAGCTGCTGGACAAGGAACTCCACAGATGCCTTACGGTTAGGTGAATTCGGCTCTGTCATAGTGGCATCCGGGGCGGTGATGAAGTTGCCGCGAACCTGTCTGTGTTCGCCCAAAAGGGGCTTTATGAAATCCAGGTAATCCTGAAAATCTGCCCGTGTTGAAACATTAAAGCCGCCACCCTTGGCGATTCCCGGAGCAAAGCTGCTGTCAAACAGGTGTAAATGAGAATCAAAAATTCGATCGGGCAAAAAGTCATTGAGAATTTTCGCCGCTTCCAGATCATATTGACTGTAAACACCGTTGGTAAAAGGCATATTTCTTACCTCATTTTAAATATTACTGCAGGTCTCACAGCAGTTCCCACGCGAACGGAACTGAAGCTCCTGGTTCTTGATGGTAACGGTTGTGCAGGGGGCGATGGATTCCGTAATAAAGGTACTGGAACCAATGACGCAGCCGGTTCCGATAACGGTATCACCACCCAAAATTGCCGCATTGGCATAGATGGTCACATTGTCCTCAATGGTGGGATGCCGCTTCTTGCCCCGAAGACTCTGCCCGCCCCGGGTAGAAAGACCACCCAAAGTCACGCCCTGGTATATCTTCACATGCTGACCGATAACCGTAGTCTCACCGATGACGATGCCTGTACCGTGGTCGATAAAGAAATATTCTCCGATTGCCGCACCCGGGTGAATATCAATACCGGTGATGCTGTGCGCATGTTCTGTCATGATTCTGGGAATCATAGGGACACCCAACACATGCAGCTCATGGGCAAGCCGGTACACCGTAATGGCAAACAAACCCGGATAGGAGAAAATAATTTCCTCGCTGCCGGTAGCTGCTGGGTCTCCCTCATAAGCCGCCTGCAGGTCCGTCTGAACCATCGCACGGACTTTGGGAACGGTCTGCAAAAACTGCAGGCACAGATCCTTACCCTTCTCCTCCGCTTCCTCTTGTTGCGTACCGCTGCTTTGCAGCACCAGGGCGATCTGCTGGCTTAAATTAAAAATCACATCCTCAATCAACATGGACAGGTTGTGTTTTACATTATAAATTCGATAATTCTTATCCCGGGAATAGCCGGGGTATATGATCCGACGCAATTTCCCAATAATATCGATCACCACATCCTTATCCGGATGCCGCTGAAAATCGATCTTATCAATATCCCGACCGTTGCCGTAATCCTCCAGGATCTTATCCACAACCGATTCGACCCGTTCTTCGATGATATGCATGGCGATCACTCCTTACGCTTTTCCTTGTTTATACCATACTCGGAAAATAAAGTCAATGCAAACACAGCGTTGACACAGCAGTACTTTTTTCTGTATAATAGAAAAAACACTTTTGGGGGTATCTTTATGTCTGTTTATACTTCCGTTGAAGAACTGATTGGCCGCACGCCGCTATTAGAGCTGCGTCATATTCAGCAAAAGCTTGGGCTGAAGGCACGGCTTTTGGCAAAACTGGAGGGCTTCAATCCCGGCGGTTCTGCCAAAGATCGCGTGGCAAAAGCCATGCTGGATGCAGCAGAGCAGGCCGGTCTGATTCAGCCGGGTGCTTTGATTATTGAACCCACCTCCGGCAACACCGGAATCGGACTTGCTGTGGTAGCCGCTGCCCGGGGATATCGAGCCGTCATCGTCATGCCCGGAAACATGAGCAAAGAGCGCCAGCTTCTGATGACCGCCTATGGCGCAGAGGTAGTACTAAGCCCTGCAGAAGAAGGAATGTCCGGTGCCATTGCTTTGGCCAATCGGTTGGCGATGGAAAAACCCGGCAGCTTTATTCCCAGTCAATTTGACAATCCTGCCAATCCCCAGGCCCATCTCGATACCACCGGCCCGGAGATCTGGGCAGATACCGACGGGCAAGTTGACATCTTTGTAGCCGGCATCGGCACCGGCGGTACCATTACCGGTACAGGTAAGTATCTGAAGCAACAGAATCCCCATGTGAAGATTTTGGGTGTAGAACCTGCCGCCTCTCCTCTGCTCAGCAAAGGCACTGCCGGCCCTCACGGTCTGCAGGGCATCGGTGCCAATTTTGTGCCCAGTGTATTGGACACCGGCATCTACGATGAGATTCACCCAGTAACAGAAACAGAGGCTTACGAAGCCGCAAGACTTCTGGGTAAAGCTGAGGGTGTTTTAGCCGGAATTTCTTCCGGTGCAGCCCTGCATGCAGCTATCGAAGCTGCCAAAAAAGAGGAAAATGCCGGCAAAACCGTTGTGGTTCTGCTCCCGGACTCCGGAGAACGGTATCTGTCCACCGAACTTTTCCAATAACTAAGCAGAGCGCAATGCTGACTCAGCATTGCGCTCTCTTTTAATCTTCAATTCTGCGGATCCGGGCGCCCAGGGAAGACAGCTTTTCAGCCAAATTCTCATAGCCGCGTTCCACATAGTGGACATTTTCCAGTAAGGTGGTTCCCTCAGCGGCCAAACCAGCGATAACCAGCGCAGCACCAGCCCGCAAGTCATGGGCATACACCGTTGTGCCGGTAATAGATTCTGTGCCGGTAACAATGGCTGTCTTGCCGTTGATCTGAATGTCCGCGCCCATACTCTGCAGCTCTGTACAATAGCCAAAGAAACGGGTCTCGTAAACACTTTCCGTCAGCCGGCTAACACCGGAGGCCAAGGACATACACACACAGATCTGTGCCTGCATATCCGTAGGGAAACCGGGATAGGGACGGGTCTTGACGGTGGTATGCCGCAGGCGTCCGTTACAGCGAACACGAACAGCATCATCATAATGGATCACTTCCGCACCCATTTCCTGAAATTTGGAGGTAATGCACTCCAAGTGCTTGGGAATTACATTGGTAACCAAAACATTACCACCGGTGGCCACAGCCGCAGCCAAATATGTACCGGCTTCGATTTGGTCGGGAATGATGGCATAAGTACCGCCACGCAGAGCCTCTACTCCGCGGATCTTCACAGTATCCGTACCGGCACCGGAAATATGGGCGCCCATGGTATTCAGGAAGTTCGCCAAGTCCACGATATGGGGCTCCTTGGCTGCGTTTTCGATAACCGTCTGACCAGACAGCAATACCGACGCCAGCATAATATTTACGGTAGCGCCAACACTGACTACGTCCAGGCTGATTCGGTTGCCCCGCAGACCGCCGAGGCCTGTCTGAAGGTCCACATATTCCTCAGTCTCATCCACCACCGCACCCAAAGCTGCGAAGCCTTTAATATGCTGGTCAATGGGACGGGCTGCAAAGTTACAGCCACCGGGAAGTGCCACATGGGCCTTTCCCTCTCTGCCCAGCAGAGCGCCCATCAGATAGTAGCTGGCACGCATTTGCGTTACCAATTCCGCATCGGGACAGGTACAAGTCACATTGGTACAGTCAATTTCAATGACATCCGGTTGGGGAAACTGGATCTGAGCGCCCATCTTTTGCAGGATAGAGATCATGATCCGTACATCGGAAATATCCGGTATATTTTCAATACGGCAAGTGCCTCTCACCAAAAGAGCTGCCGGAAGAATGGCCACAGCTGCATTCTTTGCACCGCTGATAGCAATGCTTCCTTTCAGCGGAACACCGCCGTGAATTTCATATCGAGCCAAGGATAATCCTCTCCTTGCAAATCTTAATCATAATTCATCTGACATCATTTGATTACAGTTTGTTAATTATATCACAGCTTCTCGCTTCTGTAAAGGATAATTTCAAAGAGGCCGCCGAAGTCCTTTGGGATAGTGGTTTTTCAGCACCGTTCCGTCGCCTTTTCCCCACCCCAAAGAATAGCCGTCTGCCGTTACCAGGCACCAGCCTTTTTTCTGGGAAGGTACCACGTCTCCGCCCATGTATTTGCGGATCTCCTGGCAGTCGGCAGGAAAGTCCTGCACATTTTGACAGGTACGCAGCCATAATGCCAAGGCATGAGCCGGCTCAAAACGGTCTTTCTTCACCATTCCCAGCTCCAAACCGGGACGCAAGACCTTAAGACCTTTTAAGGTCGGCATATCTTCCGGCACCCAATAAAGCGCTGTACCAAAGGTGATGGCCTTGCCGGTAGGAAGCTGAATCCCCAATCCTTTGGCAAATTCCTGCCACAGCTTTGGCAGTTTTTCTCCCAAAACAGCATCCCCTGTGCAGGGTTCTTCCCCAACTCGCTGGAGTACTGCAGCAAAATGGCCTTCTCCCCGGAGTTTATGAGGCCACAGGCGGAACTGTCCGGGGCCTGCCGGTGTAAACCAAGGTGCATCCATTTCAACCGGGTAAAAATCCGGATTTTCTACCAAAAAGGCCTTTACTGTTTCCTCGTTCTCTTCCGGAGCAAAAGTACAGGTAGAGTAAACCAGCCGACCACCGGGACGAACTAACCGGGCAGCAGAACCCAGGATCTCCACCTGTCGACGGGCGCACATTTCCACCGTTTCCTGACTCCAGTCGGTAACTGCCGCCTCTTCCTTTCGGAACATTCCCTCTCCGGAACAAGGGGCATCCACCAGCACCCGGTCAAAAAAGCCCGGCAATCGCTTTGCCAAATCCTCAGGATGGGCATTGGTCACCAAAGCATTGGATATCCCCATACGCTCTACATTCCGGGAAAGGATCTTCGCCCGTTTCGGGTTGAACTCATTACAAAGCAGGAAACCTTCGCCTCCCAGTCTGCCGGCGATCTGGGTGGATTTTCCCCCTGGGGCAGCGCACAGATCGCAGATCCTCTCACCGGGTTGGGGATCTAACAGCGTTACAGGTGCCATGGCGCTGGCCTCCTGTAGATAATATACGCCAGCCTCGTGAAATGGGTGCAGACCCGGCCGGGCCTCAGGATCGTAATAATATCCCATAGGCTCCCAGGGAACAGGTTCTTTTACAAAAGGAAGTCCGGGTGCTTCCCCCTTCAGCGGGTTAAACCGCAGAGCAACCGCCCGGGGCTGTTCCAAACTTTGCAAAAATTGGGGATATTCCTCCCCCAACTGCATCTCAATTCTATCTAAAAAAGCTTGCGGAAGCATGGTTGTCTCCTTTTCCGATTACTAATAAAAGCATAGCATATTTCCCCGGAAAAGACAAGGGTAAGCCTCAATATCGCTTCCATGCACAACCTTCGCCCCCCAGGTGCGCAGGCCGTGATATTGGCATGGTTTTAGGGCTTATTGCAGCATTTTGCAACAAGCCCTTTTTATTTTGATCCTTTACTGTTTCCGCATTTGTGTGAGAAAACAAAACACGGCAATTACTGCGATCCCCACGCCGTACAACAGGATCGGCAGAATGTGGGACATCGCTAGCGCAAAGTCTCCGCAACACAGGGCTTTTTCCATTTCCACTGCGTGTACAAAAGGAAGCGCATTGGCAATTTGGGAAAATGTACCGCCCAAAAGATTTAAGTCAAACCACACTCCGGAAAGCCATGCCGAAAGATTGGTAAGCAGCGCACCGCAAATACCGCCTACCTGTTTCACACCTAAAATACTGCCGCACAAAAGTCCCAAGGCAATATAAAAAATCGCCACGGGAATCATCCCAAGAATAGCATAAACCACATTTACGCTAACAGTCAAACCCAAAGGAACTGCAAACAGATAACAAATCACAGTCTGTGCCAGGGCAATGGGCAAAATCGGCAGCATATACCCCAGGATAAATTCCAAGCCTGTCAGAGGTGTGGTGTACAATCTCTGCAAGAGCGCACTTTCCCGGTCTTTGGCAATCAGCGTCGCAGTAAAAAGGGTCATAAAGGACATTCCAAAAACCGTAATGCCCGGAGTCAAGGTGTCGATCCCGAACAGATCCACCGGGATATTGGTCTGCATGGCGCTCAGCAGCAACAGCAACGCCAAAGGAAAGCCCAAACCGAAGCCAAGATTGATAGGATCCCGCAAAATTTCTTTTGTACATCTTTGGGCAAAAGTCAGCATTCTCATCGCCCAGCCCCCCTCACAAGAGAAACAAAAGCCGTTTCAAAATCATGGGTTCCGGCCTTTCGGTTCAGTTCCTCCACCGTTCCCACCGCAAGAAGGCTTCCGTCTTTTAGAATGCCGATCCGGTCTGAAAGCGCCTGTGCTTCCTCCATATAATGGGTGGTCAAAATGATGGTTGTCTTCCCTTTCAACCCTTGAATCGCTTCCCAAAGCTCATGCCTTGCCATGACATCCAGGCCTAGGGTCGGCTCATCCAAAAACAGAATTTGAGGCTGGCTAATCAGCGCCATGGCTATGCTGACCCGACGCTGCCAACCGCCGGACAGCTCCCCGGCTTTTTTCCGCAAAACAGCATGCAGCCCGAATTGCCGGTCAAGCTCTCTGATTCTCTCTTTCGCTGTTTCTTTGGAAAAACCGTGGATGCCGCAGATAAGCGTCAAGTTCTCTTCTACCGATAAGTTAGGTGCAACCGCCGTTTCCTGTGGGGATACGCCAATCAGCTGCTTGACTTGGTTCGGTTCTTTGGTAATGCTATAGCCACCCACAAAAGCATCACCATTTGTCGGTTTTGTCAGACAGGTCAGCAATTTAATGGTCGTGGTCTTTCCTGCGCCGTTAACACCCAGTAAAGAAAACAATTCCCCTTGCCGGATCTCCAAATCAATGGCATCCACTGCCGTTAAGTTTTTGTACTTCTTGGTAAGTCCTGCCATTTTAATCGCTACCATGGCGTATCCATTCCTTTCATTTGCACTTGCAGCATTATCATAACAAACAAAATTGCAATTATGTTGCTTTTGGACCCCTTCGGTCGTTTCTGCCACCTCATCGGTTATCGGCAATAATAAAGGACCGGCGAAAACGCCGGCCCCGACATAATTGTTTAGATTGTCTTGACTAACTGGATATAGCCCAGGGTTTCAAAGCCGGCGTTTCGGTAGACTTTCATGGCTTTTTCGTTTTCTTCCTCGGCTTCCAGACGAAGGCGGACAGCCCAATTCCGGTAACGCTCCTCAACAAACTTTAAAAAGCCTGTGCCAAGGCCCTGTCCCCGGAATTCAGGGCGGATATAGATATCCTCGATCCAAACACATTTGCCGCCCATTTCCGTGGAGTAGCTTTTGGCGACCATACCGTAACCTGCCAATGTTTCCTCCCGGCAAAACACAAAACCTTCCACATAAGGACCGGCTTCAATGGCATCTGCCAGAGTTTTTCGCAGCACAGGCTCTTCCGGGTGGACCAGCAGCGCATCGGATGCATAAAACACCTTCATCATTTCCAGCACCTTATCAAAATCCTTTTGTTCCATTGGGCGAATATTCACAGCCTATCCCTCCTGATTGTTTTGCTACAGTATACTGCAGATGATATCAAAATGCAAATCAGAAAAAGGGCTTGTTGCAAAATCGCAACAAGCCCTTTGGTTTGGAATATTAGTCTTCTTCCTTCTTGGCCTCGTCGATGATCTTCTGCTGGTTGGCCTTGGGGACTTCCTCATAGCGCTCAAACTTCAGGGTGAAGGAGCCTCTTGCCTGGGTCATAGCCCGCAGGTCGATGGCATAGGTGCTCATCTCAGCCATGGGAACCTCGGCCTCAACAACGGTGTTGCCGTCCTTATCGGGGTTCATACCCATGACACGGCCGCGGCGCTTGTTCAGGTCGCCGATGACATCGCCCATGTAGCTATCGGGGATGGTAACGGCCAGGGCACCCACAGGCTCCAGCAGAGTGGGCATTGCGTTGGGCATAGCTTCCTTGAAGGACAGGATGGCAGCCAGCTTAAATGCCATTTCGTTGGAGTCAACGGGGTGGTAAGAGCCATCGTACAGGGTCGCCTTCAGGCCAACCATGGGATAACCGGCCAGGGGGCCTCTCAGAACGGCTTCCTGCAAGCCCTTTTCAACAGCGGGGTTGAAGTTCTTGGGAACTGCGCCACCAACAACAGCCACATCAAAGATCAGATCGTCCTGCTCTTCCTGAGGCTCGAAGCGAACCCAAACGTCACCGAACTGGCCGCTGCCGCCGGTCTGCTTCTTATGACGGCCGTGAGCTTCCACCTTCTTCTTGATCTTCTCGCGGTAGGCAACCTTTGCGGGGCTCAGAACGGCATCCACACCGAAGCGGGACTTCAGCTTGGCAACCAGCACATCCAGCTGCTGATCGCCGGCACCGGACAGCACCAGCTGATGGGTCTCGGCGTTGTTGAACAGCGTGAAGGAGGGATCTTCCTCATTCAGACGGTTCAGGCCGGTACCGACCTTTTCTTCCTGACCCTTGACCTTGGGAGCGATGGCCATGCTGTAGCAAGGCTCTGCATAGGGGATCTGCTTCAGAGAAACGACCTTTCTGGGATCGCACAGAGTATCGCCGGTCTTGACCTTATCCATCTTGCCGATGGCACCGATGTCACCGCAGCCCAGTTCCTTGATTTCGGTGTTCTTCTTGCCGCACATGGTGTACAGGCGGCCCAGCTTCTCGGTCTCACCGGTACGGGCATTGACCAGAGTGGTATCGGAGTTGATGATGCCGGACAGAACCTTAATGAAGGAGTACTTGCCGTACTGGTCAGAAACGGTCTTCCAAACGAATGCGGAGGGAACGCCGCCGGCAGAAACGATGAATTCTTCCACCTTTCCGTCAGCAGTAGTAGCCTTGTGGTAGTTGCCCTGCTCGGGGTTGGGAAGCAGGTTGACGATCTGATCCATCAGCATCAGGCTACCCAGGCAGTTCACAGCAGAGCCGCAAAGCACGGGGAACAGGCTCAGTTCCTTCACACCCTGGTGCAGGCCATTGATCATCTCAGCATAAGTAAAGTCATCACCCTCGAAGAAGCGATCCATCAGAGCCTCATCGGTCTCAGCAACGGCTTCCTTCAGTGCATCGTAGAACTCCTCGATGACGGACTCCTTGTCAGCAGGAACCTCGATCTCCACTCTCTTCAGCTTCTGCATCTCATAGGCGCGCTTGTTCACCACATCAATGATACCGGTGACCTTCTTGGAAGCATCCCAAATGGGAACCACCACAGGTGCGATCTTATTGCCGTACTTTTCGCGCAGCGCCTCAAAGGTAGCATTATAGTCGGAGTTATCCTCATCCACCTTGGAGATGTAGATAAAGCGGGGCATATTCCGCTCTTCACAGTACTTCCAGGCTTTCTCGAAGCCAACGGTGATACCGTCCTTAGCAGACAGAACCAGGATCGCTGCGTCTGCAGCGCGGAGGGCTTCCATAACAGCACCGGAGAAGTCAAATCCACCGGGGGTATCCAAAACATTGATCTTCGTATTATGATACTCCAGAGGCACAACCGCAGTGGAAATAGAAATGTTGCGGCGGATTTCCTCGGGGTCAAAGTCACAAACGGTGTTGCCATCGGCATTCTTGCCCATACGGTCAATAGCGCCGGTCATATAGAGCAAGCTCTCTGCCAAGGCAGACTTACCACTGCCGGAGTGACCCAGCAGGCAGATATTACGAATCGCGTTAACTGTGTACATGAAAATTACTCCTTTCGGGAAGCAACGCCTCCCCCTTACTGTTTGGTACCGAGGTACCACAATAAAGACATTATACACGAAAGTGCTAAAGATTTCAATGCCTATTTTCGTCATTTTTTCGTATTCTTTCACGCAGGGTGCACAAGCGTCCGCCACAGCAGGAAAGTCTTTCAGGGTGTTACCAAACGAAAAACGGAGTGGCACCGACAATGCTGTGCCACTCCGCTAAAAACCATATGAATCTGTTTGAATCAGTTGGTATAGTTATCGAAATAACCCTGAACCAGGATAATGGGTGTACCCTTATCGCCGGAACCGGAGGTCAGATCGCACAAAGAGCCGATCAGATCCGTCAGGCGACGGGGTGTGGTACCCTGAGAAGCCATGGAGCCAGCCAGGTCACCCTTGGCTTTGATAGCCTTTTCGATAGCAGCCTTCAGCTCCGCACCGGAAAGACCTGCAAAATCATTATCTGCCAGGTACTTCAGCTTCAGCTCGTTGGGCGTACCCTCCAAGCCGGGGGTGTAGGCAGGAGAAACCACCGGGTCAGCCAGCTCCCAAATCTTGCCCACAGGGTCTTTAAATGCACCGTCACCGTAGACCATAACCTCGATGAGCTTACCGGTCTTCTCCATAAACTGCTTTTGGATCTCCATTACCAAATCGGTGCATTCCCGGGGGAACAGCTTGATGGTGCTCTCGGTAGCCTTATTGGAACCCAGCAGACCGTACTGCTCGTTACAGCCGCTGCCATCCACAGGTGCATTGAGGATATCATCCAGTCCGCAGACGCGCTCTCCGCCACCGGCCAGCAGGATCCGATGGGTCCGGGCCCGGGTGTGGATATCGCAGTGGAGCACATTCTTGGTATAGTTCAAAATAACCCGGGGATTGTTGGCAAAGATGATCTCTGCCTCAGCGCCTTCCTCCCGGATTAAGTCGCCGTAATACTTCACATAGTCAACCAGCGTAAAAGGATGCAGATTCTCACCGAAGAGCTTACGGTATTCCTGCTCGGTCAGAACATCGGAGTAAGGATTCACACCGGCTTCATCCAGCTTGTCCAAAGATACCAGCTCGTTGCCCACCTCATCGGAGGGGTAGCTCAGCATCAGAACGATCTTCTTGGCTGCCCGGGCGATACCCCGCAGGCAGATAGCAAAACGATTCCGGGACAGAATGGGGAAAATGACACCGATGGTCTCAGTACCCAACTTTGCCTGAACGTCCTTACAAATCGCATCCACAGATGCGTAATTACCCTGGGCGCGAGCCACAACGGACTCAGTTACCGCCACTACATCACGATTTTGCAGCGAAAAGCCCTCTGCCTCAGCTGCTTCCAAAACACTGTTGACCACGATTGCAGCCATATCATCGCCTTCACGAATGATGGGGCCACGAATACCACGGGATGTTGTTCCCACTTTTCTTTCCATATCCTACCTCATTTCTCCAATACGGAACCCCGTACCGGTCTTACAAAAAAATCACATTCCTGTTATACCGCAATTTCCCGAATTTTTCAATATTTTTTTCAAGGTTTACGGCAGTTTTTTACTCTGCGTAGTAGCCTGCTTCCCAGAGTTTGATCTTTTGATACTTGATTTCGATATCCAGAGCATCCCGCTGGGTCTCCAGCAGCTTATTTACCCGCCAAGTAGGTGCATTCTTTTTGCTGATGTTGTGCCAGTACTCCTCAGAACCCACGAAATACATAATATGATATCCATGGTTCGTTCTTATGAGACCGTAATCACCGGCCTTTCGGGAAGCATCAAAGCACCAAGTATCAAACTCTGCTACCATCTGACCCTTATTTACTTCGGTATACAGGCCGCCTTTTTCGACGGAACCGGGGTCTGCAGAATGTTCCTTTGCCAACGCAGCAAAGCTTTCTTCAGTAGCCTCACCGGCCAGCCAATCATCCAAAATCTTCTGCGCAGCTTCCTCAGTCTTCTTCCAGTCGCTTTCGTCAATGTGTTCTTCCTTATTGACAACCCGTTGGACAGTAATCAGAATGTGCCGCACATCCACCACGATGTTGCCATCACCTTTTATGATATTATACAGCTTCAGGTAATCCTTCTGATCTTCATAGAAGTCTTCGATATCTTCCTCTGTAATATTTTCCGTTTGCTCTTCGATCATCTGATTGTAGTACATGGATGCGATAGCTGCCATAGTTGCATAATTCAGATAGTCTGCATAGGTGCAACCGGGGCCATAATTCGCCTCCATCACAGCATCTACAGACTCATACATTCCTGTTTCTACATAATCTTTATAGAACTGATTATATTTGTCATGCAAAGATTGCTGTTTTTCTTCCGGCAATTCACAGCCTGCCGCTTCTGCATTTTGGCACAGCAAAACATACAGACGCCACTGATTCAGTGCCTCCTGCAAGAAATACTGCTGCCAGGTAAGGGTTTCATCCAAACCGCATGTCTGCCGATCCAAAGGCAGCTTCATATCTAAATTTATACTGGACAAATTCGTATAGGTCTGTACAAAGTTATTTTTGACCACACCGTAAAAAACCAGCAGCTGTCCATTTGTCAGAACCTCGTCACCGATCTTCGCTACCACAGTATCGTTTTTCCATTTTAAACCAAGGCGAGAGGCTGTATAGGTACCCTCACAGGTTACATTATCCCGATTGCCGTCCTTGGGAATCGATCCGGGCAAAGAAGAAAACCAGTGGCCGGGAACCAAATCATTCTTGAACACCACCAGCACCATGCCGCACAGCAAGGCCAACACAAGAACTAGGGATACGGCAATTTTCAAAATTTTAACACCCTTACCGGAGGATGCCTCTATTTCTTCATTTTTATCCACTTTTGTGCCACATTGGGGGCACAGCTCCATTTCCGGCTCCAGCCGGCTTCCGCACTGTTTACACTGCATATTGTCAACATCTCCCTTTTGGTAGATAACTGTGATAGTTTATCACGATTTCCGTTAAATTGCAAGAGATTGCGATATTTGTTTACAATTATCCTAAAGAAACAGGATTGCAATACCTGTCAAAAACAAGTATAATGATAAAAACGACTTTTTCCTGCTTTGCCCCAGAATCCTCTGAAAATAAAAGGAAGATTATTATGCTGAAACGATTTGTCCAATACTATAAGCCTTACAAAAAACTGTTGGCGCTGGATATGCTGGCCTCGCTGCTGATCTCCATCATCGGCATGGTTTATCCTGTTGTAACCAACAAAATGCTGAACATTTACATTCCCCAAAAAATGTATACCACCATCGTCATTGCCGGTGTCGTTGTTTTGGGGCTTTATGTGCTGCGGCTGCTGCTGCGTTACTTTGTGCAGTACTATGGTCACCTGATTGGTGTGGGCATGCAGTCTAAGATGCGCAGCGATCTGTTTTCCCATCTGCAGAAGCTGCCTTTCCGGTTCTACGACAATCACGAGACCGGTCGGATCATGACCCGTATGACCAGCGATCTTTTCGAGGTCTGCGAACTGGCCCACCATGGCCCGGAGAATCTGCTTATCAGCTCTGTGATGATCGTCCTTTCCTTTGCCTATCTGGTTTCCATCGACTGGATGCTGACGCTCATCATCTTTACCTGCGTTCCTATTTTGGTAGTAGTGACCATGTACTTCCGTAAGCGGATGCGGGCTGCCTTTGATGCCCGGCGCAAAAGCAACGCTACCATCAATGCCGCTGTGGAAAGCAGTGTCACCGGCATCCGGGTCACCAAGGCGTACACCAATTCTCAACAGGAAATGGAAAAGTTTGAAGCTGGCAACGAATCCTTTGTGGATTCCTCCAAAAAGGTTTACAAAGCCATGGCCATGTTCCACTCCTCTACCGCTTTTGTAACAGATATCTTCAATGTGTTTATTCTCATTGCCGGTGGCCTTTTCCTGTATGCCGGGCGCATTTCCTTTGGTGACTACTCTACCTTTATCGTATCTGTGAACCTGTTTATCGCCCCGGTAAATACCCTCATCAGCTTTATGGAGCAGTATCAAAACGGTGTCAGCGGCTTTAAGCGTTTCCTGGAGATCTTGGATGAAGAGCCGGAAGAGGATGCCCCCGGTGCCAAGGAGCTTACCAATGTGAAAGGCGTTATTGAATTCCAGGATGTGTCTTTCCAATACGAACAAACCAAAGAGGTTCTGCAGCATGTGAACCTAAAGCTGGAAAAGGGCCGCAAAGTGGCTCTGGTGGGCCCTTCCGGCGGCGGCAAAACCACCTTGTGCCATCTGCTCCCCAATTTCTACAAGCTGTCCCCTGAAGGCGGCTCCATCCTCATTGACGGAACCGATATCCGTCAGCTGACCATGGAGTCTGTCCGACGGAACATCGGTATCGTACAGCAGGATGTGTTCCTGTTTGTGGGTACAATTCGGGAGAACATTCTCTACGGCCGGCCCGATGCCACCGAAGAAGAGGTCTTTGAAGCTGCCCGCCGGGCTAACATTCACGATTATATTATGACTCTTCCCAAGGGTTACGATACAGAAATCGGTGAACGGGGTGTCAAGCTTTCCGGCGGTCAGAAGCAGCGGCTCAGCATTGCCCGGGTATTCTTGAAAGATCCGGCCATTCTGATTTTGGACGAAGCCACCAGCGCTTTGGATAACACCACCGAGGTGCTGATCCAGCAAGCTTTGGACGAGCTGTGCAAAGGCCGCACCACCCTGGTAGTGGCCCACCGGTTGTCCACTATCCGCAATGCCGACGAAATTGCTGTGGTCCTGGGCGGTCAGATCACCGAGCAGGGCACCCACGAAGAGCTGATGGCCAAAAACGGAACCTACAAAGCGCTTTACGCTTTGCAGTTCCGGGATAACGACATGTTTGAATAACTTACATATTTTTCGCAAAATTACCCTGGATTCCGGTATTGCCACCTGTTGGCAAACTGTTATCATAAACACAGAATCAAAACAAGGCGAATCTTCCCATGGAGCGTAACCGCTGTCTTCTCGCGGTAATCCTTATAAAAAAACAGCCGCCATCGACCGATGGCGGCTGATATGTTTAGTAACCCAATTCTTTTGCCAGGCGCTTTGCCACGGCATAATACTTTTGACAATATTCACCGGTAAGATCTCCACTTTGCCTAGCCAAGTATACCCATTCGCTGTACTCCTTAAAGAAGAATAGTCGCAGGCTATGAAGATAATCTTCCCAGGAGATCCCCTTGCTTTGGATTAGTTTGTCATAGTAGTAGCGAACCGCAAAGGCTCGATCTTCCTCGGTCATGTAAAAAAGAGCATCTTCGGTTTCTTCCCCGAAGGCCAGGAATCGGGCAATTGCGCTGGGATAGGGCAAGATACCCCCTTCTTCCCAGTCCAAAATCACCGCTTTTGTCTCTCCTGCCAGCACATTAAAGGGCAGAAGATCGTCATTACACAAGGTTCTGGGAACCTGGCTATACTCAGCCAAAAAAGCTTTGTAGGGTTCTGCCAAATCCTCCATATAGGGAAGCCGTTTTTCCAAAGCCGGAAACCGACTGTCAAAGGAACAGCCTACCTCGGACTGGTCGGTATTCCCCCAAAAGCGTTCCTGGGTATCTACCAACGCATCCAAAGCGAAGATCAGCTTTTGCCGGGTGCAGCGGCTGAGGGTCTCCCCTGCCACATATTCCATGAGCATATAGGTATCCCCTTGATACTCTCCAAAGGCATAGACTTTGGGAACTGCGCCGCCATTCGGAAAAAAGGTCTCATAAACAGACCGTTCCCGGGGCGTGATTTTTTTCAGCACAAAGGTTTGCCGACATGTTTCCACCTTCCACACATGGTAAGGACTGTCGTCCTCTTCTCCGTGAAACCGGGTGATTACCGCATCGGGACAGGGATATCCCAATGCCGCTATGATTTTGCAAACATCCCGTTCCATAGGTTGACCTCCCCGGTTATCGGCTTTTCTGCCATTATAATACTGGGATTCTCTTCCGTCAACTCCGGCTGTCGGATATCACCTTTCCGTCTGTGGAAATAACCACCACATTACAAGGAATTTGTTTGCCGCAGTCCTGCACCGCTTTTTTGACTGCATACTCAATGCCGCCGCAGCAAGGCACTTCCATTCGTACCATAGTCACAGATCGAATATCGTTATTCTCTAAAATCCGGAACAGTTTCATGGAATAGTCTATGGCATCCAGCTTAGGGCAACCTATCAAGGTGACATGACCCTTGATAAAATCCTGATGAAAGTTGGCATAGGCATAGGCTGTGCAGTCTGCCGCAACCAACAGATCCGCACCATGGAACCATGGTGCTTGCATAGGCGCCAGCTTGATCTGCACCGGCCATTGACGAAGCTGAGATTCCACACGAGCAGGATTTGCATTTTCCTGTTGCCGTTCCATAGTCTTTGCTTGCGCCCCGGGGCAACCACCGGAAAGACTGGCAACTTTCCCTTTTGCTGCCAAAACCGCCGCTTCGTCGTAAGCCGCCGCTTCCCGCTCCACAAAGGAAATCGCCCCGGTAGGACAAGTGGGCAAGCAGTCACCCAAACCGTCACAGTAATCATCCCGGAGAAGCTTTGCTTTGCCGTCTACCATGCCGATTGCACCCTCATGACAGGCCTTGGCACATGCGCCGCAGCCATTACACTTCTCTTCATCAATCTGAATAATCTTCCGAATCATGCTGTTTCCTGCCTTTCTTTCTGTTTTTCCAACACAGCCATCATTTGCTCATAGGTTTCATCACCCACGCATTTGCGGGCATACTGGCACCACTGGACGCAGCTTAAAGTGTCGTTATAGGCCACAAAGCCGCAATGCTCACAGGGCATTTGGGTATCGATGGAAAACAGTTCGATCTCATGTCCGCATTGGGGACAGATCTTTTCGATGATCGTAGGGGTTTTCGGTCTCGCCTGACAACCTTCCATAATCATATACATCCCTCCTCTTGACTTTCTGACTGTATTTTACTATACTGATCCCAGAAAGTATGTTGGATTTCCAACAAAGGAGCTTTTTTATGAAAGAATATTTTGATCTTTTACTGTCCACCCCCCTGTTTTCCGGAATTGACCCCCAGGACTTATATCCAATGCTGCACTGTTTGGGGGCTAACACCGTAACCATTCCCAAGGGAGACCCGGTGTTTTTAGAGGGGGATGCTGCCGGATTTATCGGTGTGGTGATGGAAGGCAGTGTGCAGGTTGTCCAGGAGGATTTCTACGGCAACCGTAACATTCTGACCCATGCGGAAAAGGGCGATCTGTTCGGAGAAGCCTTTGCCTGCGCAAATATCGAAACCATGCCTGTCAGCGGCTACGCTGTCCGTGACAGCAAGCTTTTGCTTCTGTCCTGTCAGAAGATGCTCACCGTCTGTTCTTCCGCCTGCCTGTTTCACAATCAGTTGGTGAAAAACATGCTGAAAGTGGTAGCCCAAAAGAATTTGGAAATGAACAACAAGATCCGGTTCATGTCCCAAAAGACCACAAAAGAAAAGCTGATGGCTTATCTGCTGGAGCAGGCGAAAGCCGCCGGTTCTTCGGAGTTTACCATTCCCTTTGACCGTCAGGCTTTGGCAGACTACTTAGGCGTTGAACGCAGCGCCATGTCTGCAGAGCTGGGAAAGCTGAAAAAAGCGGGAATTTTGGATCTGAAGGGGTCTCATTTTGTTCTGCATCGCACTTGACTGAAAATCTTGCGATCCCCCCTTCATCCGTCAAAAATCAAAGATTTTTGCCACCCCAAGGAGGAAAGTTAAGCGGGAGCAGTCGTTTTGTGACTGCTCCCGCTGTTATTATTATGCCTTGCCGGGGCCGGCGGTATCGGTGCCGTCGCCCGTAAGACCAAGCCGCTGGGCGGCATCCTGGCGCATTTTGTATTTGAGGATCTTGCCTGCCGCATTCATGGGGAAGCTGTCCACAAACTCAATGTATTTCGGCACCTTATGCCGGGCCATGCTGGCTTTGATATAGGCAGTCATTTCCTCCACCGTAACAGAACCGGGTTCTTTCAGAATGATGCAGGCCATGATCTCTTCGCCGTACTTCTTATCCGGCACACCGATAACCTGAACATCCTTGGTCTGAGGATGGGTGTAGATAAACTCCTCGATTTCCTTAGGATAGATGTTCTCACCGCCGCGGATAATCATATCCTTCAGTCTGCCGGTGATCCGTACATTGCCGTCTTCATCCATGCAGGCCAGGTCACCGGAGTGGAGCCAGCCGTCAGCATCGATGGTATCGGCAGTACCCTGGGGCATTTTATAATAGCCCTTCATGGTATTGTAGCCCTTGGCGCAGAACTCACCGTTGACACCGGGACCTACTTCTTCCCCGGTCTCGGGATCGACAATCTTACACTGCACATGGGGGAAGGCATAACCGACGGTATCGGTACGCACTGCCAAAGAATCCGTCCAGGCGCTCATGGTATTACCGGGGGCGCACTCGGTCTGTCCGTAGACGCTGACGATACCATACATATTCATCTCATCCGGCTGCGCTGCCCGGCGCATCAGCTCCGGAGGACAGCCTGCACCAGCCATGATACCGGTACGCATATGGGAAAAGTCGGTTTTCCGATAGTCCGGGTGGTTGAACATGGCGATGAACATGGTAGGAACACCATTAAAGCAGGTGATTCGCTCCTGATTGATGCAAGCCAGGGACGATGTGGCAGAGAAATAAGGCATGGGACACATGGTTGCACCATGGGTCATGGAAGAGGTCATGGAAAGGGTCATGCCGAAGCAGTGGAACATGGGAACCTGGATCATCATACGATCTGCGGTGGAAAGACCCATGCGGTCACCGATACACTTACCGTTGTTGACCACATTGTAATGAGTCAGCATAACGCCCTTGGGAAAGCCCGTGGTACCGGAGGTATACTGCATATTACAGACATCGTCCGGGCGGACCGCCGCTGCCATCTGCGCCACCTGTTCCCGGCTGACAAGCTCATATCTTGCCATAGCTTCGTCAAAAGTCAGGCAACCGGGTTGCTTAAACCCAACAGTGATGACATTCCGCAGGAAAGGCAATCTCTTGCAATGCAGAGGCTCACCTGCCTTGGTTTTGGCAATTTCCGGGCAAAGCTCGTTGATGATTTGGGCATAGTTGGAGTCCAGGCAGCTGTCGATCATCACCAGGGTGTGGGTATCGGACTGGCGAAGCAGATATTCTGCTTCGTGGATCTTATAGGCAGTATTTACGGTGACCAGCACTGCGCCAATCTTGGTGGTTGCCCAAAAGGTGATGTACCAGGCCGGGACATTGGTTGCCCAAATAGCCACTTTAGAGCCTGCCTTGACACCCATGGAAACCAAGGCTCTGGCAAATCTGTCCACATCCTCCCGGAACTGGGCATAAGTACGGGTATAATCCAGGGTGGTATACTTAAAGCAATACTGATCCGGGAACTCCTCTGCCACACGGTCCAGCACCTGGGGGAAGGTCAGGTTGATAAGCTCATCCTTTTTCCAAATGTACTGGCCGGTGCCGTCATGGTTGGGATAGAGCTTCTTTTTCATGCCCCGGGTGGAATGGAACCGGGCCATAAAGTTCACAAAATACGGGAAGATGATCTCCGGGTCCTGTAGATCTTCCAGCCACTCCGGTTTCCATTCCAAAGAAATGAAGCCGTCATAGTTGACGCTGGACAAAGCCCGCATCACATCGGCAATAGGCATGGTACCTTCACCGATGAGCTGGTAATTGCCTTCCTCATCAGAGTCCCGCAGGTGGACATGGCACACATAAGCACCCAAATTCTTAATGGTAACATCTGCGCTTTCTCCAAAGTCCCGATAAGGATGGTGGACATCCCACAGAGCGCCCAAATTGTCGCTGGCAAAGCAATCCAGCATATTGCGAAGCCGAGCAGTATCTGCGTAAATGCCGCTGGTTTTCAAAAGCAGGGACACCCCGGCCTTTTCTGCCATGGGAGTCAACTTGCTGAGAACCTGGTACACAGTTTCCTCATGATCTTCCAAAGCGCAGGCCACCACATATTTTACCTGGGCATTGCGAGCCACTTCGATCAGATTAGAAAGGATTTCCACAGCATTGGGTTCTGTAGACAAATCGCAGGAGGTATCGAAGCACGGGATGGTCAGCTTCTTTGCCCGCAGATCCCGGACGGTGGCTGCGGTCTGATAGGGATGGAAAGGGCCACCCTTCGCCAGCATATCGTCAAATTTTGGCAAATTATAGACTTCAATGCCGGAAAAGCCCATTTCCAGGGCTGTATTCACCATTTCATCCCAGGTCAGTTTTGGCCAACCACGGGTAGAAAATGAAAGGTTCATTGCTCTTCCTCCTCATAGACGATCTTGTTCAGGGCGCTTAAGTACGCATGGATACCTGCCGCCACGATGTCCGTAGAAATACCCTTGCCGGAATAAACCTTGCCGCCACTGCGGAGCTTTACCACCGTCTGACCCATAGCTTCCCGACCCTCGGTAACGGCCTGTAGCTGGAAATCGTCCAGTTCATAATGACAGCCGGTGATGCTTTCAATGGCAACAAAAGCGGCATCAATGGGGCCGTCGCCAATGGATACGCCCTCCAAAGGCTGGTCATTCTTGGTGAGTTTGATGTGGGCGGTGGAAGAAATGGTATTGCCGGAAGTAATGACAAAGGTATCCAGCTTATAGGTAGGCGGCACCTGCAGGGCTGCAGATGCAATGATGGCATCCAGCTCCTTGGTGCTGACCTGCTCTTTCTTGGCAGCAATTCTTTGGAACGCATCGTAGACCTTAACGCAGTCATCTTCAGACAGGTCATAGCCCAGCTGCTGGGCTGCATTGGTCACAGCGGAAATGTCATCGTGGGCCGTGAGATAAATGCCGGTATCGGTCTGGACGGCAGCCAAAGCAGATGCCTTGGTCTTACCGGACTGGCAGATTTGGCTGGCTCGATCCATAATGCGGCTCAGCTGAGTCACTTGCACACCGGTGGCAACACCGAAGCTGTCACCTCTGGCAGACAGCACCTTCGCCACATTGGCTATGCTGGCGGTGTCAAAAGGATAGACCGCTGCCTTCAGTTCCGTAACCCCTTCCCCAACGGAAGCGATGGCGCAGGCATCTGCCATAGAAAGCGCATTGCAGCAGGAAACACCAACATTTACATTTTTCAGTTCCGGGACTGCTGCATACAATTCCTTAACAAACTGGGCAAACTCTGCAGGGAGCATGGTTCCGGCGGTATCGCAGACGGTTACTGTAGTAGCACCGGCAGCGATGGCGGCTTTCAGGGTTCTGGCAAGGAACGCAGGGTCTGCCCGGGTGGCATCGTCAGCCAAAAATTCCACATCGGCACACAGTGCCTTACAGGCGGCAATGGTTTCTGAAATAGCAGAAACCATTGCCTCTGGCTTCTTGTGGAACAGGTATTCCATCTGCACCGCGCTGACTGCGCCGCAAACCTGCAGACGGGGCGCCTTGGCCTGCTGCAAAGCCGCCCAAACCTGGGCAGGGCTGTCAGCCGTCAACTGAACAGGAACCGCCACAACACTGCCCGCTACTGCCGCAGCAATAGACTTGATACGCAAACTGTCGATCCGGGGATTTTGGACACCCTCCAGTTCGATAACAGAAACTCCCAGCTTATCCAGCAGCTTGGCCAGTTCGATTTTTTCCTTAAAAGACAGACTAAAGCCATCGGCCACCTGTTTCATGGTAACATCGGACAGTTTGATCGTGTTCATAGCGTTTCGCTCCTTAACAAACTAAAATGAAAAATCCCTGAGATCCAAAGACCTCAGGGACGAATTTACATTCGCGGTACCACCCTGGTTATTCTCCAAAAGAGAATCGCTCATCGGGCTCAAACAAGCCCTATCTCTGTAACGGGAGAACCCGGATCTCATTACTTGCCAGCGCTTTCACAAGACCAACTCGGGAAGCAGACTGTACAAACCCTCCACACCGGCTCACACCAACCGCCGGCTCTCTGAAGCTTCCGGAATGCACAAGATTTCCGTCATCGTCTTTCTTCTTATATTGTGCATATTTAATCACATTTCCGTCCATTTGTCAACAAAAATGTACCGCAAAAACCACTTTTGCTATTTTCCACAAAAAATATGTCAAAAAACCGATATTCTTTGGCGCGAAAACATTTGACTTTTAGACACGGACATGGTAGACTATTGCCAATAGCATAAAAAGGCTTTGACGAAGACGGTCAGATTGTGAAATGTGCAGAGAGCCGGTGGTTGGTGCAAACCGGTAATTTCCTGTCTAAGTACCCATCCCTTCTGAGCCGGAGGACCGAAAAGGTGTGAGTAGGCTTCTCCCGTTTGCCCGCGTTAAGGGATAGCGCTTGTTGGAGCGTGAAGGTGGCAGCAAAAGCTGCAATTTGAGTGGTACCGCGGGTTTGATTTGCTCGTCTCAAGAACTAAGTTTCTTGAGGCTTTTTTGTTTTCAGAAAGGAGATTTCCCATGACCAATTCCTCTACTCAACTTATGGATATTGCAACGCGTATCAGCGGTATGCGGGAGATTTTGGGCTACAGCATGCAGAAAATGGCTGAGCTGACAGAGGTTAAGGAAGAGCTTTATCACCAGTACGAGTCCGGCCTGGTAGATCTGCCCTTTACCTTCCTGCATAAGTGCGCCAAGGTCTTCGGTGTGGAAATCACCGTTCTGCTGGAGGGCCGCAGTGCTAAGCTGTCCGGTTATACCGTCACCCGTCGGGGAAAAGGTCTGGTCACCGCCAGCGAAGACGGCATCACCATTCAGGATATGGCACCTATGTTCCGCAAGAAGCTGGCCACCCCCTACTGGGTTACCTATCAGTATTCTGCTGAGCTGCAAAACAAGCCCATCCACACCACCACTCACGCCGGTCAGGAATTTAACCTGGTAATCAAGGGTGCTATGCGGATCAAGGTAGGCGACCACGAAGAGGTCCTCCGGGAGGGCGACAGCATTTTCTACAAGTCCTCTACCCCTCACGGCATGATTGCCATTGACGGACAGGATTGTGTGTTCCTTTCCATGATTATGGCGTCTGACACCACCGACAAACCCCTTTATATCGGTCAGAGCCGCAAGGGCGCACCGGAGCAGCCTCTGCTGTGCCATAAGTTTGTTAACGCACAGGAAGATGAAAACGGTGTCCTGGAGGGCATTTCCTTTGCCGATACAGAAAGCTACAACTTTGCCTTTGACACTGTGGATGCCATTGCCCGAAGAGAGCCCGAAAAGCTGGCTATGGTTCATGTGGCAAATGATATGACCGAGCGGCGCTTCACCTTTAAGGACATGAAAGACGCCTCTTCTCAGAGCGCCAACTACTTTAAGTCTTTGGGTATCAAACGGGGCGACCGGGTGATGCTGGTGCTGAAGCGGCACTATCAGTTTTGGTTTGCGATTTTGGGCCTGCACAAGCTGGGCGCTGTCGCCATTCCCGCCACCAACCAGCTGATGGAGCATGACTTTGTCTACCGCTTCCAGGCTGCTGATGTCAGCGCGGTTCTGTGCACTGCCGACGGCAACACCGCAGAGCAGATCGAACTGGCTGAAAAGGCCGCCGGCATGAGCCTGACCAAGATTTTGGTAGGCGGCAGCCGGGAAGGTTGGCACGACTACAACGAAGAATATCAGCTGTTCAGCCGCCGCTATTCGCGGACAGAAGATGCCCCCTGCGGCAGCGACCCCATGCTGATGCTCTTCACCTCCGGTACTACCGGCTATCCCAAAATGGCTACCCACTCTTATAAGTATGCGCTGGGTCACTACGTCACAGCCAAATACTGGCATCTGTGCGAACGGGACGGCCTGCACTTTACCATTTCCGAAACCGGCTGGGGCAAAGCTCTGTGGGGCAAGCTCTACGGTCAGTGGCTCTGCGAAGGTGCTATCTTCACCTATGACTTCGACCGGTTCGACGCAGAAAAGATCCTGCCCATGTTTGCCAAGTATCACATTACCACTTTCTGCGCACCGCCTACTATGTATCGGATGCTCATCAAGCAGGATCTCAGCGGTTACGACCTTTCTTCTATCCGTCACGCCACCACCGCCGGTGAGGCTCTGAATCCCGAGGTCTTCTATCAGTTCGAAAAGGCCACGGGTCTGCGAATCCACGAAGGCTTTGGTCAGACGGAAATGACCCTGGGTATTGCCAACCTCTACGGTGCTAACATCAAGCCCGGCGCTATGGGCAAGCCCGTTCCCGGCTACGGCATCGACATCGTGGATCCCGACGGCAACCCGGTGGAAGACGGTGTCAACGGCGAGATCGTCATCCGCACCGATCCCCAGCCCACCTGCGGCGTATTCCTTGGCTACTACCGCAATCAGGAAGCTACCGATGCTGTGTGGCATGACGGGATGTATCACACCGGCGATGTGGCATGGCGAGATGAGGACGGCTACTACTGGTATGTAGGCCGTGCCGACGATGTAATTAAATCCTCCGGCTACCGGATCGGACCCTTCGAGATCGAATCCACCATTATGGAGCTGCCCTATGTTTTGGAGTGTGGTGTTTCTGCCGCCCCCGACGAGATCCGGGGTCAGGTGGTCAAGGCTTCTATCGTGCTGGTTCCGGGCACTGAGCCTACCGAGGAACTGAAGAAGGAAATTCAGAACTATGTCAAGACCCACACCGCGCCTTACAAGTATCCCCGTATCGTGGTATTCCGGGACGAGCTGCCTAAGACTATCAGCGGTAAGATCATGAGAAATAAGCTATAATTTGTTGACAATTTCACATTTTCGTGATATGATTCCTCAATATAAAAGGCTTTGACGGAGAGGACCCTCCGGGAGATCCATGCAAGAGAACTGGCGGTTGGTGCGAGCCATGATGGATCCGGTTGGTCTGTCGCTCCTAAGCCGGAGAGAAGAACGCCCTTGGCCAGTAGAACTCTCCCGCGTCAGCTGCGTTAGTGCTTAGGACTTATTAGAGTCCAATGAGTGGTATCTGCTTTGGAAGCAGTTGCAATTTGAGTGGTACCGCGGGCCTGATTTTCTGCCCGTCTCAAGGAATCTATCTTTGAGACGGGCAGTTTTTGTTTTTTGGGTCCGTCGGAGGAGTTACTATGGAACAGGAAATTACCTATAAAATTAAAGAAATGGCCGGCCGTATCCGGGAATTGCGGGAGATCTCCGGCATTTCCCAGGAGGAAATGGCTGTACGCACCGGAGTAACCCTTCAGGAATATCAGCGGTGCGAGGCAGGTCTGCAGGATCTGAACATTGCTTTCCTGTACCGCTGTGTTCTGGTGTTCGGCGTGGATATGTCCGATCTTTTGGAAGGCCACAGTCCTAATCTGCGCACCTACGCTCTGACCCGTAAGGGAGAAGGTCAGCGGATCGAGGAAGCCCATCATATGATTGGCTACAACCTGGCTGCCGGTTTCCGCAACCGTATTGCTCTGCCTCTTTACATGGAGCTGAAGTACCGCGACGGTGCCGAGCAGGAAGCCATCGAGCTGACCAGCCATGAGGGCCAGGAGTGCGACATCGTGATTCGCGGCCACATGAAGATTCAAATCGGCAGCAAGACTGAAGTCTTAAACCCCGGCGACTGCATTTACTATGATTCCTCTATCCCCCACGGCATGATCGCGGTAAACGGAGAAAGCTGTGCATTCTACGCCATTGTACTTTCTAACTCCGCAGCCCGCGAGGGCGAACAGGCTGCTGCTGTAGCGACTCCGGATGTCAAGCGTCGCGAGCCGGACAAGAAGCCTCGTATTTATCGTAAATTTATCGACCGCAAGGTAGAAGACGGTCTTCTGAAAGAAATCTCCTTTAAGGGTGAAGAGCAGTTTAACTTTGCCTTTGATATTGTGGATGCTTTGGGCGAAGAGCAGCCCGACAAGCTGGCTATGCTCCACCTGTCCGAAGACGGAACAGAGCGACGCTTTACCTTCCGGGATATCATGAAAGAATCCGCCCGGACTGCCAACTACTTCAAGGCTATGGGCATTCAGAAGGGTGACCGGGTGATGCTGGTTCTGAAACGGCATTATCAGTACTGGTTCAGCGTACTGGCTCTGCATAAGCTGGGCGCTGTTGCCATCCCTGCCACCAACCAGCTGCTGGAAAAGGACTTTACATATCGATTCCAGGCCGGTCATGTCAAGGCCATCCTCTGCACCGCTGACGGTGAGGTTTCTGACGCAGTGGATGCAGCCGCCAAAAATTGTCCCGAACTGGCTCACAAGATCCTGGTCGGCGGCAAAAAGGACGGCTGGCACGATTTTAACGAAGAATATTCCATGTATTCCAGCCACTATAACCGGACAGAGGATGCTCCCTGTGGCTCTGACCCCATGCTGATGTTCTTCACCTCCGGCACTTCCGGCTATCCCAAGCTGGCCGCCCACAACCACAAGTACCCCTTAGGTCACTTTATTACCGCAAAATACTGGCACCGGGTCAACCCCGATGGCCTGCATCTGACCATTTCCGATACCGGCTGGGCAAAGTCCTCCTGGGGCAAGCTTTACGGCCAATGGCTCTGCGAAGCACCCATTTTCGTTTATGACTTTGACCGCTTTGATGCAGAGAATATTCTGCCCCTGTTTGCCAAGTATCATATTACCACCTTCTGCGCGCCGCCTACCATGTACCGTATGCTGGCAAAGCAGGACTTGAGCCGGTTCGACCTTAGCAGCATTGAACACGCTTCCACCGCCGGTGAGGCTCTGAACCCCGAGGTTTACCGCCAATTCCAGAAAGCTACCGGTCTTCCCATTATGGAAGGCTTCGGCCAGTCGGAAAGCACCCTGATTATCGGTAACCTCAACGGAAGCCACCATAAGCTGGGCTCTATGGGTAAGCCCGTACCTCTTTACGATGTGCATCTGCTCACCGCAGACGGTGAAGAAGCTGCTCCCGGTGAAACCGGCGAAATCTGCATCAATATTTCTAAGGGTCTTCCCTGCGGTTTGGCTTATGCCTACGAAGGCAACGAAGAAGTTACCGCTGAGACCTGGCGTGACGGCTTCTACCACACCGGCGACCTGGCCTGGATGGATGAAGACGGCTTCTACTGGTATGTGGGCCGGGCTGACGATGTCATCAAGTCCTCCGGCTACCGGATCGGACCTTTCGAGATTGAAAATGTTATTATGGAACTGCCCTATGTTTTGGAGTGCGGTGTTTCTGCTGCCCCCGACCCGGTTCGTGGCCAGGTGGTTAAGGCATCCATCGTGCTGGTGAAGGACTTTGTGGGTACAGATGAACTGCGTAAGCAGATTCAGGACTATGTCAAGTCCCGTACCGCGCCTTACAAGTATCCCAGAATCGTGGAATTCAAGGAAAGCCTGCCCAAGACCGTTAGTGGTAAGATCATTCGCAAGAAGCTGTAACTGCCTTCCCTTGAGGGAAGGTGGCCCGAAGGGCCGGAAGGGTGATCACCCACCCCTCAGTCGTGCTTAACAAGCACGACAGCTCCCCTCTAGGGGAGCCATGGTAAGGAGTTCGTTATGGAACACAAACGCTTAACTTTATTTGCCGGGCATTACGGCAGCGGAAAAACCAACATTGCCGTAAACTATGCCCTGCATTTGACAAAGGAAGAGAAACAAGTCTGCATCGCAGACTTAGACATTGTCAACCCGTACTTTCGCACCAAAGACAGCGAAAAGGAGCTGTCGGAAGCCGGAATCCAGTTGATTTCTCCCCAATTTGCCAACTCCAATGTAGACCTGCCTGCTCTGCCGGCAGAAAGCTATCGGCTGGTACAGGACAAGAGCATCTACGGCATCATGGATATCGGCGGCGACGACCGGGGCGCTTACGCTTTGGGTCGGTTTGCTCCGGCGATCTTAGAGGAAGGAAACTACCGCATGGCCTTTGTTGCCAACTGCTACCGTCCTCTGACCCGGACCCCCGAGGATGCTTTGGAGATCCTAAAGGAAATTGAAAGTGCCTGCGGTCTGCAGTTTACCTGTCTGGTGAACAACTCCAACTTAGGTCCGGAAACCACCCCGGAGACCCTTTTGGCTTCTTTGGACTATATGGAAAAGCTGAGTGATCTTTCCGGCCTGCCCCTGTGGCTGCACACCGCGGAAGAAACCGTTGCCCAGGCGCTGCCGGAAACCGTAAAACCTGTACTCCCCCTGCAACTGCAGGAGAAATATTTCGCGTTACCCTCCCAAAAGCCGGGGAACAGGCCTTTGTGGGGATGACCATAACAAGAGGAGGAAATCCTATGGCAAAATTAACCTTTCAAACCGACCTGTGTAAAGGCTGTGGTCTGTGTGTCAATGCCTGCCCCAAGGGCTGCCTGACCATCGCTGCCGATACCATCAACAAAAAAGGCTATTCCCCTGCGGTCATGGCCCAGCCGGATAAGTGCATTGGCTGCGCATTCTGCGCCACCATGTGTCCCGACTGCATCATCACCGTAGAGAAGTAAGGAGGATACCCATGGCAGAAAGAGTTTTGATGAAAGGCAACGAAGCCATTGCGGAAGCCGCCATTCGGGCAGGCTGCCGGCATTACTTCGGTTACCCCATCACCCCCCAGACAGAGATCGCAGCCTATATGGCCAAGAAGATGCCCAAGATTGGCGGCGTATTTCTGCAGGCAGAAAGCGAGATCGCATCCATCAACATGGTTTACGGTGCAGCCGCTGCCGGTATGCGTGTTATGACCTCCTCCTCCAGCCCCGGAATCAGCTTGAAGGCAGAGGGTCTGAGCTACATTGCCGGTTCTGACATTCCTGCTTTCGTGGTAAACGTTCAGCGGGGTGGTCCGGGTCTTGGCGGCATCCAGCCTTCCCAGTCTGACTATTTCCAGGCTACCAAAGGCGGTGGTCACGGTGACTACAAGATGATCGTTTTGGCACCTGCTTCCGTTCAGGAAATGGCCAGCCTTACCATCAAGGGCTTCAATTTGGCAGATAAGTACCGCATGACTGCCATGATTCTGGCAGATGGCACCATTGGACAGATGATGGAGCCTATCTCCTTCGAGGATGCACAGATCGAAACCTATGAAAAGCCCTGGGCTCTCACTGGCACCAACTGTGAGCGCAAGCACAATGTTGTAAACTCCCTGTACTTACAGCCCGATGAGCTGGAGAAGAAAAACTTTGAGCGTTACGAGCGCTACAAGGCTATCGAGCAGACCGAAGCCATGTGGGAAGAGTACATGATGGAAGACGCAGAGCTTTGCGTAGTTGCTTTCGGCATTGCCTCCCGTGTGGCGAAGAATGCCGTTGCAGCCGCCCGGGCAGAGGGCATCAAGGTAGGTCTGATCCGTCCCATCACACTGTGGCCCTTCCCCACCCAGGCTCTGAACGCCGCTGCCGACAAGGTCAAAGGCTTCATTTCCGTGGAGCTGAGCATGGGTCAAATGATCGAGGATGTGCGCCTGGCTACCCAGTGCAAGCGCCCCGTCGCCCTGTGCAACCGCTGCGGCGGTATGATCCCCAGTCCCGATGAAGTGCTGGATTCCATCCGCAAGGCACAGAAAGGAGAGTTCTGAGATGGCAGTTGTATTTGAAAAACCCAAGTCTTTGGCAAATGTGCCTCTGCACTACTGCCCCGGCTGTCCCCACGGTATCATCCACCGGCTGGTTGCTGAAGCCCTGGATGAACTGGGCATCGAAGGTAAGGCCATCGGTGTTGCCCCTGTTGGCTGCGCGGTTATGGCCTACGACTACTTTAACTGCGACATGATCGAAGCCGCCCACGGCAGAGCTCCCGCAGTTGCTACCGGCATCAAGCGTTGCCGCCCGGAGAACATCGTCTTCACCTACCAGGGTGACGGCGACCTGGCATCCATCGGTATGGCAGAAACCGTCCATTCCGCAGCCAGAAACGAAAATATCACCGTCATCTTCGTCAACAATGCCATTTACGGCATGACCGGCGGTCAGATGGCTCCCACTTCTCTTCCCGGTCAGGTGACCCAGACCTCCCCCTACGGCCGTGATGTGAATCACTGTGGCTGGCCTATCAAGGTCTGCGAAATGCTGGCCACTTTGGAAGGTCCTGAGTACATTACCCGTGTGGCTGTGAACAATGTTAAGAATGTCAACAAGGCAAAGAAAGCCATTAAGAAGGCCTTCCAAAACCAAATGGACGGCAAGGGCTTCAGCCTGGTAGAAGTGGTTTCCGCCTGTCCCACTAACTGGGGCATGACTCCCCAGCAGGCTTTGGAATGGGTGGAAAGCGATATGCTCCCCTATTACCCCATCGGCGTGTATAAAGACCGCAGTGCGGCAAAGGAGGAAGGTTAATATGAAAACTACCCAAATCCTCATTGCCGGTTTCGGTGGACAGGGCATCCTGTTCTCCGGTAAGTTCCTGGCTTACAAGGGCCTGATGGAAGACCTGCAGGTCTCCTGGCTTCCCTCCTACGGCCCTGAAATGCGTGGCGGCACAGCCAACTGCAATGTGATCCTGTCGGAGACTCCCGTAGGCTCCCCCATCATCACCGCTCCCGATGTGCTGATCGCCATGAACCTGCCTTCCCTGCAGAAGTATGTAAACACCGTTGTCCCCGGCGGTCAGATTTATGTGGATTCCTCTCTGATCGACGCCAAAGTGGAGCGCACTGATGTGCAGGTGTTCTACATCCCCGCCACACAGATGGCTAAGGACGAAAACATCGCTTCCCTTGCCAACATGATTATCATCGGTCATCTGCTGCAGAATCATCCGGAGCTGTCCTTTGAAGGTACGGATGCTGTCGTTAACAAGCTGGTTCCTCCCAAGAAAGCCGCCCTCATTGAGCTGAACATGAAGGCTCTGACCTTGGGAAAGGAATATTCCGCATGAAAGTAACCTGCATCCAAATGGGCATCCGGTTTGCAGATCCCGACGAAAACTTCTCCCATGCCATCCATTTGATGGAAGAAGCTATGGCAGAAAAGCCGGATGTGCTGGTGCTGCCGGAGAACTGGAATACAGGTTTTTTCAAAAATACAAGTGAGCTGTCCCTGACTGACCGGGACGGACAGCGAGTCAAGGCAGAGATCGGCGGCTTTGCCAAAAAGCACAGTGTCAACATTGTTGCAGGCTCTGTTTCCGATGTTCGGGAAGGAAAATGCCACAATACCGCTTATGTGTTTGACCGGCAGGGCAACTGTATCGCCAGCTACGATAAGATTCACTTGTTCTCCCCTACAGGAGAGGGGCGGTTCTACACCCCCGGCAGTCAGGTGTGTCGCTTCCAACTGGACGGTATTAACTGCGGGGTCATCATCTGCTATGACCTCCGGTTCCCGGAGCTGACCAGAATGATGACTGTCCCCGGAATCGATGTGCTATTTATGGTATCCCAATGGCCCACCGTCCGCACAACCCACCTGCGAACCCTTACCGCCGCCCGGGCTATCGAAAATCAAATTTTCTTCATTTGCTGCAATGCCTGCGGCAAAGCCGGAGAAACCCTCTGCGCCGGCAACTCTGCCATCATTGACCCCTGGGGCAAAACCCTGGCTTTGGCCGGTGAAGAAGAGCAATTGCTGAGTGCCCAATTAGATTTTTCCATCCTTCAGAATATCCGAACCTCGATCAACGTTTTTGCTGACCGCCGCCCGGAAGTCTATGGGATGTAAGAAGGAAACAAACACAAATATTTTTTAGGAGGTTAACCACTATGAATGCAATGACTGAAATGAGCAACTACCGTCATGAGAAGGTGCTGTTCATCAACAACGAGAAGGCCGGTCTGAAGGCTATCATCGCTGTTCACAACACCAACCTGGGCCCCGCCATCGGCGGCTGCCGTCTGTTCCCCTACGCTTCCTACGATGACGCTCTGTTCGACGTTCTGCGTCTGAGCCGCGGCATGTCCCACAAGAACGCAGTTGCCGGTCTGCCCCACGGCGGCGGTAAGGGCGTTATCATTGCCGATCCCTCTCAGAAGACTGAGGCCATGTTCGAGGCCTTCGGTGAAGCTGTTAACAACCTGGGCGGCGACTACATCACCGCTGAGGACGTGAATACCACCTGTGACGATGCTCTGGTTATGCTGCGCAAGACCAACCACATCTGCGGTCTGCCCCAGAACAGCGGCGACCCCTCTCCCTTCACCGCCCGGGGTGTATGGCAGGGCATCCGCGCTACCGCTAAGGTCGCTCTGGGCACCGACAGCCTGGAAGGCCTGACCATCGCTGTCCAGGGTCTGGGCAAGGTCGGCTACGATCTGTGCCGTCTGCTGCATCAGAGCGGTGCGAAGCTGATCGTTGCCAACCGCAGCAACAAGGCTATCGCTGAGCAGGCTGCCGAGGAGTTCGGCGCCATCGTCGTTCCCACCGAGCAGATCGTCAGCCAGGAGTGCGACATCTTCTCCCCCAACGCCATGGGTGCCATCCTGAATCCTGCCAACATCGCTGCTCTGAACTGTAAGGCTGTTGCCGGCGGCGCTAACAACCAGATTCTGGACGATGCTTCCGGCCTGGCTCTGAAGGCTCGCGGCATCTACTACGCTCCCGACTTCGTCATCAACGGTGGCGGCGTTATCAACGCAGCAGCCGAGGTGGACGGCCCCTACAACAAGGATGCAGTCCTGGCCAAGGTCGACAACATCTACAACTCCATTGAGCACATTCTCACCGAGTCCAAGAAGACCGGCGAGCCGGAAGGCGTTATTGCTACCCGTTATGCCGAAAGCCTCATCTACGGCTAAGATCATAAGGAAAAGGAGCTGTCGAAGGACAGCTCCTTTTTTGTTAACTTGTATCAAATCAGATCGATATTCGGTGTGTTCTGGTGTAGAACAGTTGTAATTTCAAAAAAGTACAAGATTTTGTTTTTAGCAGAAATCAACCGAAACTAAGTCTAACACAGGTTAGGAGATGCCTCATGAAATCAAATGCTTTTGATAATCCTTCCATGTCTTGCAGGCACCTATATTGTAGGTCTTTTGAATGCTTCTGTACCAACTGCAGCCATTACCGTCGCCACTACTCCCTCCAGGACTATTTGATATTGCGGCACAACGGTGACTGCCAATTATTTTGACAGGAAGGAAACCGACAAAGCCAAATGTGCTCTTCCCTCACATTTTGGTGCAGTATTGCTTTCTCGATCCTTTTCTTCCTGCCGGATTGGCTGTTTTCCCTCTACGGCTGCATGATAGTGCAGCCCATTGCGGACGGCATTGCGCTGGTCGTAGCCATTGGCTTCTATGTAAGGATCAAGCGAAGCCTTGGCCTTAACCGGAGAAGCAGCTCTGCAACTAAAAATGTTGCCCATTGAACAGCCAATATCATTTGTGAATGGTATTGTTTCAGACGCCAGCGTGAAAAACACCGCACCGCCACAACAGATTTCTGTTGTGGCGGTGCGGTTCATAAAGCGCTATCACTACTCTAACGATGGTACAGGCCGTTTTCCCGGTCGTAATAGTAGCCAATGTACGAAAAATCGCGCTTGGGCAAATCCTCAAAGCTTATGCAAGCACTGGAAAAAAGTCCTCGTTTCGGTGTTCCTGATCATGCAGATTATTGTATTGTAATGATTGATACAAATCCAACCAATATTGTTCGTTTTCCGGTGCTTTATCCACAGGCAAATAACATTGAGATTCCAACGAATAATACCCATTTGCATTAATTGCAGGAATCTTTTCTTCCATTTCAGACAAAAATTGGTTGTAGAGCGGCAACGGAATCCCCGCCGCCTCATACATATAGGTAGATAAATAATTTAAACTTGTGCATTCTACATTGCTTTCTTCTATGTCATAATTCGCCCATATGAAGAATGGCACTGTAAATTTTTTTTGAGTATTTTCCAGTGTATCAGAACCCCCTCCCATAACTTCACCATAGAATTTTTCATCCATGATTGGCTGGTGATCACCGAAAAATACAACAATAACTTCATCCTCTACCTGAGAAAAATAGGAAATTAAGTATTCTACAGCCTTATCTGTTTCATGAATCAGAGAAAGATACTGGTCGACTCCAGAATACTGATTATCGTACCCTACAAGAGAAACGGACTGACTATAATTCTCACCGCTATAAGCATAATCTCCATGGTTTTGCATTGTTACCCCAAAAAGGAATAGCGGTTTATCGTGTTGTTTCTCATAGGTTTGCACGATTGTTTCAAACATTTCCTGGTCACTAATGTATTTTCTTATATAATCCTTTTGCGGAAAATCTTCTATGAAAAAACACTCGTCAAAGCCAAGATTGTCATAGGCTATGGGACGGTTCCATCCGCTGGATAAATAAGGATGCATAGCTATGCACTGATAGTCGTAGTATGTTTTTAGATAAGAAACAACAGAATATGTTGAAGAATGCATGTGCTGTTGATACGGCACACTATTGGGGGAGAACCATGCCATGGAGTTCCCTGTGAGAAATTCAAACTCAGAGTTAGCTGTATTTCCTCCATATACAGAAGACAATGCATAACCAGAGATTGTATTTTCTTTCAAAGATAATATATACGGAGTGACTTCAACATCTGTTGTAATTTCACCCAAAATACCAAGATTGGAAAATGCCTCATCCATAATAACAATAATATGGGGGACATTATCATCGTCCGGTGCGAGTGTGTCAGTAGTTAGCTCATAACGATCAGATAGTTGTTCTATACGCTTTGGGTCATATCGCTTTGGCTTACTAATATATGCCTCTTTAATCTTTGAGACAAAATCCAAAATATATCCATTGTTTTCAGCGCCTTGTTTACGCCAATGGTAAGTTTTTAAATTGACTGTATATCCGCAAACAAGAAGCGTACCAATTAAGCAAAAAATAAATAAAGAAATTCTTTTTTGTCGGGACAGTGTTTTCTTTTCCTTGGCGCACAATAAGATTAAAAAAACACATAGCACAGCCCAAAGTAACCAACCGAGAATTATACTGACAGGAATTGGGAAGAAATTATAGTTATTCGCAACGTTCATCGCAGTTTTGAGAGATAAAAGGTCGATTGGGTCAAATAAGCGTGTTCTAATATTATAAACATATACATTCGCCGTAGATATTATCATAAATACGCTTGTTCCTAAAGGAATTGCAACCTTTGCAGATCCCAAGAGGCAATAGAGCAACATTATTAAAATGAAAACAATTAAACTTCCGCCAACCCATTTTAATATACCCATAGACAGCAGATCCACTTGGATCATACCTTGGGAAAAGATTATTGTTAAAAATGCTGCGATTGCTCCGCAAAGAAGATTTCTTTTAAAAGAAGAAATTGGAGATTTCGGAGATAGCCACTCTTTTATTTTTTGTAAAACGCAAAATACAGAAAGCACAGAATACACCGATAAACATACTGCCGCAATCGCCGCCAACAACGGAGCAGATATATGCAATACAGAAGCAATTACTTTAACCAAAGAATATGCTTTCCACCGTTTATAGAATATAAATCCGGAATATATCGAAAAAAGAAAGGAAGCAAAAAGCAAACTTTTGGATTCAACTTTGATAGCGCTCCATGCATTTTTCCAAAGAAATAAAAATGTAATACAAACAAAGAAAAGAATATTCGTGACAAGATCACGCATAGACACTGGTGTCGTCAACAATAATAAAGCAAAAAAAGATGCTATGGTCAAAATCGTACACCAGCTGCGCTTTCCTTTTTTAAATTCAATCGTACTGCGTAGTAATTGTTTAACTTTATCTTTTTGTAACTTATTGCTTTCCATTTTTCCTCCTAAATCAAACGAGAAAATCCACATTAAGGCAGCTGCAGGACCCGCTGGGCGGTTTTGTAGCCAATCTGCTCCAGCTGCTCCGGTCTTAGCTTCAACTGCAGGAAGCGTTCTGTCTCCGACACAGGATCCCACATGGGATAATCCGTGCCGAAGGCCATGCGCTCCGCGCCGTAGGTGTTGATATATCGCTCCGGCTCTCCCGGGTCCATGAACATCATGGAGCTGGATACATCGAAGACACATTCTGTGTCCTTCAAAAGGTCGCAGGCTGTCTGCTGCATAGAGTAGCCGCCAAAGTGGGCGGCAATTACCTGCAGCCGAGGAAACAGATCCAGAATCCTCCGCAGCTTCACAGGATGGGAATAGTCATACCGTTGATCTCCCATATGCAGCAACACGGGAATCCGCCCTTCCACCGCCTCATACATGGGAAACAGCCGCAGATCGTCAATAGAAAACCGCTGGGAGTCCGGGTGCATTTTGATACCCTTCAGACCCATAGCCATGATCCGCGTCACCTCGTCTCCGATGCCGTCCATAGCCGCATGGACAGTGCCGAAGCCTACAAACCGGGATTCTTCCCGGGTCTTCTGCAAAATATAATTATTGATACCCTGGACTCTGTCTGGGCGAATAGCCACCGGCAGGATCACAAATTCGGAGATCCCAGCCTTGGTTCCCAGTTCTAAAAGCTGGGACGCGGTGCCGTGCATATCTCCGCCACCGATCTGATAAAAAGCCCGGACGCTGTCCGTTGCCTTTTGGGCAATCTCGTCAGGGTAGATATGGGTATGGATATCAATCAGTTTCATAATTTGCCTCTGAATTTTCTTCTTTATAATGAATGATTATACCATATTTCCAAAATAATGCAACATTTCTTCCAATAACTGTTGACAAATATGGTATAATTTTTAATATCAAAGAAAAATGAGAGGGTATCCTATGGAAAGAAAAAACAAGCTTACCCCCCTGGAGCGCAGCTGGGTTCTTTATGACATCGGCAACTCCGCCTACATTCTTTTGGTGGCAACCTTGCTGCCCATTTATTTCAAGGCTCTGATGCCGACTTCCGGAATCAACGAGGAAATGTACCTGTCCTACTGGGCAGATGCCGGTGCCCTTGCTACGGTACTGGTAGCAATCTTAGGCCCCATCTGCGGCACTTTGGCGGATCAGAAAGGCTTCAAAAAGCCCTTCTTCCTGGTCAGCGCAGCCCTTGGTGTGGTCTGCTGCGCCGCCTTGGGTGTCACCTCGAACTGGCTGCTGTTTTTGGGCATCTATATTCTTTCCAAGGTTGGCTTTAATGCCAGTCTTGTGTTTTACGATGCCATGCTGCCGGAAATCACCGTGGGCAAGCGGATGGACAAGCTCTCCTCTCTGGGTTATGCATTCGGCTACATCGGCTCTGTGATTCCCTTTGTGGCTTGTTTGGTATTGGTGCTGATGGCAGAATCCTTTGGTCTGACCCAAGGCACCGCCATGATTATTGCGTTTTTAATTACTGCCACCTGGTGGGCAATTTGCACCGGCCCTCTTGCCAAGCGCTACCGGCAGACCGCCTATGTACCGAAGCAGGAAAAGCCCATCCGGGCTACCTTCCGTCAACTGGCCACCACCTTCCGCAGCGCCAAAAAGGAAAAGCACATTTTCCTGTATCTGCTGGCGTTCTTCTTCTTTATTAACGGCGTCTACACCATCATCGACATGGCTACTGCCTATGGCGAGGCTTTAGGTTTGGACACCACCGGACTGCTGCTGGCACTGTTGGTGACACAGGTCGTTGCCTTTCCCTTTGCCATTTTGTTCGGCAGACTGGCTGCCAAAGTGGATTCCGGCAAGCTTATCAAAATCTGTATTCTCTGCTACACCGGCATTACTCTCTTTGCCATGTTCTTGATGGTACAGTGGCAATTCTGGGTGCTGGCTGTGTTGGTAGGTATGTTCCAGGGTGCGATCCAGGCCCTCAGCCGTTCTTACCTGGGCAAGATCATTCCCCAGGAGCAAAGCGGCGAATACTTTGGCTTAATGGACATCTGCGGCAAGGGCGCATCCTTCCTGGGTATGTTCCTGATTGCCCGGATCAGTCAGCTGACCATCGGTCTGGATATCTGCCTGCTCGGTATGCATCTGCAGCATGAGAATCTGGCGGTAGGCGCACTGGTGATCCTGTTTGTCATCGGCTTTATCCTGTTCTGCAAAGCAGACAAGCTGCGCCGGGAAAAGTTAGGTTCCTGATTTGGAGAAAACTATGGAATTGTTACAAGGAAGGCCTGAAAACTGCGCAGGTCGTTTGGAAAAAGAAATCCGGGTCTATGACCTGCTGGATCAGCTTGGTGTTCCCTATCAGCGGATCGACCATGAAGCTGCCATGACCATGGAAGCCTGCGCTGCCGTGGACGAAGCTTTGGGTGCCACCATCTGCAAAAATCTGCTGCTGTGCAACCGGCAATGCACGGATTTTTATCTGCTGATGATCCCTGGAGACAAGGTTTTCAAAACCAGCGTTCTGTCCAAGCAGATCGGTTCTTCCCGGCTGTCCTTTGCCGCAGGAGAATACATGGAGCAGTTTTTGGACATCACTCCCGGCTCCCTGAGCGTGCTGGGTCTGATGAATGACCGGGACAATAAAGTGCAGCTGCTGATCGACGAAGAACTGCTGTCCGGGGAATATATCGGCTGTCACCCCTGCATCAACACCGCCAGTCTTCGGCTGTATACCAAGGATCTTTTGGAAACCATCATTCCGGCTATGGACCATCCGCCCCGGTTTGTACAACTATAAAAAACGCACCCTCTTGGTGAGAAACCAAGAGGGTGCTGATTTATGCGTTTTGTTTTTCTTCCTGCCGCTGGAAATGGTGCAGCCAGTCGGACTTGAAGAAGCAGATCAGCAAAATGACGGAGCTGATGGTCCAGGTAATGGGATAAGCCCAGGAGATCGTTTCCAGTCGGTTAACATACCGAACTGCTACCGTAACATAACTGACCCGGAAGATGCACCACACCGCCAGCAGGGTGACCATAGGCAGGGTCGTCTTTCCTGCGCCACGGAGAACACTGGAAATGCAATGGGTCGTCGCCAGGAGGAAAAAGAACGGTGCAATGGTTCGCATATGCCGGGTACCGAAATCAATTACCAAAGCGTCATCGTTAAAAATACCAATGAGCTTTGGTGCGGTAAGCCAAAGTATCACACCGATCAATTCTGCGATCACCGCAGGACATAAGATGCCAAACCCAACACCCTTTTTCACCCGTTTCACATTTCCTGCGCCCAAATTCTGGCCTACAAAGGTAGCCAGCGCCTGGGTAAAGCAGGTAATGGGCAGGAAGGCAAAACCCTCGATCTTGGAATAAGAGCCGCAGCCGGCCATAGCAGCCTTTCCGAAACTGTTGATATTGGACTGCACCACTACATTGGCAAAGGCGATGACGGAGTTTTGGATACCGGCAGGCAGGCCGTACTGAATGATCTGCCGGAGGCTCTTTCTGTGGAAGCGGATTTCCTTCACCTTCAGCCGGTAATCGGTTTTCAGACGCATCAGGCGGATGGCGCAAAGCACCGCGCTGAGGCCCTGGGAGATGGTAGTTGCGACGGCCGCAGCGCCGACGCCCATACCCAGCACAGCCACAAACAGCAGATCCAGCACCACATTGACAAAGGACGCAAGGATCAGGTAGTAAAGGGGTGTGCGGCTGTCCCCCAATGCATGGAGGATACCCACGAAGATGTTATACAGCACCGTAAAGATAGCACCGCAGAAATAGTAACGGAAATAGGCCACCGACTGGGGCATTACATCCTCCGGCGTTCCCATCCATCCTAAAATCATAGGGGTAAATACCACACCCAAAACTGTCAGCAGTCCTCCTGACACCAAGCCAAAAGCTACATCCGTATGGATGGCTTTTTTCAAAGAATCCGTATCCCCGGCGCCGAAGAACCTGGCAATGATGACGCCAGCGCCCATGGCTACACCGTTGAAAAAGCCCACCATCATAAAAATCAGCGAGCCGGAAGAACTGACTGCCGCCAAGGCATCTTCCCCGATGAAATTGCCTACGCACCAGGAGTCGAAAGTATTATAAAACTGCTGAAAAAGATTCCCTAAAAAAATCGGTATAGCAAACAGCACCATACCCTTCCAAACAGAACCCTCCAGCAAGGATGCTCGTTTTGTATGCACAGCGGTAACTCCTTATAAAATCTACTACCATTTTACTACGCCTGCCCCAAAAGTCAACCACGAATCCCCATGGCTGTATTTATGCCGGTGGTTTTCTTTGTACAATAACACCCCCGCTTACCAAGGTAAGCGGGGGTGAAAATTATGGATTTCTTACTTTGCAGCAGCGATCTTATAGATATGGGGGTTGGGTCCCTGATACCAGTACAGGAAGCACTCTACATCCACCACATCGCCGGCCTTCAGCTCACCCACAGCCTTATAGACATCGCTGTCGGGACCGGTGAGGTAACGCTCTACGCAGAAGCTGTAGGACGCACCGTCCTTGGACAGGGTCACATAGATGTCATCGCCGGGCTCGCCGTTCTTGTACTCGATGGCCTCAACAGTCATGCCCTTGAAGGAAACCAGCTTGTTCTGATGGTTAATCAGTTCTTCCTTGCCCAGCAGCGCGGTAGCATCCATAGCGGTAGCGGTCCAGGTGCCCTCCATAAACTCGAAGGTAGCCTCCATGATCTCTACTTCGCCTTCCCATGCGCCCTTGTAGCCGGTAACCTTGATCTTGGTGCCGGGGGTCAGCTTGGCAGCATCAGCCTCGGAGCAAGCCATCTCATACAAGAAGTATGCACCGTCAGGATCCTGGGCATAGACAGTGATCTTGTTGTCCCACCAGGACTGAGTAGCCTGGACATAGCACTCAACAACGACCTGGGAATCCAGGGCCGCGGCATCGTACTGGGCATAGGTCATAGTTCCCTCAGACTTGGCAGCGGGATCAAACTTGTTATCGTCGGTGTTGGAGGCACAGGCAGCAAAAGACAGAACCACAGTCAGTGCCAAAAACAGAGCAATCCATTTCTTCATTTTCCAAAATCTCCTTTTTTGTATATCGGTGTGCAAAAGCACAATACCTATTATACAGGTATTTCCAAATAAATCAATTGTTTCCGGTAATTTTCTACCGCTTTTTCTTTTTTATTCCCGTAACTGCGGCATACCCCAGGATCAGCGCCCAGCTGATTCCCAAAGCGCTCAGCAAAAGGATTGCCGTTTGAGGAAGCGGACCCAGTTCCTGTTTTCCGGCAGCTACCGTTGGCTGGTCCAATCGATACAACGATGTGACCTGGTCAAACAATTCCTCCATGTAGGCATCGTCCACCGTCTGATTTCTGCGGACGGATTTGGTTACATTTTCAATCAGCTGTCCTGCTGCGTCCCGCAAGGAAGCAGAGCCGTTGAACACCGGTGTCACAAAGGTATTGTCGATGTTATCCAGCAGCAGTTGGGAAGCCTCCAGCTTGACCCGGTAATGCTCGTCATTGTCCTCTCCGCAGCGGCTGAGATAATCCTGATATTCCGGACTCTGCTGAGCCTTTTGGGTCACAGGAACATAGCCCTCTGTTTTGGCATAACCCAGCTGCACCGGGTTGGTGAGCATATACTGAGCAAAGAGCCAGGACGCCAGGACCTCCTGACTGTCTGCTTTATTAAATACGCAGATAGAGGGTCCCTGAGAGATCATTTTGGTCTGCTGCCCAGGATACTGAGGCACCGTCATTACTTCGATCTCAAAGTCCACCAGCTTATCCTCGCTGATATCCAGCAGTGGTGCTTCGGGACCCATCCAGGTAGCACCGGCAGTAGAGTCAATGGCAAAGATACACTGACCGGCATTGAGGAAGTTTGCAGGATAGCCTGAAATCTTAAAGGTGGAGAAAGCCCCTGTCTTCACATGATCCGCTACTGTATGCAAAAGCATTTTGGTGGTTTCATTAAAAATTTGGATCTGCCCCTGATCGTTGGAATACCCCGCCCCCTGTTGGGCAAGGCTGGTAATCATCATATTATCCGTAGATTTGTAAATAAAGGGCAGCATTACCTTTTGACCGTTGATCTTGAAGTTGCCGTCAGCATCCTTAGCCGCTGCCGCATCGGAAACCTCCCAAATAAAATCCCAGGTAAGCGTCTCAGGCAGCTCATAGCCCAGGGCTTCCACATAGGTCTTATTCACATAGCAAGCCTCGGTAGAACGCATAAAGGGAATGGCATAGTGACTGCCGTCGATGACACATTCCGAAAGAAACTGGGGTACCATTTCCTCCCGGTTAGGGCCGTCGAAGCGAAGCTCACTCCCCCCCAAACCGTACCGGGTATCTGCAAACAGGTCATCCAGAGGAACCACCGTATTTCTACCGGAAAGATAGGTGGCAATATGGTCAGGATAGGTGATACAGACATTGGGGGTGGTGTTGGTGGAAATGTTGGTAATCACATCATTATAGATCTTGCCGTAGTCCGTATACAGGGACAACTTCACGGTAATATTGGGATACAGCGCTTCAAAATCCGCAATAGCCTGTTTATACACCGCCACTTGGTTCATGTTGGTATCGTTTTTCGCCCAAAAGGTAATTTCATAGTTCCGGGAGGTATCAAAATTTTCCGGAACTGTAAAGCTTTCCTGGACTGCCGCGCCGTGACAGCCGGTAAACAGCAGGCACAGCATACTTATCAGCAGCACAGCAGATACACACCGTTTCATCCTTTGGTACCTCCTCTCGCCACGCCTGTCATGATCTTTTTTCGGAAGATCAGAAACAGAACGATCAGCGGCACAGACACCGCTACCACAGCAGCCATCATGGCAGGGATATTATCCCGGCCAAAGCCATTTTCCCGAATGGACTGGATGCCGTTGGACACCAGGAAGAAGTTTTCATCGTCGGTAATCAGCCGGGGCCATACATAGTTGTTCCAACATTCAATCACCTTCAGAATGGTTACCGTCACGATGGTGGGCTGACAAATGGGGATCATTACCTTCCAAAGGTACTTAAAATCCGAGGTACCGTCCACTTTGGCTGCATAGTACAGCTCTGCAGGTACCTGGGAGAAATTCTCCTTCAGCAGGTAGATATAGAACACGGAAGTGACCGTAGGCAGGATCAGACCGGGAAAGCTGTTACGAAGATCCATTTCCGTTACCGTAACAAAATTTGTAATGACCACCAGTTCATTGGGGATCATCATCATTGCCAGGAACAGGGTGAACACCAGATTCTTTCCGGGAAACTGCATTCTGGCAAAGGCAAAGGCAGCCAGCACCGTTACCGCCAACATCAGCGCTGTGGTTATCAGGGTGTACACCAGGGTGTTGAGAAAATATCGCAGCAACGGCACCGCCGTAAATGCTTCCAGATAATTTTCCAAAGTTGGCGACACCGTGAACAGTTGGGGGATCCACTCCCCATTATAGGCACTGTAGCTCTTCACTGAGGTCAGCAGCATCCAGTAGAAAGGAAACAGTACCATCACCGCCCAAAATGTCAGCATGGCGTAGGAAAAGACCTTGCCGATCCGCTTTTTCACAGTGGCGCGTTTCTCGATGCGTTCAAAATCCAAATGATTTGGCATGTCTTCCCTCCTTTACGCGTAGTGTACATGCTTGCGGCTGACCAGCAGGTTGATGCAAGTGATGGTCAGCACAATGGCAAACAGCACGATGGCTGCCGCCGATGCATAGGACGGATAGCCGCCGGAATTGCCGTAGAGCATATCGTAAACATAGCCCACCACAGTGTTCATCTGTGCAGCATTCAGATCCGTACCGAACAATGCCACTGCATCGCTGTACGCCTTAAACGCACCGATGAAGCCTGTGATAATCAGATAGAATACCGTAGGCGAAATCAGAGGCAGGGTGATTCGGGTAAAGGTACGAAAACTGGAAGTGCCATCCAGCCGGGCGGCATTGTAATAAGTCCGATCCACAGATGCCAGGGCGCTGGTCAGAATCAAAATTTTAAAGGGCAGCACCACCCACACGGTATAAAAGCACAGCACAAACATTTTGGCCCAATAAGGTCCGTCGATAAAATCTACCGTCTCTCCCCCGAACCAACGAATCAGGACATTCACCATGCCATCGGTGTAGGGTGTCTGCTTAAACAGAATCATAAATACCAGACCTACCGCCAGGGTGTTGGTCACATAGGGTAGAAAATATACGGTTTGGTAAAGATTTCGCAGTTTTTGGATGGAGCTGAGTCCAAGAGAAATCAGCAGCGCCAGGCCGGTAGACACAGGCACGGTGATAATCACCAGCAAGAAGGTATTTTTCACCGCCTGCAAAAAATAGGGATCCCGCAGGATATAGCCATAGTTATAAAATCCCACGCCATGACCGGACTGGGAAGCAAAATTAAAGCCTTCTTCCAAGGAATAGATCAGTACATCTACCAAAGGATATACCATAAATATCCCCAAAAACGCCATGGCCGGCAGCAGGTACAGCCAGGCTTTTCTGTTATTCTTTTCCATAGGCAGCCTCCGTTACTCTGCAGTAAACCGAATTCGTGCCTGGGTTTCAGCATCGAACAGCAGCACCTTGTCCCGCTTCAAGTCAAAGGCTGCCACCGTACCGTTCAGCGCCGCAAGGTTCTCTGCGCTGACAATAGCCCGGAGGGTCTGGCTCTCACAGGCAGGATGTGCAGCCACCACACTGATATCCCGGCCCATAACCTCCACTGCCTGCAAAGCACAGGAAAGTTTGCCCTCCTGCTTGGGAATAAAGCCCTCAGGACGGATGCCCACAATCACATCGCCCTCCGGTGCGCCAGGCATATCCAGCACCTCCTGGTCATCCAAAAGAAGCTTCCCCTCCCGGACTGTGCCATGAAAAACATTGATGGGAGGTGTGCCTAAAAATTTCGCAACAAACAAATTATCCGGATCATCATAGATCCGCTGGGGCTGGTCCACCTGCTGAATCGCGCCCTGCCGCATGACCACGATTTGGTCGGAAATGCTCATAGCTTCCTCCTGGTCATGGGTAACAAAAATCGTGGTGATTCCGGTAGCCCGCTGAATCCGGCGGATTTCCTCCCGGGTCTGCAGACGCAGGCGGGCATCCAGATTGCTTAAGGGTTCATCCAGCAGCAGTACCTGAGGCATTTTCACCAATGCCCGGGCGATGGCCACCCGCTGCTGCTGACCGCCGGACAGCTCACTGGGCTTGCGATCCATCAGTTCCTGGATCTGCACCAGTTTGGCAGCCTCCTGGGCTTTTTGCAGCATCACTTCTTTGGAAAGCTTATCTTTTCCCTTGCGGTTTTGCAGAGGAAACAGAATATTCTGCAGCACCGTCATATGGGGATACAGGGCATAATTCTGAAACACAAG
>JAGBTV010000133.1 GCA_017631155.1 Oscillospiraceae bacterium | reverse complement strand
TAATTTCGCGAAGCGGAATCGAGGGATCTTTTCGCTGAAATTACCGGAAACTGTATCGAAAGTGTGTAGATTTCTCGCATCTCTTCGTTCGCTCGAAATGACAGACTTGGGAGTAAACTCCCCGATAAACGGGAATTGGCAAACACAGGTCTTGCAACCGCCCTGTTCTCAAAAATATTCTGAAAATAATTTTCATCTACACTTTACCCTTTGGATTTTCTGTGGTACACTATATACTAGATTATTTTACTTTGGGGGAAAACCATGAGATTGCCGCAGTTAAAAAAACGAAATTGGCCCTATCTTTCCCTGGCATTCCTGTTTCCGTTTTTGGGAATGCTGGTCTTTATGATTGCAAACGGATGTACCCCCTTTGGCCAAAACTCCATGCTGTATTCCGATGCCTGGCATCAATATTATCCCTTCTTCAAATCCTACCGGGAAGCCCTACTGTCCGGGGACTCGCTTCTCTACAGCTGGAATGTGGGCATGGGCATGGATTATTTGGGGCTTATTTCCTACTACTTGGCATCCCCCCTCTACTTGCTGAGTATTTTCATCCCGGAAGCCTGGACACTTCCCTATTTCAGTCTGCTGGCCCCTGTGCGGCTTGGTCTGGCCGGTCTGTTTTTTGCCATCTTCTTAAATAAGATATTCCAGAAAAGCGACTTTTCCCTCCCCGTCTTCGGCTGTTTTTACGCCACCTGCGCCTGGGCACTGGGATACCAATGGAATGTCATGTGGCTGGACACCTTCTCTTTGCTGCCTTTGGTAGCTTTGGGTACGGTTTCCCTGCTGAAAGACAAAAAATTCTTCCTTTACACCCTGACATTGTTCCTTTCCGTCTTTTCCAACTACTATATCGGCCTGTTTACCTGTATCTTTGTACTGCTTTTGTTTATCGGCTATCAGATCTGCCGGTGCAAAAGTGTTGGCCGTTTCTTTGGTGACCTGTCCCGGATTGCCTTGTTTTCCATCCTTGCCATTGGCATGACAGCCATTTTGGAGCTGCCTGCTCTGGCCGCCCTGCAAAACACCCAATCCAGTGTCAACAGCTTCCCGGAAGGATTCCGGCTAAATATTGCCGATGCCAACACCTGGAAGGGTCTGCTGGATGCCATGCGTCAGGTAGCCGGAAACATGGGCGGCGGCATCACTCCCACCGTCATCGACGGTATGCCCAACCTTTACTGCGGTGTCATTACCATCATTTTGGCTTTCTTCTTCCTGACCACCCCCAAGGTCAAGCTCCGGGACAAGATCTGCAGCACCGTGCTTCTGCTGTTTTTCATAATCAGCTTCATCCTTCGGCAGCTGGACTATATTTGGCACGGCTTCCACTTTACCAACCAGATCCCCTACCGTTTCAGCTTCCTGTTCAGCTTCGTAATGCTGTATATGGCTTATCGGGCCTATTTACTGCGCCATAAATTCCAGCTATGGCAGCTGATCGGTGCCGGTGTTTTGGCTCTGGGCATTTTCCTTTGCTCGGAACAACGCCACGACCCAGTCTTTTTGGTATACAATTTGGTTTTCTTCTTTTTGTATATGTTCATTCTGCTCTACGGTCAATTTGGACGGAAACCCAAAGAAACTGCCACCTGGGATGAGCGTAAGGAGCTTTGTTCAGACAGATTGCAGCGAAGGAGAGCCTCCACCGCCCTGCTGCTTGGCGTTATGGGCTTGGAACTGATCCTCAACCTGGTGAATTTCGGTGTGAACTTTACCTTTACCAATATCATCAACTATCCCCACCAAACAGAGTATACCGCCTCCATCGTCCGGTATATGAAAGAGCGGGAAGAGGGTAAGCCCTTCTACCGGGCAGAAATGACCCATTCCAAGACCCTGAACGACGGTGCCCTGAACAGCTACAACGGCATCTCTACTTTCACCAGCTCTGCCAATGTCCGGGTAACAGAATTCATGCAGGCTTTGGGTTACGGTGCCAAAAACACCTATAACCGCTACTGCTTTGAAGAAAGCTCCCCGGTTTCCAACCTGTTCCTGAATCTGAAATATATGATTGAGCGGGATGCCCAGGTGGAGGATAACCGATACTTTGATGAAGTTCACCATTACGGCAAGGTTTATCTGCTGGAAAACAACGCCTACCTTCCCCTAGGTTTCCTGGCAGAAAAAGAGCTGGCTGAGCTGAATTTCAACCATACCACCGACGATATGATCTTCCAAAACCGGCTGTTCAAAGCCGCCACCGGCATTTCCAACGCGGTTTGGACCATCAATGCCACCCCCTGGGAAATTACCGGAGAAAATGTAACGGTAACCAACTCCTTAAGCAACGGCTACAGCACCTACACCTGTAACCAATCCGGTGCTTATGTAGTCTATCAACTCACGATGAAGCACTCCGGTTTCCTTTGCCTGGATCTAAACATGCCACAGCGTAATAGCTACTTTGTTTATAAGAATGACCAATACTTGTTCCAGGAGTCCATGAGCCTGCCCCAAACCATTGCCGTTGGTGATGTAAAAGCAGGTGATACCATCACCATCAAGGTAGCATGCAGTCCCGGAAAGAACGGTACCATTTCCATCAAAAACGCCGTTTTGAATGACGAAATTTTCCGGCAGGGTTATGAGAAGCTTGCCGCCTCCACCCTGGAAGTCACCTCCTTCTCCAACACCCGGATTGAAGGATCTATCGACTGCAACCGGGATGGTCTGCTTTACACCTCCATTCCCCACGACGGCAACTGGCACGCCATTGTGGATGGCAAGGAAGTGGAGCTGACCCCGGTAGGCGATACCATGGTGGCATTCCCCCTGACGGAAGGTCTCCACGAAATCACCTTCGTCTACCGCAACGAGGCTTTTGCCCTGGGTTGGAAAGTTTCCCTGGTCTGTCTGCTGATCTTTGGGGGACTAACCTATGTGGCTTATTTCCGCAAGCGTCTGCATTATCGGGGCAGATATTTAAACGGCTAACAGTTTCCGCGGCCTCCTTTGGGCCGCGGATTCTTTCTGCGCAAAACGATTGTCAAACAGCTGGAATTTTGCTATACTAACTATAGTACGAATCTTCCAAATACTTATCTTACCTGGATAAACACCATGAAACAACAAATTTTGAATTTATTACCCCCTGGGCATCCATGGAAAGACCGCATTCACTGGTTTGATTCCCTGGATTCCACCAACAACCGGGCAAAGCTAATGGCCCGGGAGGGCGCGCCTCACGGCACTGTGCTGATTGCCGGACACCAAACTGGCGGCCGCGGCCGCATGGGACGCTTTTTCCATTCCCCTGCCGGAAAGGGCCTGTATCTGAGTGTCCTTCTGCGCCCCACCGCGCCCCCGGAGCAATGGATGCATTTGACCTGCGCCACAGCCGTAGCCGCTTGTCAGGCCATGGAGAATGCCTGCGGCCTGCGCCCCGGCATCAAATGGACCAATGACCTGGTTTGGAGCCGCCGCAAACTGGGCGGTATCCTGACGGAGCTGGTTACTCTCCCCGGCAGCACTGCTGCCATTGTGGGTATCGGAATTAACCTTTCTCAAAATGCAGAGGATTTCCCCCCAGAGCTGCGATCCATGGCTGGCTCTTTGGCCATGTTTTGCCAGTCGCTTCCCAGTCGAGAAAAGCTGGCAGCAATGCTCATCCAGCAGCTGCAGCAAATGGACCGGGATCTGTTAACAGAAAAAGCTTCTACTTTGGACATTTACCGAAAAAACTGCATCACTTTGGATACCGATGTTTCCATCGTGCAGGGAGAATCTGTCCGCCACGGCCACGCCCTGACAGTAGATGACCGGGGTGCCTTGGTGGTTTCTTTCCCGGATGGGCATACCGAAGCCGTCAATTCCGGGGAAGTCAGTATCCGCGGCATGTACGGATATGTATAAACACGAATTTTTTACAAATTGTGTGTTGCTTTTTTCACAACCATTGGTTATACTGATATCAGGAACTAAAAACAGACGGGAGGAATTATTGTGAAAACTTTCAACATCATTATTAAGATCCTTGTTACCCTGGCCGCTATTGCCGGTATTTTGTATGTCATTGCTACCTACGGTGACAAGATCGCTGCCTGGTGCAAAAAGGTACTCCGCCGTAAGGGTGGCCGCAACTACGAATATGATTTCGATTACGATTTCGAAGATGACGGCATGGAAATGGAAGACGATGTAGAAAGCGTTGATTTCGAAGCCTAATGAAAACATAGTAAATGCCCGGGTCTGACCTGAAGTGACCCCAAAAAGTTAGACAAATATTTCTAACTCAAATTGTTTAAGCTGCCGAAAGGGCTTGCTGTCTGTGTAATGCAGGTGGCAAGCCCTTTAATCTTGCCTTGATGCGTCTGTTGTTATAGTAATCTATGTATT
>JAGBTV010000132.1 GCA_017631155.1 Oscillospiraceae bacterium | reverse complement strand
ATAAAAAAGACTCAGAATTGTATCCAATCCTGAGTCTTATTCTGGTGGAGACAACAGGACTCGAACCTGTGACCTCATGCGTGTGAAGCATGCGCTCTAACCAGCTGAGCTATGCCTCCATTTAGGAACAGAAGAAATTATACCACAAATTAGAAAAATGTCAACCCTTTAATTCCGGCACTTGCACTTTTATAAAAATCTGTTATTGTAGTATCAGAAAGGTGGCATCGCCATGCGCTACGAGAACATGATCCCCGGTACTTTCCTGTCCCGGCCCAACCGTTTTATCGCCCATGTGGAGATCAACGGTCAGGAAGAAATCTGCCATGTAAAAAACACCGGCCGCTGCCGGGAGCTGTTGATCCCCGGCGCCAAGGTTTGGTGTCAGGCCAGTAACAACCCCAACCGGAAGACCAAATTCGACCTGATCGCCGTGAAAAAAGGCGATCGGCTCATCAATATAGACTCTCAAGCCCCCAATGCCGCCGCAAAGGAATGGCTGCTTGCCGGTGGTTTGGGGGAAATCGAAGATCTGCGCCCGGAAACCTTTTTTCGGGATTCCCGGTTTGACTTTTCCTTCACCCTGAACGGCAAAAAATGCTTTTTGGAAGTCAAAGGCGTAACTTTGGAAGATGACGGTGTCTGCGCTTTCCCCGATGCCCCTACGGAGCGGGGTGCAAAGCATCTGCGGGAGCTGACGGAAGCCGCAAAAAACGGTTACGGCGCTTATGTGCTGTTCGTGATCCAAATGGCAGATGTGAAATACCTGCGTCCCCACGACGAAACCGACCCAGCCTTTGGTGTGGCCCTTCGTCAGGCTGCTGAAAACGGAGTCACGGTTCTTGCCATGGACTGCGCGATTACGGAAAACACCATGGATATTCGACTACCGGTTTTAGTTCGGCTATAAAAAGAAAGGTCTCAAGCGAGGCCTTTCTTTTTTGTAATTTCGTTGGCAATGGCGGAAAATTCCGGGATGCCCAAGGTTTCGCCCCGGACATTTTCATCAAAGCCTGCCAGACGGATGACCTCCGCCGCCCCCTCCTTACCCAGTTCCGGAAAACCGGCAGCAAGGCCGTTTGCCAGCTTTTTCCGGCGCATGGCAAAGCTTGCCCGGACAGTCCGGAAGAACACATCGGTATCGGCAATGTTCCAGGGGCGTTCCTTGCGGACATGTAAGGACACCACCGCAGAAGTCACCTTCGGCTGGGGCAGGAAACAGTGAGCCGGCACATCAAACAGCAACTCCGGTTCGGCATAATATTGGCAGAACACCGTAAAGGCGCTGTAGTCCGCACTGCCGGGCTTTGCCGCGATCCGCTGCGCCACCTCTTTTTGCACCATGACAGTAACGGTATCGAAACACTCCGCTTCCAGCAGGGCGCTCAAAATGGGAGAAGTAATATAATAAGGAAGATTGGCGCAGGCGGCAGGCCGCAGACCCGGGAACTTCTCTTTGACCAGGCCGGGGATGTCCTGCTTCAGAACATCGTCCCAAATAATTTGCAGATTGGAGAACTCGCCCACAGTCTGCTTCAGGATTGGCTCTAACCGTCGATCCAGCTCCACCGCACAGACCTTCCCAGCCCGCAGAGCCAGCTGTTGGGTCAGAGGACCGATTCCCGGACCGATCTCCAGCACACCGGTATTCCGATCCACCCCGGAATACACCGCGATCTGCTCCGGCACCCACCGGGAAATGAGAAAATTCTGTCCCTTTGCCTTAGAAAAGTGGAAACCGTGCTGGGCAAGCAAGGGTTTCATCACCTGAATATCACATACATCGATCATAAGAAAACCGCCTTTCTCTTGGCTAGTATACCAAAAGAAAGGCGGTTTTGCAATGCTTTTTAACCTTGGCTCAGCAGATAAACGGTACATTCCCGACGGCCGAACCGCAGGCACTCTTCCACGGTATCAAAATACAGGTCGATGCGGTTCTCCTTGATGGCTCCACCGGTATCCTCCGCTACAGCATAGCCGTAGATGTAAACACCGTCATTGGTTACAATATAGAGCTCCGAACCCAGAGGGATCACCTTGGGATCCACTGCCACAACGCCGTAGCGAACCTTAGTGCCGGTAGCGGTATAGTCGTCACAGCCGGGGTCATGCTTGGAATAAGCCGTTGCCTTAAAGTTGTAGGCCCGGAGATACCGAACCACCTCACCGGTATGGGTGGTGAGCAATCCACTTTCACCGGGTTGCTCCACAGCTGTACCCACAGCAATCACGGCATTCACCGGCTGGTGGGTGACGGTTTGGGTCAGTACCGTGCGGCTAAACTCACGGCCGTCCACATAGCTGACCAAATCGGTGCAGGCCATTAAGCCGTTTACACCGGCTACCAGGACAACCTCTTCACCTTCCGGCAAGGTAGGATCCTGACAATAGACGGTTTCAAAGGGCAGCTGTACTATGTAGTTTTCCTGGGCAGTTTCACCCTTGCCGATGGTCACAGTCATGCCGTGATAGGTCAGGGTGCTCAGAGGATAAGAAACCACTTCCTGAGAAGTAAGATTCAAATCTAACCGATTCAGCAGATCATCCAATGTCTCACCATAGGAATAAACCTGGGAGGCAACACCGTCGCGGACGATAGTAACAGTCTGTCTGCGCTGAACGGTGATCTCAGAGGCACCGGGTACTGTTTGGGTTGTATATGTGTCGCCACTGTCCAGTTCTACACCTGCCTCATTGAGGATCTCTGCCGGATCGGTAGCATAGGTCATATGTACCAGTACGCGATCGCCATCATTGATGTAATAGGTGTTCTTCGCAAATACCGTCAGAGACAGCAGCAAAACAACAACGGACACAGGTACGACGACCAAAATAATCCGGCTAATCAGTCTCCAAAACTTGCTAAAAACAGGTTTCGATGTAAACACGGAAAGCTCCTCCTTTCTGCGGCAACCGGGGAACTCGCCCCTATATTTGCCACTGGTGTCAAAATGGTTACAGAATGAATTTATGCTAGTTGTGGTGTATGCATTATAACATTTTTGTGTCAAAAGTCAAGCTTTTTCTTCAAAAACCCAAGAAACGACAACTTTTTGAGAAATTATGTGGAAAAAATTATGTAAACTTTCATTCAAAATATACGGAATTCCGACGATTTTAAACACAATATGTTGTGAATTATGACATTTTGTTAACATAATTCGACATAAAAACGCAACCAGCATTATGGATTCCGGTTATAGAATTATGCAAACCGATTTTGTCCCGATTTTGCAGAAACTTCCTCCACAGGGATTGACTTTTTGGCGCATTTATGATAAATTCTCTCCAGTAAGAGGCTGTGAAAAAGACATGCCTTCCCGTGATTTGCCCAGAGAAAAGCCGGTTGGTGCGAGGCTTTGTAAACTTACGGTGAGGATACCACTTTGGAGCTGTGGGTTGGAAATATCCCACCGGGTGCGCCCGTTAAAGCGTTTGGTCAACTTGAAAAATTTCTTTCCCACTGCAGCAGCGGATCTTTTGCCGCAATGCCGCACTGTAAAAACCGCAAAATACACAAAGTATTCCTGCGTTTTCTACAGCTTGCCTTGCGACACAATCTCTCGCTGTGCTTCAGGAAATCTATTTTCCAAGCTGACCCATGAGTGGCAGCGCAAGCTGCAACCAGGGTGGAACCGTGGAATACTTTGTATCCCACCCCTGATCTTTTCAGGGGGTGGGTATTTTTTATACCTTCTCCCAAGTAAAAAGGAGGAAACATTATGTCCGAAGAAAATCTGTACACTTTTGAAAACCCCGAATACCGCAAGACCTTTTGGCACACCAGCTCCCATGTGATGGCCCAGGCTGTCAAGCGTCTGTGGCCTGAGGTGCAGCTTGCCATTGGCCCCGCCATTGACGAGGGCTGGTACTATGACTTTGATGCCCCCTTCTCCTTCACCCCTGAGCATCTGGAAAGAATCGAGGCGGAGATGAAGAAGATCGTCAAAGAGCGCATTAAGCTGGAGCGCAGCGAGCTGCCCCGGGCTGATGCTATCGCCTGGGCAGAGGCTAACAACGAACCTTATAAAAAGGAACTGATTGAAGATCTGCCCACAGATGCCGTTATCTCTTTCTATACCCAGGGTGACTTTACCGACCTGTGCGCCGGCCCTCACCTGGATCACACCGGCCGCCTGCGTCATAACGGCTTTAAGCTGACCAAGTCCTGCGGTGCTTACTGGCGTGGCGACAGCAGCCGCAAGATGCTGCAAAGAATTTACGGCATTGGCTTCCCCTCCAAGGACGAGCTGGATGCGTATCTCGCCGCCCAGGAAGAGGCTCTGAAGCGGGATCATAACAAGCTGGGCCGGGAACTGGAATTCTTCACCACCGTAGAAGAGATCGGCCAGGGTCTGCCCATTCTGCTGCCCAAGGGCGCAAGAGTCATTCAGACCCTGCAGCGCTGGGTGGAAGATGAGGAGCAGAAGAGAGGTTACCTGCTGACCAAGACACCCCTGATGGCAAAGTCTGATCTTTACAAGATCTCCGGTCACTGGGATCACTACCGGGACGGCATGTTCATCCTGGGAGATCCCGAGGATGAGACCAAGGAGTGCTTCGCTCTGCGTCCCATGACCTGCCCCTTCCAGTATCAGGTCTATCTGAACCGGGCCCGTTCCTACCGGGATCTGCCCATGCGTTTGGGTGAGACCTCTACCCTGTTCCGTAACGAAGACTCCGGTGAGATGCATGGTCTGATCCGCGTCCGCCAGTTTACCATTTCCGAAGGCCATCTGGTCCTCCGTCCCGAGCAGCTGGAAGAGGAGTTCCGGGGTTGCCTGGAGCTGGCCAAGTATATCCTGGAAACTGTGGGTATGCTGGAAAACTGCACCTTCCGGTTCAGCCAGTGGGATCCTGCCCGTGCCGGCATTAAGTATGAAGGCACTGCCGAGCAGTGGGAAGAAGCCCAGCGGGTCATGGGTGAGATTTTGGATAACCTGGGTGTGGAATACTCCGTGGGTATCGACGAAGCCGCCTTCTACGGTCCCAAGCTGGACATCCAGTACAAGAATGTCTTCGGCAAGGAAGACACCATCGTTACCATCCAGATCGATATGCTCCTGGCTCAGAAGTTTGGCATGGAATACACCGATGCTGACGGTCAAAAGAAGACACCTTATATCATCCACCGTACCAGCCTGGGCTGCTACGAGCGGACACTGGCTTACCTCATCGAGCGTTATGCCGGTGCGCTGCCTCTGTGGATGATGCCCACCCAGGTCAAGGTTCTGCCCATCACCGACCGGGCTCACGAGTATGGAAGAGAGCTGGCAGCCAAGCTGAACGCCCTGAACATCCACGCGGAGACCGACTGCCGCAGCGAGAAGCTGGGCTATAAGATCCGGGAAGCGCAGCTGCAGAAGATTCCTTATATGCTGGTCATCGGCGACCGGGATATGGAGAACGGCACGGTATCCGTCCGTACCCGGAAGGGCGACGATCTGGGCGCTATGACTCCCGAGGAATTCATCAACAAGTGTCTCCTGGAGATCGCCACCAAGAGCAAAGACGTTTAAGCTCTTGTAAACATCACAAGCCGCCCGGGCCGGGCGGCTTGTTTTCTTAGAAAAACCGTGGTATAATAAATAAAATTGCCATTTATCGAGTAGTTGCAATAGAGCAATTGCCCTCCCCTTTGGGGAGGGGGGACCGCTTGCGGTGGGAGAGGTTATAACCTCTTCCGTCAAAAACCGGCTAAAACGCCGGTTTTTGCCACCTTCCCCAAAGGGGAAGGCTTAGCGGCTACGCCTTTGTGCCCTATCACAACTGCCAAAAAACAGAAATTTGAATGATACAAGGAAGGAGAACCGGCAGATGAAGCTTTTTAAGCAGCTATTACCCTTTGGTTTGGTGCTGTTGGGATTT
>JAGBTV010000131.1 GCA_017631155.1 Oscillospiraceae bacterium | reverse complement strand
GCGCACCACCCGCTGGGTGATCTCATTGAAGGTCACACGACGGGCCTTTTCTGTGGGCAGATCCAGCAATTCTTTCAGATGCCAGGAGATGGCTTCGCCCTCCCGGTCCGGGTCAGTTGCCAGATATACGGTATCTGCCTGGGCAGCCGCTTTTTTCAGTTCCCGGATCAGCTCTTCCTTGCCGGATACCGGGATATACTTGGGGGTAAAGTCGTGTTCCAAATCTACGCCCATGGTGCTTTTGGGCAGGTCCCGCAGATGACCCATGCTGGCCTTTACGGTGTACTCCGGTCCCAAATACTTTCCAATGGTCTTAGCCTTGGAAGGCGACTCTACAATTACAAGATTCGATACTCTTGCCATGTATATACTCCATTCTTATGGTTTATTCTTCCTTCTTACCTGCTGACCCTGCAGGCGCTCCACCACGCCCTTGATCTCCAGCAATGTCAGCAAACTCAAAATCTTTCCCGTAGGCAGTCCTGCCCCGGCAATCAGTTCATCAATCTGCCAGGTATCTTTCCCCAGCTTCTCCAAAAGAACCGCTTCATCCGGAGATGCCGGGCGATAGCTGTCTACGTCACTATACGCGCAGGAGGCTTTCTTGTCAACGGTTATTTTTTCTTTTCTTCTGTCGAAAGTTTTCTTTTCTGCCGGGGAAGCCGGTTTTTGCGCCACTTTCGGCATAGAATGCTCCACATTCTCCGGAAGTTCGATGTTCTTATGTACTTTGTCCGGGTACTGGGTCTGATATTCACCCACCACATCCCAACCGGAGCCTGCCATGATGGCACCTTCCCGCAAAAGGGCGTTGCTGCCGGTGAAGCTGGGCATATCAATATTTCCAGGCACCACAAACACATCCCGGCCCTGCTCTGCCGCCTGACGGGCTGTAATCAGCGCGCCGCTTTCTTCCGGGGCCTCCACCACCAAAATACCGCAGCTCAAACCGCTGATGATCCGGTTTCGCTTGGGAAAATTCCATTTTAACGGCGCCGTTCCGGGAGGAAACTCGCTGACAAGACAGCCTGCTTGCTCCGTATCCCGATACAACTGCCTGGCAGAAGCCGGATATACCACATCCACACCGCTGCCCAAAACACCTACCACCTTGCCGCCGGCTGTCATGGCACCGGTCATAGCCGCTGTATCAATGCCCTTGGCCGCACCGGATACCACCACCGCGCCGCAGGCCGCGATCTGATAACCTAAGCGCTGGGCTGTGCTGATGCCGTAACCGGAACACTCCCGGGTGCCTACCACACCAATCACCGGGTGTCCGTCCAAATCCGGAAGCACGCCTTTATAATACAGTACCACCGGAGGATCGGGAATATTCTTCAGCTTGGCAGGATAAGCACCATCCCGATAGGTACAAATATGGATCTGCTTTTCAGAGCATTGCTGCAGGATTTCCTCTGCCCCAGACAGGTTCTTATCCGCCAAAGCCGCAACAGCACGGGAAGACAAGCCTTCTACCTTGCCAAAAGCCTCTGCCGGAGCATAGAAAGCTGCTTCCGGGTCAGAAAAATATTCCAGCACCGCTACTTTCTCCCGATCGTTCAGACCGGGTCTCGCGGCAAGCCAAATCCAATGTACCAGCATGGATTACCCTCTCTATCTTTACAGGTTTGTCATCTGCCACAAAACAATAGTCGCCGCCACTGCGGCATTTAAGGATTCGCACTGACTGTCCATAGGAATAATCAGCCGGGCATCCGCTTGCTCCAGGATTTGGGGGCGAACCCCTTGTCCCTCGCTGCCAATGACCACCGCCATATCCCGCAGATTCCACTGCCGGATATCCCGGGCGGTATCACTTAAAGCCGTAACACCCACCGGGATCTTCTCCCGCTGGAAGGCCGTCTTGACCTGTTCCCAGTCAGCCCGAACAGGCGGTGTACGGAACACCGCACCCATGGAAGCCCGGACGGTTTTGTGATTATAAGGATCGGCGCAGCCTTCCAGCAGTACCACCGGCACTTGTAAGGCATCTGCCGTCCGCAGGATGGTTCCCAAATTGCCGGGATCCTGAATCCCGTCCAGCAGCAGCATCCGCTTTTGGGGAACAAAGGCTTTCTGCTCCGGCATCCGGCACAGAAACAGCGCCCCCTGGGGGGTCTGCATGGGAGAAATGGATTCCATCACATCTCCCGGCACCCGTACCAACCGGATGTGTTCCGGCAAGTCAGCCTCCACTCCGTCAGACAGAATCACCGTATCCAGCTGGGCATATTTTGCGGCTTCTTCCAAAAGCTTCGTTCCGTCTGCCACATAAAGCTCCGTTTCCTGCCGTTCTTTCCGGGAAGAAAGCAATTTACGCACCTGCTGCAGCAGAGGGTTTTTTCGGGCTGTGATTCGTTCTTCTGTCATAGCTTCTGCACCTTTTCCAGGGCGATGGTGTCGCCCAGTACCACCATGATATCTGCCTCACAGATGGAAAAGTCCGCCGCCGGGGATACATTGATCTTACCGCCCCGCCGTATCGCAAGAATATTCACACCCAGCTTCGCCCGAACATTCAGTTCCTTCAGGGTTTTTCCGTGCCAGTCCCGGGGGGACGGAATTTCCACAATGCCGTAATCCTCAGAAAGCTCGATATAATCCAACACATTCAAAGAAGACAGACTCCGGGCCAGCCGGGCGGCATTTTCCTGCTCCGGGATGGTAACCCGATCCGCACCGATCTTCTCCAGCACCCGGCGATGGGTATCATCGTGGGCCTTGCACACCACATAGGGTACGCCAAGCTCCTTGATATTCATGGTAGCCAGCACAGAAGCAGACAAATCGCCGCCGATGGCCACAATGGCGCAGTCAAAGTCTTTGACCCCCAGGGCCTTCAGCACTTCCTTATCCCGGGCATCCGCTACCACCGCATGGGTCACATCTGAGGAAATCTGCTGCACCAGGTCACTGCGATTGTCCATAGCCAGCACCTCACACCCCTGCAGGCAAAGCTGCCGGGCAACCTCGCTGCCAAACCGGCCTAAACCAACTACGATATAGGATTTCATACTGCAATCACCTAACCAATCAATAGATTTGTCTGGGCATAGCGGAAGCGCTCCTCCGCCCGGTTGCCCATCAGGAAGCCAAGACTCAAGGTCAGCACACCGACCCTGCCGAAATACATATAAATGATAATCAAAATTTGGGCAGCAATGCTCAAATTTCCGGTTGTTCCGGCCGTCAGTCCCACCGTTGCCAAAGCGGAAACAGCTTCAAATAAGCCGTCCGTAAAAGACACAGGGGATGTGGCGCTGATAAAAATACCGCCAAACAGCGCCAAAGCCACCATAATGCCAACGATGGTCATGGCATCCATGACCTTTCCCGCGGAAATGGTCCGCTTGTATACGGTCACCGTTTCCCTGCCCCGGCATCTGGTCCAAATAAACAGCATCAACACCACCATGGTCACCGTTTTAACACCGCCGGCTGTAGAGCCGGAAGAGCCGCCAATGAGCATCAGCACCAAACTGACGCCCTTGCTGCCATCTGTCAGCAACGCCTGATCCACCCCGGCAAAGCCGGCGGTCCGGACTGTCACCGACTGAAAAAAGGCATTGAGGATCTTTTGGGGAACCGGCATAGGGCCAAGGGTACCGGGATTGCTCCACTCCAAAATCAAAAACAGCGCTGCGCCTCCCAAAATCAACACCCCGGAGGTCAGCAGTACCAGCTTGGTATACACACTGAATTTACGGAAGCGGCGAAGTCTGACCACCTCGTCCCAAACGAAAAAGCCAAGACCGGCAATCACCACCAAAGCCATCAGCGTTATGAAGACCACGGGATCGTGATTATAGGCCATCACACTTGTCCCGGGGGCTACCGAACCCATCACATCAAAGCCTGCGTTGCAGAAAGCAGAAATGGAATGGAATGTTCCCCACCAGGCGGCAGTCTGCCAGCCAACCTGGGGCAAAAAGCGGAAAAAGAGGATCAGCGCGCCCACAAGCTGTACCGACAAGCTGCCGCACAAAACCCATTTTTGCAGACGCACCACGCCATCCATTTCGTCAACGCTTAACGCCTGGGCCATGAGCATCCGCTGCCGCAGACCTACCTTGCGGCGCAGCAGAAAAACCATCACCGACGCAGCAGACATAAAGCCAAGGCCACCGACTTCGATCAAACTCAATATCACGATCTGACCAAAGGCGCTCCACTGTGTCCAGGTGTCATATAACGTAAGGCCAGTAACACAGGTTGCGGAGGTTGCCGTAAACAAGGCAGGACGGAAGCCGCAGGACGCTCCATCCCGGGAGGCTGCCGGCAAAGAAAGGAGCAGGCTGCCCACCAAAATAATCAGCGCAAATGCCAATGCAAATATCTGCGCCGGGGAAAGCCGATTTCTTCTCTGCCAGTATCGCATAAGCTTTAACCGAATACCCACAAGTGCCCTCCTTACCTTCTCTTTCTAATGGCAATACTTCTCATAATGGTTATTATAACACCTTTATCGCCATTTGCAAGCACGGATTTATTGACAAAAAGGCTATCTCATGCAGGTAAATTTGTGCAAAATCCCTTGAAAGGTTATGGAATAAAATAACGCTGTCATCCTGAGCGAGCGTAAGCGAGTCGAAGGATCTTTTCGCTATTTTTCTGCATAGCAGTAATTTAGCGCGTAGATTCCTCGATTTCGCTTCGCTTCACTCGGAATGACAGCTTCATTCTATTATTTTTTACAAAATATTTTTCGTAAGACCGACCGTCATTGCATCTTATAAGAAACCCAAATATCCGGCAGCAATTCCCAATACCGCGCAGATACAGATAATGATAATGGGATGCAGCTTTTTGAAAGCCAGCACCAAAGCCAGTGCCGAGATGCCCAAAAACAGATAAGTACGAACCTGCCGGAAGATCTCCCAGGCAAACCCATTAGGAATAAACACCGTAGCGCCGATGGAGATCACCGCAGCGGCGATGAGGCCGATAACTGCCGGCTTCAAACCGGACATACAGCCCCGGATCACCCGGCTGTTTTTAAACCGCTGGAAGCATTTTGCCACAATGAGGATAATCACAAAGGAGGGCAGCACCACACCCAAGGTAGCGCAAAACGATCCGAAGATACTGCCGGCCACACCAAATGCACCGCCCATTTCCGAGCCAACATAGGTTGCCATATTGATGGCAAAGGGGCCGGGGGTACTTTCGCTTACCGCAACGAAGTTTACCACACTCTCTTCACTGATCCAATTTCTGCCGGTCACTTCCGCCTGGATCAGGGGCAGCATGGCATAGCCGCCGCCAAAGGTAAAGGCACCGATCTTAAAGAAAGTCCAAAAAAGCTCTAAAAAAATCATTTCTGCACCTTCCTTTCCATAATCAGCATAGTCACCAGGCCAAACACCGCACAGCCAGCCAGCAGGGGCAATACGCTGATATTCACAAAGGCCGACAGTACAAAGGCTACTGCCATCACAATATAGCTGACCAGGTTCTTTTTACACTTTTTGTACATCCCCCAAAGGGCTTTGATAATCAGAGCCAAAACACCAGCCCGGATACCGGCAAAGGCATACTGCACCGCCACAATATCCTGAAATTCCCGCAGCACATAGGAGATCAGCAAAATAATGGTAAAAGAGGGCAGCACCACACCCAATGTACCTGCCACAGAGCCCAAAAAGCCTGCCGCCCGGTAGCCAACAAAAGTAGCGGCGTTGATAGCGATGGGGCCGGGGGTGGACTCTGCGATGGTAACGATATCCAAAATATCCTCATCCGAAACCCACTTACGGTTTTCTACCGCTTCCCGCTGGATCAGGGGGATCATGGCATAGCCGCCGCCAAAGGTAAAGGCGCCGATCTTAAAAAATGTGATAAAAACCTGCCACAGTTTTTTCCAGGAAACTTTCAAATCTTCCCACTCCTTTTTCCAAGGGATATTCTAGTGGGTATTATACCATTTCAAGGTAAAAAAGCAAGTCTCCCCACAATTTTGTGGTTTTGCAATCACAAAAATTCCCCTATCCGCAATCACAAAAATTCCCCTATCCGCAATCACAAAAATTCCCCTATCCGCAATCACAAAAATTCCCCTATCCGCAAGAATATTGAAAATTGTTTGCAATTATGCTATGATATAAAAAACATTTCACGGAGGTATCCCATATGGAACCAAAACAGAAGATCCCCTCTGCCTATCTTGTCCTGCCGCTGTTTCTGTTCCCAATCTGGTACATTCCCTACAGCTGGCTAAATAAGAATTATATTGTAAACTGGTTTGGCTGCGGCTGTCCTGTGACAGATGAATTCGGCAACGCAGTTTCCGCATCCTTCAACGCCAACGATTTTACCGCCCTGTTTTGGGGCGTGATTGCCCTTTGCACAACCATCTTGTCCGTTGTGTTTTCCAAAAAGCTCTTAAATGGCAGACTTAGAATTTTATATATTGTAGGCGTCCTGGCTGTTTCTTTGCTTCTTGCCTATTGGTTCACCCAAACCATGCTGTGGAGATAATTCCTATACGAATATCCCGTCCGGAAATCCGGACGGGATATTTTACAGCACTGCGCTGCCAAGGTTTATAACGCGCAAACCTTGACACTTGGCCATACAGGCATATTTATGCGCACCGCCCCAGGCTCGGTTAACATAACATAGGCAAACATCCGCCTGACGGATGAGATATCGATTGCGCCAGTCAATGGCATACTTCGGGTGAATCTCCTCGATGCCCTCGGGATACACGGTGTCCATAAATTCCTCGAACACTCTTTTTTCTGTTGGCAGGTATGCAAGGACTACGCTGTACCGAATATGCGGATACTGCCCCCGGAGTGATTTTAAGCAGCTATGTACCATACCGTCAAACCGCCCCTGATGACCGACCAGGAAATCCTCCGCCCCTTGCTCTATCAAATCCTCAATGGCGTTTCGCAACACCGCCCGATCCAAACTATAACAATCCCTGTGCCCGAAAAAAGTACATACCATCGTTCCCACCGCCTCCGAGTTAGTGATATATCATCATTGTAACATATTTTCCCCAGTTAGTGAATAGTCACTAATGTGCATCATTCATTTCGGTTATCATATTAGTGATAAATCAACTGGAGGTGGTGCGCATGAATACCGCAGAGACTATTGCATTTAGAATTCGTCAGCTGTGCAAACAAAATGGCATCACTCCCAATGGGTTAAGCAATTTGGCCGCTGTTCCTCAATCCACAATTAAAAGCATATTGAATGGAGAAAGTCAAAACCCCGGCAGTGTTACCATCAAAAAGCTTTGCGATGCTTTTGAAATTACCCTTGGCGAGTTCTTCAGCACCCCGGAATTCGACGCGCTGGAACAGGAAATCAAATAAACCGCAGGGCCTGTTGCTTTTACGCAACAGGCCCCTTTTGTATCTGTTATTCATACCAACAAATTGCCATTTCTCCGGGAGTTGCGATAGAACTTGGCGGCGAAGCCGCCCGCGGCCCCCGCTTTGAAGAGGGGGCTGGCAAAAATGTCGTTTTACGGCATTTTTGACTGGGGGAGTTGTTTTTCGTTGCATTTTACTCCCCCCGTCAGCCTGTTCGGCTGACACCCCCCTCATAAATGCGGGGGGCAAGAGGCGGCGCACAACACTACAATCTGCCCGACAAACGAGAATTGGCAACCAACCAAAAAGGGCTATGACACAAAATGTCATAGCCCTTTTCTCAGATAAATCCCCGTAATGTCATAAAATCCAATATGGCATCCACAAAAACATAGGCGTTCAGCCCAATTATGGCAAGGTCGATCCACAGGGCAAGACCCAAGGTTTTTACATCATCCCAATAGCAGGAAAACGCCAGCCTTGCAGATACCACAATGTTGGCAAAAAACTCCTTCAGCCGTTTTTTTACCGCCTGAACATCTTTCTTAAATGCCCCTGTCAGGCAGCAGGAAAGCTGAAATACCACACCGCAGCCGCAGCCGAAGATCTTGGACGAAGCCCAGTTTACTTCCTGGGGAAGATGGGCCTGCTGCGTGGAAATCACCGCATAAAAGACCCAGGTAAGGACCACCGACGGCAAAGCCATAATCAGCAAAATAATCCACATTCCCTGATAGGGTGTTTTTTTCGATTTCAGACCCATGGTTTCCTCCTAACGCTTCACAGCAAATCAATATACTATGCTACTGTAATTCTTATGGACTCTCATATCTTATCGTTTTGCCTGCAGAAACTCAAGATTTTCTTATCTGCAAGCCCTGCTCTGTTCGACAAATTCGAATTTATTGAACTAAATTATACTCTCCATCTTGATGATTTTCAAGGCAATAGCAAAAAGAAAGTGCCGTCAATTGACAGCACTTTCTCAAGCATTTTTGGTAAATTGGTCTTTCTAAGCCCAACGCTGCCTCAAAAGCGCCCAAAAATAGGGGTTTTAAGCGGTTTTTAGAGGTTTTTTCAATCCAACGGCTTCATCGTCGGGAACAGGATAACCTCGCGGATGGTGTCGTTGTTGGTCAGCAGCATCACGGTACGGTCGATGCCGATTCCCATGCCGCCCGTGGGGGGCATGCCGTATTCCATAGCGTTGAGGAAATCCTCATCCATCATTTCGGTCTCGTCGTCACCGCGCTCACGCTGCTCCACCTGCTTCTGGAAGCGGTTTCTCTGATCGATAGGATCGTTCAGCTCGGAGTAAGCGTTGGCCAGCTCGGAGTGGCAGACAAACAGCTCGAAACGCTCGGTAAGCCGGGGATCTTTGGGGCTGCGCTTGGTCAGAGGAGAAACCTCCACAGGATACATGGTGATGAAGGTGGGCTGGATCAGATGCTCTTCCACTCTCTGGTCGAAGCAGGCATACAGAGCGTTGCCCCAGGTCTTCTCCGCGGCATCCGCCAGCTCTACGCCCTTGGCAGCGGCAGCGGCCACGGCCTCAGCATCGTCGGTAATGGCATCAAAGTCGATACCCACATACTCCTTGACGGCTTCCACCATAGTCAGGCGGCGCCAGCCGGGAGTCAGGTCAATCTTTTCACCCATCCACTCCACTTCGTAAGTACCCAGGATCTCCTTGGCAGCGCCGGAGATGATACCCTCGGCGATGTCCATCATATCGTGGAAATCGGCATAAGCCTGGTACAGCTCAACAGAGGTGAACTCGGGGTTATGCTTGGGGTCCATGCCCTCATTGCGGAAGATTCTGCCGATCTCATACACCCGGTCCATGCCGCCGATGATCAGCCGCTTCAAGGGCAGCTCGGTAGCAATACGCATGTACAGATCGATGTCCAGGGTATTGTGGTGGGTGATAAAGGGGCGGGCAGAAGCGCCGCCGGCGATGGTATTCAGCACCGGGGTCTCCACTTCGATGTAACCCATATTATCCAGATAATTGCGCATAAACTTAATGAACCGGGAACGGATGATAAAGTTGCGCTTTACCT
>JAGBTV010000020.1 GCA_017631155.1 Oscillospiraceae bacterium | reverse complement strand
TTGTGATAAGGATGGGATGCGGGGGAATATAATAATCTATATCCTAAGAACGGGGTGTTGATTTATGAAAAAGGAAATACCGTATTGGCAAGTAGTTGGTTTCGTATTTACCGCGGTGGTAGGGACGCTGCTGCATTTTTTCTTCGACTGGACAGGTGGGAGTGCAGCAGCGGCACTTTTTTCTGCGGTGAATGAATCCATATGGGAGCATTTGAAGCTGCTTTTCTACCCCATGGTGCTGTTCACTCTGGCGCAGTGGATGTATTGGGGAAAGGATACAGAATCCTTTTGGTGCATCAAGCTGATAGGGATTTTGCTGGGACTTGGGCTCATCGTGGTGGTGTATTACACCTACACCGGGGTTTTGGGTGTCAAGGCCGACTGGTTTAATATTACCCTCTTTTTCCTGGCGGCAGGGCTGGCCTATTGGGTGGAAACCAAGCTGTTTGCCCGGGGATTTTCCTGCCCGGTGTGTCCGAAACTGGCGGTGGCGATACTGTGCCTGCTGGCTGTGACCTTTACCGTCTTTACCTTTCTGCCGCCTCAGATCCCGCTTTTTCAGGATCCCGTCAGCGGAACCTACGGATTCTTTGCGGAAAGTTAGAGAGCGCCTCAAAGGGCAATACTCCATAAGGAAGTAATGCCTGACAAAGGGTGCTCTCTTCAGACCGGGACGCATTTATCTTTTAAATCAGTCATCTTCCCGTAACTTTACAGGAGGGCTTTGCTTTCGTTGTAACAAGAAAACCACCTTTAGGACGGGCTTTTGTAGGAAAAAGGACTGGCTGTGGCGAATACAGTAACAGCGGAGGTGATAATCATGCTCACCGCTGTATGGCTGATGCTCAGCAGCTTGCTGTATTCCCTGCAGCTTTCCACCGGAAGCTTTCCCCGGCCGCTGACCGCCCAGGAAGAGGAGTACTATCTGAAGCTGTCCGCCCAGGGAGACCTGGAAGCCAGAAATATACTCATTGAACGCAATCTTCGTTTGGTTGCCCATATCATGAAAAAATACTATGCCCAAACATCAGACCAGGAGGATCTGATCTCCATTGGCACCATTGGACTCATCAAAGGCATTACCACCTTTGACAATTCCAAAGGAGCAAGATTGGCTACCTATGCCGCCCGGTGCGTGGAAAATGAGATTTTGATGTATTTTCGCAGTCAGAAAAAATCCGCCCAGGATGTATCTCTTTCCGATTATATCGAAACCGGCAATGACGGCACAGCTCTGTCATTTATGGATGTGGTAGGGGAGGATGAGGACCTGCTGGAGACCATCAGCAACCGCCAGCGGGTGCAGGCATTGAAAACAGCGGTAGATACCTGCCTGACAGACCAGGAAAAGCAGGTGATATTGCTCCGCTACGGCATGGGCGGGGCAAAGGTCCACCGCCAGCGGGAGGTTGCCCAAATGCTGGGAATCAGCCGCAGCTATGTATCCCGGATTGAAAAAAAGGCGTTGCAAAAGCTGCACCGGGAATTGACGGATTCGGATTGGTGATTTGGGGTTGATTTCATCAAAATAATTGGGTATAATGCAGGAAACGATCTGTGGAGGGAAAACCAATGCGCTATTCCAACTTGCATAACCACTCAAATTTTTCTGACGGCAAGCATACCCCGGAGGAAAATGTTCTGTCCGCCATCGAAAAGAATATGTTGTCTTTGGGCTTTTCTGACCACAGCTTTACCGCCTGCGATCCCAGCTACTGTATGTGGGAGGATCGGTACGAGGCCTATAAGCAGGAGATAAGAAGGCTCAAGCAGAAGTATGCTTCTCAGATCCCGGTGTACTTAGGCATGGAGTTGGACTATTACTCCACCCCCGTGGACAGAAATGAGTATGACTATATTTTGGCCTCCGTCCATTATATCGTCCGGGACGGTGTGTGTTATCCCATTGACCACAGCCCCCAGCAGCAAAAAGACTGCGCCAATGAGGTCTTTGGCGGCGATTATGTGGCCATGGCAAAATGCTATTTTGATATGCTCTGTGAGCATGTGGAGCGAGTAGATCCTAACTTTGTGGGTCATTTCGATGTAATCACCAAGTTCAGTCTGATGCCCGAGGAAGAGGAAGCCTATCGCAAGATCGCCCGGGATGCTTTGGCTCGTGCCATTGCTGTCTGCCCCTATATTGAGATGAACACCGGTGCCATTTCCCGTGGCTGGCGGAAAACGCCCTATCCCTGCAGCTATCTCCTGGATACTGTGAAGCAGCAGGGGGGACATATCCTGCTCAGCGCAGACTCCCACCATAAGGATAACCTGACTTATTATTTTGATGAGTCTATGGAGCTTCTCCGGGATGCCGGAATTGACCACATTGCCGTCTTTAACGGCAAGGGCTTTGACCTTGTGGGAATTTGAGAAAAACAAAGAACGCCGGATCTTAGGAAATTCCGCCTAAGATCCGGCGTTCTTTGCTAAATTTTCCAAGGTAACCTTCAGAACAGGCAAGGCTTCTTCGGGATCGATAAGATCCCAAACGGCAGTTTCCATAGGGCAGAAGCCGGTGTCAGTGCGATTCCGAATGGCAGAAACCATTGTGCCGTAGGTCAGCTGAATGCCGGCTTCCTTCAGAACTTTTGCTGCAGGCTCGCTGACTACCTGGGCATATAGCGCCCGAACTCCCATAAGTTGGTATAAGAATGCAGCTGCCTTGCCAACCACTTTGTCAGCAGCGCAGAAGCGGTGCCAGTCCCGGCTGCGTTCCAAAAAATCCAGCAGGGGACGGACACCCCGACGGTCGTCGGTGTAGAATTCCTCTTCACAGCACAGCACACAGGTGTGGCCGCCCTGCTCCAAAATTTGTCGGGCTTTTTCCTGGTCTGAATACATACCATCATCTCCACATTTTTTCTTTTGCCAGTATAGCATATCTCATACTGTTGCGCAAGCAAAAAATGCAGGTATAAACCCGGTTTGTCGGGGCATCCTAACAAAGGACGACATAAAAAATAGTTGACAAAGCCGCCCCACCATGGTATACTATCTACGCACTTGAGAGCAAGTGTGCATATCGCGGAGTAGAGCAGTTGGAAGCTCGTCGGGCTCATAACCCGGAGGTCGTAGGTTCGAGTCCTGCCTCCGCAACCA
>JAGBTV010000130.1 GCA_017631155.1 Oscillospiraceae bacterium | reverse complement strand
CAGGCAGATACCGTATATCTGGCAACTGACCCGGACCGGGAGGGCGAAGCCATCTCCTGGCATCTGAAAGAATTGCTGGATCTGCCCACAGAAAAGGCCCGTCGTGTGACCTTCAATGAGATCACCCAGCGGGTGGTGCGCGAGTCCATCGCCAATCCCCGGGATATCGACTATCATTTGGTGGATGCCCAGCAGGCCCGGCGTATTTTGGACCGGATCGTGGGTTATCAGCTGTCTCCGCTGCTGTGGAAGAAGGTGCGTCGGGGTCTCAGCGCCGGCCGTGTCCAAAGTGTTGCCACCCGACTGGTGGTGGATCGGGAAAACGAGATCCGTGCCTTCCAGCCTAAGGAATACTGGTCGCTGGATGTAAAGCTGAACCGGCTGGAGAAGCCCGGCTCTTTCACCGCCCGGTACTACGGTACAGACAAGAAAAAGGAACTGGAAAACGAAAACCAGGTACAGGCGGTGATCGATGATATCACCGGCAAGACCTTTACGGTCACCAATGTAAAGCGGGCGGAGAAGAAGCGCACTGCTGCGCCTCCCTTTACCACCTCTACTTTGCAGCAGGAAGCTTCCCGGAAGCTGAATATGACCCCCAAGCGTACCATGGCCATTGCCCAGCAGCTTTATGAAGGTGTGGATGTGGCAGGAGAAGGTACTTTGGGCCTGATTACCTATATGCGTACCGACTCTCTCCGGCTTTCCGATGAGGCTATGGCCGCCGCGGCAGATTTTATCAAAAATCGCTACGGCAAGGAGTATTATTACGGCAAGTTCCATGTGTTTAAGACCAAGTCGAACGCCCAGGATGCCCACGAAGCCATCCGTCCCACCCATGTGGAGCTGGACCCGGAGCGGATCCAGGGCAGTCTGACCAAGGAGCAGTATAAGCTCTATAAGCTGATTTGGAGCCGTTTCCTGGCATCCCAAATGGCCAATGCGGTTTACGATACGGTATCCATTGACACGCAGTGTGCCGGGCATATGTTCCGCAGCAGCCATCAGAGCCTGCGGTTTGCCGGCTTCATTGCCGTCTATGAGGAAGGCAAGGACGACGAAACAGAAGCGGCCTCATCTCCGCTGCCGGATCTGCGGGAGGGAGAACAGGCTTCTGTTGCCGATATCCGCAAGGAGCAGCATTTCACCCAGCCCCCGGCCCGGTATACGGAAGCTACCCTGGTCAAAGCTATGGAAGAAAAGGGCGTAGGTCGTCCTTCTACCTACGCGGCTACCGTTTCTGTGATCCAGGATCGGGAATATGTGAATAAAGTAGACAAGCGACTGATGCCTACTGCTTTGGGCGAGGTGGTAAATAGCCTCATGATGGATCGGTTCCAGGATATCATCGATGTGGAGTTTACCGCCAATATGGAAACCAGCCTTGACGATGTGGAAGCAGGTAAGCGGAACTGGAAAGCCGTTCTTGGGGACTTTTACAACGGCTTCCAAAAGGAACTGACCGATGCGGAAGCTGCTTTGGAGGGTACTCGCCTGAAAGTCCCCGAAGAGGAGACCGAGGAGGTCTGCGAGGCTTGTGGACGGAAGATGGTGGTGAAGGTTGGCCGTTTCGGCAAATTCCTGGCCTGCCCCGGCTGGCCGGAGTGCAAGACCACCAAGCCCATTGTGGAGCGTATGCCCGGCCGCTGCCCCCTGTGCGGAAGCACCATTCTCAAGCGCAAATCCAAGCGGGGCTATGCCTACTATGCCTGCGAAAAGGGTACAGATTGCGGCTTTATGAGCTGGGATGTGCCTACAGAGCTGGATTGCCCGGAATGTGGACAGACCATGTTTAAGAAATCCGGCAGAGGTAAGCAGAAAGCTTTCTGCATCAACGAAAAGTGTGCCAATTTCCTGCCGGAAGACAAGCGTGGCTACTATAAGAAGAAAGAAACCGCAGAGGAAAAGAAACCTGCTGCCAAGAAGAAATCTGCCAAAAAGACAAAGGGGGCAGAAAAATGACAACAGTAAAAGTGATCGGTGCAGGACTGGCCGGTTCGGAAGCTGCATGGCAGCTGGCGCAACGGGGAATCCAGGTAGAGCTGATCGAAATGAAGCCCCAAAAGAAAAGTCCTGCCCACCATAGTGACGATTTTGCAGAATTGGTTTGCTCCAATTCCTTCCGGGGCGATCGGCTGGAAAATGCCGTGGGTCTTTTGAAGGAAGAGCTGCGTCGCTGCGGCAGTCTGATTATGCAGTGCGCTTTGGAAACCAAGGTGGAAGCCGGAGGCTGTCTGGCGGTGGATCGACAGGGCTTTGCCCAGGCGGTTACCAAAAAGCTCCGGGAACACCCCAACATTACCGTGGTTTCTCAGGAAGTTACCCAGGTGCCGGAAGGACCGGTAATCATTGCCACAGGCCCTCTGACCTCCGATGCCATGAGTGATGCCATCGGCCAGTATTTCGGTCAAACGGAGTATCTGCATTTCTTTGACGCGGCGGCACCTTTAGTGACGGCGGAGTCTGTGGATATGGATCTTGCCTGGTGGCAGAGCCGCTATGACCGGGGAACGCCGGATTATGTAAACTGCGCTATGAACAAGGAGCAGTATGAGGCGTTCCTGGAGGAACTGATCCATGCCGAAGAGGCGGAGGTTCACGGCTTCGAAGACAACAATGTTTTTGAAGGCTGTATGCCTGTGGAAGTTATGGCCCGTCGGGGGGTGGATACCCTGCGCTATGGCCCTCTGAAGCCGGTAGGCCTCACGGATCCCAAAACCGGCAAAGAGCCTTATGCGGTGGTGCAGCTGCGGCAGGATAACGCGGCAAAGAGTGTTTACAATTTGGTGGGATTCCAAACCCATCTGAAATTCCCGGAGCAGAAACGGGTATTTTCCATGATCCCGGCACTCCGCAATGCCGAGTTTGTGCGCTACGGTGTGATGCACCGCAACACCTTCCTCCAGAGTCCCCGACTGCTGGATCGGTATTATGCCGACCGTCGGAATCCTTTGGTGGCCTTTGCCGGACAGATGACCGGCGTGGAAGGCTATGTAGAGTCTGCGGCATCCGGCTTCCTGGCGGCTGTGGCTATGGCGGCCAAGGTGCAGGGAAGACCCCTGCCGGAATTCCCCAAAACCACTGCCATTGGCGCTTTGGGCCTGTACATCAGTGATGAGAGCATTGAAAACTTCCAGCCGATGAATGTGAATTTCAGTATCATTTCTCCGCTGGAGCAGAGAATCCGCAAGAAGGCGGAAAAGAACCTGGCCATTGCCAACCGATCCCTGGCTGTGATCGATGAATTGGTGGCCCAGGGTATATAAAGAGAAAGAGGTGCGATTATGAAGATCATTCTGGATGCCATGGGTGGCGACAATGCGCCCCAGGCACCGGTTCTTGGTGCTGTGGAAGCAGCTAAGTGCTTTGGCTCCCAAGTCACCTTAGTAGGCCGGGGAGAAGAGATCCTGGGCGTCCTGCGCAGCCATGGAATCGCAGATTTACCTGCCGGGGTAGAGATCGTCAATGCGGAGGATGTTGTGGATATGCACGACGATCCGGCGGCAGTGGTCCACAAGCGGAAAAATTCTTCCATGGTGGTAGGTTTGAAGCTGTTGGCAGACGGACGGGGCGATGCCTTTATCTCCGCAGGCAGCACCGGCGCGTTGCTGACCGGTGCAACACTGCTTGTCAAGCGGGTCAAGGGAATCCGCCGGGCGGCTATGGGCCCTGCTATGCCCAATAAAGCCGGTGGTAAGACGGTGCTTTTGGACTGCGGCGCCAATGCCGAGTGTACCCCGGAGTTTCTGCTTCAGTTCGGTTTGGTGGGTTCTCTTTATGCCAGGAATACCCTGGGGGTGGCAAACCCCAAGGTTGGCCTCCTGAACATCGGTACTGAGGATTCCAAGGGTACAGCTCTGCAGAAGGAAGCGTATGCCCTTTTGCAGGATGCGGCCAATCAGGGACTTATCAACTTTGTGGGTAACGTGGAAGCCCGGGATGTGCCTTTGGGCGCGGTGGATGTGGTGGTCTGCGACGGATTCTCCGGCAACGTGCTGCTGAAATCTATCGAAGGTACTGCCATGTTTATGGGCAGCCTTATGAAGCATAAAATCTTTAAGCGCAGCTTCTTGTCCAAAATCGGCTATCTCTTCTGTAAGAAGGGTGTGGACGAGGTCATGGACATGATGGACTACCGCACCATTGGCGGCACAGAGTTTTTGGGTATCCGCAAGCCGGTAATCAAGGCCCACGGTGCTTCCGATGCCCTGGCTTTCCGCAATGCGGTGCGTCAGGCAGAGCAGGCGGCCCAGAAGGATATTTCTGCGGAGCTGGAGACATGCTTGCAGCAGATATCTCCCCGAAAGGAGAACCCCGATGCTTAAGGATTTGGAAGAAGCCATTGGCTACCGTTTTCAGAACATCACCTTGCTGCAACAGGCGATGGCCCACTCTTCCTATGCCAATGAGCGTTGGCATGACAGCCTGATGAGCAACGAGCGGCTGGAATTCCTGGGGGATTCTATTTTGGGTATGCTGGTGGCAGATTATCTGTATCGGACATTCCCCAACCGTCCCGAGGGCGAACTGACCCGGATGCGGGCAGATATGGTCTGCGAAAGAAGCCTGGCTGTGGTGGCCGTGCGGTTGGATCTGGGCAGGCATCTGCTCCTGGGCAAAGGTGAGGAGCAAGGCGGCGGCCCGGGACGGGAGTCCATTTTGGCGGACGCGGTGGAATCTGTCATCGCGGCCTGTTATTTGGATGGCGGCATGGAGGCGGCAAAAAGCTTCGTGCAGAAGTTTGTGCTGGATCATGTGCCGGTAAACCATCCTTACAATATGGACTACAAGACGGCGCTTCAGGAAAAGGTGCAGCAGAAAAAGAATCAGACCCTTTCCTATGTGCTGGTGGGCGAGTCCGGCCCGGATCACGACAAGCATTTCGAGGTTCAGCTGCGGCTCAATGACCAGGTGGTGGGTGTCGGTTCCGGCAGCAGCAAGAAGCGTGCCGAGCAGGATGCGGCAAGAGCCGCTTTGGAAGCCCTGTATTCGTGATAAAAAAGCACAGCCGTACAGCGGCTGTGCTTTTTTATGCCCGAGAAATTGCCATTTATTGGTGAGACAAGCCTTCCCCTTTGGGGAAGGTGGCACGCCGAAGGCGTGACGGAAGAGGTTGAAAAACCTCCGGAATTTACTAAAACGCAGAGAAATTTGAAATAATTTCCTGCACCTCTCCCGGTTCGGCGTTGCCGAACCACCCTCCCCAAAGGGGAGGGCTTCTGCCCGATAAACGGGAATTTGAAAAAATAGCTTTTCCTTGATACACCGGAAGATTTCGGGGCAAACTATTGCCGGAGGGATCGGAATGAAAGAAAAGGATTATCAAAAGCTGGTAGATAAAATAAGTCCCAAGTCGCCAATTTGGAAGGATTGCATCAATGCCTTTTGGATCGGCGGGCTGATCTGCCTGCTGGGACAGGTGGCGATGTGGGGATTCGGCAAATTGGGCTTAGAGAAGCAGGATGCATCCACCGCCACGGCTATGAGTCTGGTAGCACTGTCCGCGCTGCTGACGGGACTGAGCCTGTACGATAATATCGCCAAGGTGGCCGGCGCGGGAACCTTAGTGCCCATTACCGGCTTTGCCAATTCCGTGGTCGCCCCGGCAGTAGAGTTTAAGACAGAGGGTATGATCTTAGGAACGGCCGCTAAAATGTTTACAATAGCAGGGCCTGTTATTGTATATGGTGTTTCTGCAAGTGTAGTTTATGGATTTATTTATTGGATGACAACGCTATTTTAAAATTAAAAAGGCTTGACCGATTCGGTCAAGCCTTTTTAATTTTTTAATATGAAGTGAAGCCTAGATCGTAAACAGTTATCCCAACATTATATGCGTCTAAGAACCACTTCAGCCAATCAACAAGGCGATCTATAGAAAGTCTTGCTAGTTCAGCCATTTCATGTTTTTTGGCTTCAGGACCAGTATATCTAGTATAGGTTATGGGAGAATTGCTGGTAAAAGTTGTTGCGTCAATATAACCGCACATCTCACTAGAACCTACAGTAACACCATAGTAAAAATTATCCAAAGCCAGTGAGTTGAATGCGTACAGATCATCTGTATAACCGGAAGATGATATGTAAAGATAATCATAAGTTGCTGAATATGATAATGCGAGGATGTCGTTGCCATACGGATATGAAATGGATATATGAGTCCCATTTGCAGTACCTTCTTGTTTGATCCAAGTCATAAGATATTCATATGCATGAGATTTGTCAACGATGAAACAGGATGTGCATTTATAGTTCTGATAATTGTGTGAGGCATCCTTGTAATTATCTTTGTATATATCACCGCAGGAGGAACAGGTATGGGTAGTGTAGCCTTTTGCTGTGCAAGTAGGTTCTGTAGTTTTAGAAGTATAGGTATGACCAGTTGCACTTCCGTTTGTAGTGCCGCAACGAGAGCATTTTTGGGGTGAAGTACAGGTTGCGTTACTCCAGTTATGACCTAATGCATTACCGCTAGTTGCGCCGCAGGAGCAAGTTTTGGGCTCTGTGCAGGTGGCAGATTTGTAGCTATGAGTATGTGCGTTTGTAACAGGGGGTTGTGTAGGAGCAGGCTGTGTAGGAGCAGGCTGTGTAGGAGCAGGCTGTGTAGGAACAGGTTGTGTGGGGGCAGATTCTGTATTTTGCGGAATGGTATTAGTGTAAGGTTCAGTGCTCGCAGACGGCGTAGTGACTTGCGTTTCATCAGACGATGTTTGTGTTTCACTTTGGAAGAAGGCAGTGCCACAGTTAGCGCAATACTGGTTGCTTTTCGGATTGGAAGCGGAACAATGGCCACAAATGATTGAACCTGTGCTATTGCAGGCTGATAGAAAAATGGCAAGAATCAACGCAAAAGTGGTAAGTGTATATAATCTCTTTCTCATAATGACCTCCACAATTAAAAAAGTGCGCAGCCGAAGCTGCACACGAAAAATGCAGCTTCATCCTGCTGCGACACAGTTCACTCCTACAAACAGGCAATGACGACAAAGCATACATTTTTACACAAAAAGTATGCCTGTCCGTAAGAATATTAAACTGTGTCGCAGGAATATTTTAGCATGGCTTAGTCGACAATGCAAGTTGTTTGCAAAAATTAATTAGTTCTAATGGAACACCAATTAATGAGGCCTAACTTGACACAAGCAGAAGGATTCATTCTGGGCGTCGGCGCGAAGATGTTTACAATCGCCGGACCGGTCATAGTTTATGGCGTGTCCGCATCCGTAGTCTATGGCTTAATTTATTGGATATGTACGATGCTATAAAAAGGGCAGCCCACGGGCTGCCCTTTTTATAGCATATCTTCCTTATATACTGCTCTTGCACCGCCGATGAACTTTGGGCGTGTACGCGCAGCAAGCACCATGGCTGCACCTATGGTGTTGTTTGTGAGTCTCAGCGGCACTGCAACCTTCTTCAAATGCATGCCGATTAAAGTAAAACCAATATCAAGTCCGGCGTCTGCTTTGATCTCTTCCACCGCTACGGGATCGTCGAAACCCGCATATGCCTTGGTTGCCAAAGATCCGCCCGCCTTGGGTTGGGGAATGACATTCACCGGCTCTGCAAACGGCGCAGCCTCGCGCTCTGTAATAATCGCGCGGTTCAGATGTTCGCAGCACTGTATAGCAAGGAACAGACCCTTGCTCTTTGTGTAATCGTGAAGTGCCTCAAATATTTCTCCGGCTACATCAGGGCTTGAGTTTGTTCCGATTTTAGAACCGACGACTTCGCTGGTAGAGCAACCGATCACCACAATATTACCGCTCTGGAGTTTTGCTTTCTCACAAAGCTCTGCAATAGCAGCTTTTGTCTGTTTGTAAATGGATTGATTCATAACAACACCTCGCTTTGTTTCATTATACTATACCACCGTATTAATGTAAATATTTTTACAAAATAATGGGTCCTAAGTTGACACAAGCAGAGGTGTTGCAAAAAAGCTCCTGCTGTGCTATAATGCAAGTACTATCCTTGTAAAGGAATTGTGTTTTATGAAGACTTACACCATCGTTGCCGGGGTGAATGGCTGTGGCAAAAGCAGCCTGACCGGTGTTTTAAGAACGGAAATTAATAATCTTGGCAAAATTATTGATGTAGATAAGATTACGGTCGCTTGTGGCGGAAACCTGCTGGAGGGTGGAAAAAAAGCGATAACACTGATCGACGAGTGCCTGGAGAAAGAAATTTGCTTTACTCAGGAAACTACCCTTTCCGGCAGAAAGACTTTGGATACCATTAAGCGCGCCGTTGCAAAGGATTATTATATCCGCTTTTATTATGTGGGTTTGGACACGATGGAAGAAAGCCTGCTCCGCATCGAAAACCGGGTAAAAAGAGGTGGTCATAATATCAACACCGATACTGTGGCCAATCGCTTTTCGAAACGATTTGAGGATTTGCTGGCGGTGCTTCCGTATTGCAATGAAGCCACATTTTATGATAATGATAATGGCTTTGTTACCGTTGCGAAATATAAAAACGGAGAATTACAGACCATCGGACAAAACACGCCTAAGTGGCTTTTAGAATTGATTGAAAAGATGAAATGATGAAGGACGTGTTACAAAATGCAGAACACGTTCGATAGAATCCATAGAGGCGACGTGCATCCGTTGTGCACGGCTTGATTTATTGGATTACAACTTTATTCTAACTGCGGAGGAGGCGTTTTGCCTCCTCTTTTTTTGATAAGGCTTGGTAAAAATGGTTTTGCACATTGGGGCAATCACAATATTTTAAATTTATATTGCAGAAAAGAAAATTTACCATTGCAATTTCTCTGAATTGGTAGTACAATGTCAAAAAAATGAATATTATGGTTGACGCCTGCAGGAAAAGCTTTGCTGCCGAAGGAGTAACACTCTCAGGTTTCCGTTATGGATGAGGACTGTAGGCTGACATAACTTTGGAGAATCTCATTTAATTGAGTGCCGAAGGTGCAAGGTGCGAAAGTCACTTAATCTCTCAGGCAAAAGGACAAAGTTTTTGAAATGTTTTCTATTTATGGAAAGCGTAGCATGTTGCCTTTTCCTATGCCTGGTTTATGACGAATCGCATCACAGTGCGATTCGTTTTTGTTTTGCTTTAGGAGGGAAAATAATGGATGTAATCATTGAGAGAATCACACAGGTAAACGGCGCTTTGAACAACTTTATTTGGGGAATTCCCGGACTGGTGCTGCTGATCGGAACTGGCCTGTTGCTCACTGTATGCACGAAGGTCTTTCAGGTGTCTCACTTGAAGCATTGGTGGCAGGCAACTATAGGAAGCCTGTTCAGGAAGGACAGCACCTCTACCAAGAAAACGGATAAAAAATCCATATCCCAATTTCAGGCACTTTGTACGGCACTTGCTGCAACTGTTGGCACCGGTAACATCGCCGGTGTGGCGGCCGCTATTGTTATTGGCGGCCCAGGCGCGGTATTTTGGATGTGGATCGCTGCTTTTTTGGGTATGATGACCAACTACTCCGAAAACGTCTTGGGTATCTATTACCGTCGCCGCAATGCTAACGGCGAATGGTCCGGCGGTCCTATGTACTATCTAAAGGATGGCCTTGGAAAGAAGAAAGGCTGTAGAGGTGTGGCAACAGTTCTGGCGGTTCTTTTTGCGTGCTTCGCAATTTTGGCATCCTTCGGAATCGGTAATATGGGTCAGGTCAATAAGATCGTACTGAATATGGAAAGTGCCTTTTTCTCCAACGTCAGTTGGACTGTGGGCAACTTGAATATCATCAACCTGTGTATCGGTCTTGCACTGCTTCTGATCGGTGCGTTGATTATTATCGGAGGACTTCAGCGGATTGCATCTGTGGCAGAGCGTGTTGTGCCCATTATGGCGATTTCGTATATTGTATTCGGTATTGTTGCGGTGGGAATGAATTACGAGATGATCCTGCCTGCCTTTACGTCGATTTTTAAATTTGCTTTTGGCATCAAGGCTGTAGCGGGTGGTGCTGCCGGTATAGCCATCAAGCAGGTGGTTGTGCAGGGCTGTAAGCGCGGTGTGTTTTCCAATGAGGCGGGACTTGGCTCATCTGTTATGGTGCATTCTTCATCGAATGTAAAGGAGCCCGTTAGACAAGGTATGTGGGGCGTTTTTGAAGTGTTTTTCGATACGATGATCGTCTGTACGATGACGGCTCTGGTTGCCCTTACCTCCGGTGCGATTGACCTGAATACGGGTCTTGCTGTGAAAGGTGTCAATGACGCTACGCTGATTAGCCATGCATTCGGTTCTGTCTTTGGCAAGCCCGGCGAATGGTTTATCGCCATTGCCATGCTGCTCTTTGCCTTTACAACTGTGTTGGGCTGGTCTCAGTACGGATCGAAGGCGGTTGAGTACCTCTTTGGCGAAAAAGGCGTAAAAGTCTACAAGGTGATTTTTGTGCTGATGATCTTAAGCGGTGCTCTTATGACATCGTCCCTTGCATGGGATATTTCCGATACATTCAATGGCTTTATGATGGTGCCAAACCTGATCGGTGTGGTTTCCCTGTTCCCGCTGGTGATGCGGATCACCAAAAACTATGTGGATAGGAATATCAGAAAGAAAAATGTGACGCCCGTGCTGTCCTATGATGAAGGTATTGAAGCAGAAATAGCAGAAACACTGACACAGGAGACATAAAAAAGGACTGTCTCAGGACAACAAAAATAGCATAAATGGACGTATTGCGTGCAATGCAATACGTCCATTTTTCATCTCAGTCTTTGCGTTAGATCCAGTATTCTTTCTTCAATCAGTTGGATCGTCTTCAGGAATGCGGCATCACTTTTGCCTGTAGGGTCTTCCAAACCCCAATCCTCTCGATGAGAGCAGGGCAGGAAGGGGCATTGAACATTGCAGCCCATGGTGATGACAACATCCACTTGCGGGATATCAGACAGGAGCTTGCTGTACTGAGTGGCTTCCATATCAATGTTGTGGACTTGCTTCATCAGCCGCACGGCATCCTGATTGATCCGGGGCTTGGTTTCCGTTCCGGCAGAATAGCTTTCAAACACATCACCTGCCAACTTCTTTCCCAGGGCTTCAGCAATCTGGCTGCGGCAGGAATTATGAACACAGATAAAGGCTACTTTTTTCATTGTGTTCCTCCGAAGAACGGACAAAGTTTTCCGACACACTGATTGTTCTGGCGGCTCCGTGAGCATACAGGGATTGCTTTTTCCATATGGACATCCAAATGCTCTGCAACAAAATCGATTGCGGCAAGAATGGACAAATAGGAATCTCGCTTGCAGCACCGGGGACCACCGTTTTTGCCGATGCTATCCAGTGCTTTTGCGGTCATCTGATTGCTTAGTCCCCAAGGTTTTGCCGCCAACGGCGTGGAATCCGTCGCGATTGCCACAAACTGTCCTGCGCTGACACCGGCACCACAAGCGCCCCAGAATCCGCAGGCACCGCCGGGAACGGCTTTGCCACGACGGTACATTT
>JAGBTV010000129.1 GCA_017631155.1 Oscillospiraceae bacterium | reverse complement strand
TGCCGATATTAGGCAATTTGACTGAGGGAGTTCGCCATTTATTTTACTCCCCCAGTCAAAAATCGGCTTTTTACAGCCGATTTTTGACAGCCCCCTCAAAACGAGGGGGCCAAGAGCTCTAACGAATCTCATCGACAAACGAGAATTGGCAAGCAGCTATCGTAACAGCCAAACCCGGGCAAGTGTACAAAACTTGCCCGGGTTTTCGTTATTTTGGGAAGATTCCCCTAAATCTTGTTATTTTCTCCATAAATTTTCACCACATCTTGTGTTTCGACAAATTCCGCGCAAAATGTGTGTTATGATGTCGACACGGACACCGGCTGCAGACGAACCACCGCGACAGTGGCATCGTCCATGCCGTCCTCCGGTACAGATGCCAAAATTTTTGCCGCCAACTCCCCAGACGGCCCATCGGCATCCTGCCAGGCCCGGTGCACGGCATCCTCTCCGCCGGCACCGTCGCTGAGCAAAACCAAAGTCTGCCCCCGGCGCAGGGACAGTCGCTCCGCCGTTTCCCGGCCCTCTGTTATCGACAGACCCGGCGGCGGTGTGGCTGTCCCAACTTTTATGGTGTCCGCCCCGCTGATGAGATAACTGGGGGGCGCGCCCCATTTATACAGCGTCACTTTTCCGGTATCCAGCTGCAGCTCCGCCAAGTCTATGGTCACCGCCCCGGCGCAGCCCCGGAGGGCGCAGAGACTGTTAACGCTCCGCAGGGCATATTCTGCCGGATACCCACCCGACAGCAGTTTTTTCAGCATTTCGCTGACCAACGCCCCATCCCGGGCGGCTTCCGGCCCGGTTCCCATACCGTCACACAGCAACACATAATACCGACATTCCACCCCGGCAAACCACAGACACTTGTCCCCATTCACCGTCTCCCGGCTGGCCGAGCAAGCGCCGATCTCTGGACGAAACCAGGCATTGGGGGGATTTTGCCGGCCGGCCAGGCTGTCAGAAAGATCCTGTAAATATTCCGAAAGAAACCGATGCTGCTGCACCACCGCTGCCCGATACTCCCGCTGCCGGTCCCGATCCGCCCGAATGGCCCGAAACTGTTCCTGACTGCGGCGCAGCTCCTGCAGCAGCCGCCCGGACTTGCGGCAGCTGATGGGCAGATCCTCCCCGTTGCCCAACGGCTTATGCAGCAGGCCCACGGGAATCTGCTCCAGCTTCCCTTTGCAATGCTTCCGGTGGGAGCAGCCGCTGCAAGCCCGATCCACCGCCCGGTGGATCAGAGCCTGCTCATCTACCGGCGGTGCTTCTACATCAGAAAGGATATTTTCCGTCTGCTTCAGCACCGCGCTGACCATTTCCAGCCGCACCTGGGCAAAGCCAGTCTCTCCCCGCCGTCCGGCCAAGGCCGGCTTTCCCGGCGCAAATACTGCCGCCAGGCCTCCCAAAATCAGTCCCGGAAAGGGATACAGATCCCAAACTCCGGAAAGAGCCATCACCACCACATACAGTACCGGGGGCGCGGTATAGCGCAGAAATTTTTGTTTTCCGGGCATCAGCCGGGTGAGCCAGGCCAGGCACAGGGCTGCCGTCATAGGTACCGGGGTAACTTGCGCCAAATCCAAAGCAAGTCCCGCCAGGGCCGCCGCTGGGAACGCCCCGGAAACCGCCAAAAACCCTGCGGCTATGTATCCCAATCCCACATACGGGATGGGCATCACCTGGGCCAAAGCCAGGGTTGCCAATCCGCAAACCAGCCAGTCCACCACCGCGTCCCGTCGCTGCAGAGCCGCCGAAAATACCCAGTTTGCGCCCATAGCCAGGGCAATTCGGGTCAGATACATCCAAACCGGAACGGCATCCCCCCACCACAGCTGCACCATCAGACCGCTGAACGCCACAATAGCCCCGGTCATTGCCGGCATCAGTAAGGGTCTGTCCTGTAACAGCGCCTTGCCCCCCAGCATCACCATAGAAAGCATCCCAAGACCCATCCACAAGGCACCCTGGGCGCCAGCCTGTCCCCAAAACAGCAAATAGCCCCCCAAGCCGCCCAGCGCCATCAGCACCCCGGGCCAACCCGAGGCGGCACAGACCAAAGCCAACGCCAGGGGCTGCGGATATCCCCGGAGGCTTGCGGCGCTGAGAAGCCCTCCGCTAAGCAGATACACTGCACATTGCACCGTCCCATGGACCCGGGAATCCTGTACCCACCGCCGCAGGGTTCTTCGCCACCGGCGCACATAGACCCCGATGGAAACCATCATTCGTACCACACCTTTCCCCAAAGATATATGGTAATCCTACCATGTTCCGGGAAAATATTTTGTCATATCGTGACAGCCGGGAAAGATTCTTGCATTCTCCGCCATCTTGGGGTACAATAGGGAAAACATCCTGGTCTTTCGTAGGGACACCCATCCCCGGGTATCCGCGGAAACCGCAACCAACCCAACAAATTGCCACACCAGCCAAGAATGGAGATAATTTTATGAAACCTATGGGAATGGACACCTATTGCTACTTATGCTACCTGAACCGAAATGTGGAGATTGCCCGGACGCTGGGCGACGAAGCCACAGCCACCGCCTTTGCCAAAAAACTCATGGCACTTTACCTGTCTGCCCCGGAAAATGCCACCTCTCCCTGGTTTGGCCCTCATGTTTCCGACCTGTTTTATGAATTTTACGGCATCACCGAGGAAGAGCGCTTCCGCCAGGAAAAGGCCGCCTCCAACGCCTTTGTGCTGCAGCGCCTCGATGCCATCCGGGAAGCCATCACCCAGGCGGAAGATCCGGTGTATGCCGGCCTGCAGTGGGCGATTTTGGGCAATTATATCGACTTTTCCGCCCTCCGTGGGGAGGTCAGCTTCCAAACCCTGGACACCATGATGCTGAAGGCCACCCAAATGCAGCTAGACCGGGATACCTACCGCCAGCTGTGTCACGAACTGGAAAGCGGCCGCCGTCTGCTCTACCTCTGCGACAATGCCGGAGAAATCGGCATAGATCGGCTGTTTGCCGAAGCCATCCATAAAAAATATCCCCATTTGCAGATCACCTTCTGCGTCCGGGGCGGCGCGGCGCTGAACGATGCCACCCGGGAGGATGCCGCAGCTGTGGGCATCCCCTTCCCGGTGATCGACAACGGCACGCGAATTGCCGGCACCCAGATCGAGCTGTTGGGAGAAGAGGCAAAGCAGGCTTTGGATGCCGCCGATGTGATTCTTTCCAAGGGTCAGGCCAATGTGGAGACCATGCTGGGCTGCGGCTATAATGTGTATTATGCATTTCTCATCAAATGCCGCCGTTTCATCGACCTGTTCGGCAAAGAAAAGCTCACCCCCATGCTCCTCCGGGAACGCTCTGACCAATAAATTGCCATTTCTCGGTGAGTTGATTAGAGCTTAGCGGCGCAGCCGCCCTCGGCTCCCTCGTTTTGAGGGAGCTGTCAAATTGCCGATATTAGGCAATTTGACTGAGGGAGTTCGCCATTTATTTTACTCCCCCAG
>JAGBTV010000019.1 GCA_017631155.1 Oscillospiraceae bacterium | reverse complement strand
TTACGGTTCCCTCAGCAAGACCGGTGTCGGCCATGGCACGGACCGGGTCATTCGGGAGGTTCTCTCTCCCCTGCCTACGGAAATCGTTTTTTCTGATGCTGTACTGCAGGATAGCCATCCCAACACCCTGGATTTTTTCGCCTTGAAAGACGGCAAGGTTATTTCCACTTTGCAGGTAGAGTCTATTGGCGGCGGTGATATCCGTTACCCCGGCAGCGTCAATAACGAAGGTGATGAAGTTTATATTGAACATTCTTTTGCAGAAATCGCGGATTTCTGCAAGTGGCGTTATATCCACACCCTCAGCGAGTATGTAGAACTCAATGAAGGCCCCGAAATTTGGGATTTTCTCATGGATGTGTGGCAAACCATGAAGCAGTCCATCGACAGAGGCCTTTCCAAGGAAGGTGTCCTCCCCGGCGGACTGAATGTTCAGCGGAAAGCAAAATATCTGTACGCGCAGAAGCTTGCGGTGGACGAGCCCGGATTAAAGGAATTCCAGTTGATTGCTGCCTTTGCCTACGCTGTTGCTGAAGAAAATGCCGACAACGGCACCATCGTCACCGCCCCCACCTGCGGAGCCTGCGGCGTTGTGCCTGCTGTTTTGAAATATGCACAAATTACCAAGGGTTTTACCGATGAACAGATCTGCCGTGGTTTGGCCGCTGCCGGTATCATCGGTAACCTGACCAAAACCAACGCTTCTATCTCCGGCGCAGAATGCGGCTGCCAGGCTGAGGTCGGTACGGCCTGTTCCATGGCTGCCGCTGCTCTGGCTGAACTTTACCAACAAGACTTGGATCAAGTAGAATATGCCGCAGAAGTTGCCATGGAGCATCACCTGGGCTTAACCTGTGATCCAATCTGCGGACTGGTGCAGATCCCCTGTATCGAGCGCAACGCTGTTGCCGCTATGCGGGCTATGAACGCTTGCAACCTCAGCTACTTCCTGACCGGTTCCCGAAACATCAGCTACGACATGGTATGCCGGGCCATGAAGGAAACCGGTGTGAATTTGAATCACCGTTTCCGCGAGACCAGTGAAGGCGGACTTGCCAAACTGTATGCCCGTAGAAAATCCACAGGAAGTCTTTAATCAATAGGAATCAGCAAAGCCCTGGCGTTCAATTATCGCCAGGGCTCATTTCTATGTTGTTCGTTCACTCATGCGCTCAGTGCCCATTGCTGGTTGCGCTTCTGCACCTCCAACTTGTCACGGACAGTCTCCACGCCTTCGCCCTCATCAGGATCGTAAAGAGCAGAATCATCCCCCATCTGCCGCCGGAACTCTGCATCCAGGCTCTGCTGCTCCGCCCGGACCGCATCTCCCGGCAGGGTTCCGTCTTCGCCTACCTTCGTCCGGCTCGGCTGTTGGTTCTGCTGCGGATGGCTCTGCTCCAACCCGGAAAGACCCACTTCCTGCGCCTTTCCCTGGCCCTGAGGCTGGCTTTTATCTAACCCGGGAAGATTGACCGGCTGCGCCTGTTCGTTTGCACCCACCGCCACCGGGCTTTCCTGATACCCCTCAGGCATCGGCAGGCCCACATCCTGACCCCGAACATCCCAACCGCCACCGGCAGTCTCCACCTGCCCGGGAGCAGAAAGTGATGTTGTGTCCGGCGTAGATGATGAATTTTGTGGTGTAGAAGATGAATTTTGGTTGTTGACATTTCCGCTTGGATTGCGTATACTATTCTTAGTAGGGATTGTGACCGACTTGACGGACTGCCCTACTTTTTTTATTGGGCTTATATCGTATAGGATTTTTTCACCATTTACAGAATTTGCAACATTTAATGTCACTTCCCAAATGGTATTATTTTTGTCCTGGATGTATGTTGTCCAGTATTCCCAATCGTTTTGCCCATTGTTATCGAGCCAATCATGCGGATATCTTGGTGTACTACTCGTGTCGTACTCTGCTGTAGTGATAAGCTCGTCGACAAGAGCTATTGCTTCCTGTTTCACCTCGTTGTTTATGCGCTTGGTTGTCAAGTCCTTATTTGCCCAAACTTTCTTTCCTCTTTGGTTCCTAAATCTAGCGTTAGCCTTTGCAATGGTGATATCCACTGCGTTCCCGTTTGGATGATACGCAGTAAACGAGTCTCCCCCCAGTTCCTTGACATATTCTTTCACCATTCCAACTCTTTCTTTTGGTGTAAGATTGTCAAGCAGCGTAGAGTCAAGGTGTACACCCACACCATAGTTTTTACCATTTACATCAGTAATGTTTCCTAACGAATACTTCACCCCACCTTCCCCGGTGGGATTTTTTACGCCATTTTTGGAAGCTTCCCGGACTACCTCGGTGAACATCTTCTTTGCCTTCTCCAGCTGCCGGGCTTCCTTAGAGCCAGCCTTGCAAAGGCTGTGGATGTAGTTGATCTGCTTGCGAATCCAGTTAAACAAACCACGGTCTTCGTTAAACAGCTTTTCTACAAACTGCTTGTCGGTAAACAGGTAATCGCCCACAAGATCCGCAATCAGCTCCGCTTTAAACTTCGCCTCAGCATCCTCGCCGGTGTAGCCTTCCTTGTCCTTGTACAGCTCCCGGATCTGCTGCAGCCGGGAATCGTACTCACCCTTGGTTTTGGCATAGGCGGCAACCGCCATGGCCAGGCTGTCGTAAAGGTCTGTTCCCTCCAGGATGTGGGTGATCTCATGACCCACCACCCGGTTCAGCGCCTTGGCGGAGTTGATATTGATGGTGATGCCGTCTTTGTTCACATAGCCGTTAACGGTGACACCGTCCAGGGCAAACCCGGACTCCTTCAGCCGCTGGTTGTCGGTAAAGTTGAAAGGTAATCAGGATTTATAATTCATAAGGGAAAACTTAAGGGAAAACACTTTTCCTCACCTCTTCCGTTCATACCAAAATCCCAACATTTCCCCAGCCACTAACCTATAAACGCAGAAAAACCCCGGTATTCCGAAGAATACCGGGGTTTTCTCATTTGGTGGGCGAGGCGGGACTTGAACCCGCACGTCCGCAGTGAACACTAGAACCTGAATCTAGCGAGTCTACCAATTCCACCACTCGCCCATATTTTGTTTGGATGGGTTTGCCCCAACCGCTTGAGTATATTAACACACAGGTGTGGCTTTGTCAACACCTTTTTTCAAGAAAATACAAATTTTTAGTCCTTGTAATAAAGCATGCAATGACAGTAACCTTTAAAATCCGGATCTGCAATCTGTTCCCGGAATTCTTTGCAGATACACTTGTTCTCCTCTGTCCGTTGAAGACGGCAGGGGCAGTATCCGCCGGTGCGCTTTAAGCCTTCCTTAATGGAGGCCACCATTTCTTTATCTTCATTGAGCCGAACAGCCATAGTAGCACTTCCTTTCAAATATATTCTAACACAAATGTCAAGTATCCGCTTCCCTTTCGCGCCAAATCATGCTATACTGAAAAAAACAAGTATTTGGAGGTTCGGTATGCCCTTTCTTCCTATCTGCAAACAAGATATGCTGGATCGTGGCTGGACTCAGTGCGACTTTGTGTATGTAATTGGCGATGCCTATGTGGATCACCATTCGTTCGGTCATGCCATCATCAGCCGTATTTTGGAAAGTCATGGCTATAGCGTTGGCATTATCTCTCAGCCCAACTGGAAAGATCCCAAGTCTATTGACATTTACGGCAGACCCCGTTTGGGCTTCCTGGTTTCCGGCGGTAACATGGATTCTATGGTCAACCACTATTCCGTTACCAAGCACAAGCGGAAAACCGATGCTTTTACCCCCGGTGGAGAGATGGGAAAACGCCCGGATTACGCAACTGTGGTTTATTGCAATCTGATCCGTCAAACCTACAAAGATGTGCCGATCCTTATCGGCGGTATTGAAGCATCCCTGCGACGCTTAGGACATTACGATTATTGGAGCGAGAGCATGAAGCGCTCCATTTTGCTGGATTCTCAAGCAGATATCCTCATGTACGGCATGGGTGAAAAAAGTATTGTGGAATTAGCGGACGCCTTAAATGCCGGTATGGAAGCCAAGGACATCACTTACATTGACGGCACTGTTTTCAAAACCGCGCAGCTGGATGAGAGTCTTCCCACCATTGTGCTGCCCAGCTTCGACGAAATTAAGACGAATAAGCGCAAATATGCCGAGTCTTTCAAGATCCAATACGGCAACTGCGATCCTTTCACCGCCAAGCGGCTGGCAGAGCCTTACGGAAAAGAATTCATTGTGCAGAATCCGCCGCAAAAGCCTCTGACTACCGAAGAAATGGATGCGGTATATGAGCTACCCTATATGCGGAGTTTTCATCCCTGCTATGCTAAAAAAGGCGGCGTTCCTGCAATTGAAGAAGTTAAGTTCAGCTTGGTTTCCAATCGTGGCTGTTTCGGTGCCTGTTCCTTCTGTGCGCTGACTTTCCACCAAGGTCGAATTATTCAGACCCGTTCTCATGAGTCCATTCTCCGGGAAGCAGAGTTAATGGTCAAAGATAAGGATTTCAAGGGATATATCCATGATGTGGGCGGCCCCACTGCCAACTTCCGCCACCCTGCCTGTGAAAAGCAACTTACCAAGGGTGCTTGCGGCGGTCGCCAATGTCTTTACCCCACGCCCTGCAAAAACATGAAGGCCGATCACAGCGATTATGTATCGTTGCTTCGCAAGCTGCGGAAGATTTCCGGTGTCAAGAAAGTCTTTGTCCGCAGCGGTATTCGGTTTGACTATCTGTTGGCGGATAAGAAAGACACCTTCTTTAAAGAACTGGTGCAATATCATATATCCGGTCAGCTGAAGGTAGCACCGGAGCATGTATCCGATGCAGTACTGGATCGGATGGGAAAGCCGCATAATGCCGTTTACAACAAGTTTGTGGATAAGTATTTTGCTCTGAACAAGCAATACGGCATGAACCAGTACCTGGTTCCCTATCTCATGTCCAGTCATCCGGGTTCCACTTCGAAGGAAGCCATTGAACTGGCGGAATACATCCGGGAAATGGGTTACAATCCGGAGCAGGTGCAGGACTTCTACCCTACACCCTCTACCCTTTCTACAGTCATGTACTACACAGGACTGGACCCAAGAACCATGGACAAAGTCTATGTGCCTACCGATCCCCACGAAAAAGCGATGCAGCGGGCGCTGATCCAGTATCGCAATCCTAAAAACTATTATTTGGTCAAGGAAGCTCTTTTGAAGGCTCATCGGGAAGATCTGATCGGCTCCGGACCGAAATGTCTGATCCGAGCCATACCCCCCAAGGCAGGTAAGCCTACCGCGCCGCCACCGAAGTTACCAGCAAAGAAACCCGTAAACAAGAAGCCGACCGCACCGAAAAGGGCCGCAAAGCCTGTCGGCAAAAAGAAACGGTAATTTATTATGTAAGACCTCACCAAAATCAAACGGTGAGGTCTTATTTACTACCGGCTCCCATAGACTATCCTATACAACTGATTTTGAGGTGGTACTATGGAACATATCGTAAACCAAATCACACTTGTGGGAACTCTTGCAGATATTCCGCAATTCTCCCACGAAAATCACGGCAGACAGTTCTTCCGTTTTTTATTGTACGTTCCCAGGCTTTCCGGGACTGTGGATATCCTGCCGGTGATTGCAGAAGACCGACTCCTGCGAGCTGTTGACGGTCTAACTGTGGGTGGAACATATCGAATCATGGGACAAATCCGGTCTCACAACAGCCGTACAGACGGAACCCGGCGGCTGCTGATTTTCGTATTCGCTGCCAACATTCGTCCCGACGATGGGCCACCGGTCAATGAAGTGATCCTGCAAGGCCCTCTTTGCCGGGAACCAAACTACCGCAGGACGCCGTTAGGCCGGGAAATTTGTGATGTTATGCTGGCTGTTCCCCGTGCTTTCCGTCGAGCGGACTATCTGCCCTGCATTCTTTGGGGAAGAACTGCCCAGGAAGCATCAGCCTGTCACACCCGGGATACCCTTCAGATTTGCGGACGGCTCCAAAGCCGAGCTTATACCAAACTAACGGAGGATGGCCCTGAAGAGCGAACTGCCTATGAGATTTCCGCACTCTCTGCAACCATACTGGAAGACTAAGGATACATCCCATGCGGCAGGTTATCTGCCGCATTTTTTCTCTTTCCATTTGTCGAAATTTATGATAGAATGCAGAAAAAGGAGATGCTTACTATGGAGCAAAAAGTTCGCGCCATTATTGACATTCTGAAAAACCGTTATCCGGAAGCACCCTGCGCCCTGCATTACAAAAAAGACTATGAACTGATGATTGCTGTGCGGTTATCTGCCCAATGTACCGATGCCCGGGTTAATTTGGTTACACCGGCTCTGTTTGCCGCCTATCCTACTTTGGAAGCTATGGCAAATGCCGATATTTCCCATGTAGAAGAATTGGTGCACTCCTGCGGCTTTTATAAGCATAAGGCCAGAGATATTGTTTTGGGCTGTCAGATGCTGATTTCTGACTATGGCGGAAAAGTCCCCGGCACTATGGAGGATCTTTTGAAAATCCCCGGTGTGGGCAGAAAAACGGCAAACCTGCTTCTCGGTGACTTATACGGCACTCCCGGAAGCGTCGTCTGTGACACCCATTGCATCCGCATTTGCGGTCGTCTGGGACTGTCTCAGGGAAAAGAACCGGAAAAGGTTGAACAGCAGCTGCGCAAGATCTTACCTCCTGAAGAATCCAGCGATTTCTGCCACAGAATCGTTTTATTTGGAAGAGACTGCTGCACAGCTCGGAATCCGGACTGTGGTGCATGCCCCCTTGCACCCTACTGCTGCGAGATCAACAAAGCTTAATGTGTATATCCCCCTCCTTGTCCGCATAGATTGTGGACAAGGAGGGATTTATATTGTCCAGAAAACTACCCATCTTTTACAGCGCCCTTCTGTTAACTGCTGTAAATTTGATTTTACGGTTTGTGGGAACATCCTTTCAGGTATATCTCTCCTCCCGAATCGGCGCGGAAGGTATTGGGCTTTTGCAGTTGGTACTAAGTGTGGGCTCCATGGCTTTGGTTGCCGGAATGGCAGGGATCCGCACCGCCACCATGTATTTGACTGCGGAAGAACTGGGAAAGAAGCGACCAGGAAACATCACCTGGGTCCTGTCCGGTTGTACCCTGTACAGTATGCTTTGCAGCTGCGCAGTCGGTGCGGTGATTTACATTTTTGCGCCGCTTCTGGCAGAAAAATGGATCGGCAACGCTGATGTGGTCGACTCCCTGCGTTTATTTGCTTATTTTCTCCCAGCAAACTGTCTGACTGGGGTGATGGTGGGTTACTTTACCGGAGCTAACCGAATCACCACCTTGGCAGCTGTGGAAGTCATGGAACAGCTGTGTAACATTGTCTGCACCGTTTTACTTCTGACACTGTGGGCAGAAAACAGCCCGGAGAAATCCTGCATGGCTGTCATTCTCGGCAGCGGTATCGGTTCTTGCCTGACATTAGGGAGCCTATTATTGTTGCGGCTTATGGAACGGGCAAAACGAGGAGAGAGAATCCCAACAGGAAAGCGCCTTTTGGACACCGCAGTTCCTCTTGCGGTGGCGGACGATCTGCGCACCGGGATTTCCACTGTTGAGAACCTTATGGTGCCAAAGCGGCTTGCCCTGTATCCCGGTGAGATTTCTCCCCTGGCAGCCTTCGGAACAGTATGCGGCATGGTGTTCCCAATCCTCATGTTCCCCACTGCGATTCTTTTTGGTTTGACAGAGCTTCTGATCCCGGAGCTTGCCCGGTGTCGGGCAGCAGGAAGTGATATTCGGATACAATATTTGGTGCGAAAAAGTCTGCGGGTCGCGCTGATATACGGAACTGTCTGTGCAGGGATATTATTTCTTTGCGGAGAAGACCTTTGCACTTCCCTTTATGGAAGAAAAGAGGCCGGGCAGTATCTTCGCTGGTTTTCTCTGCTGGCCGTCATGTTATACTGCGATGTAGTTACCGATGCTATGATTAAAGGTTTAGGCCAACAAAAGGCTTCCGTCCGCTACAATATCTCCACAAACATAATGGATGTTGCCTTTTTATATGTTCTTTTGCCCCGATATGGCATTGCAGGCTACTTTCTCAGTTTTCTTGTGACCCATATAATAAACTTTATATTAAGCCTTCGACGATTACTTAAAATTTCCAAAATCCAAATCCCCTGGTACATCCCCATTTTTACCGTCTGCGCAGGAGTCGCAGCAGTTTGGGCTGCAGGTTTTGTTCCCCAAAGTCTTTTGCGAGCCGCTGCCTACATCATTTTGCTTTTCTGCCTTTTGTTTCTTTCCAAGGTCTTAAGTACAGACGATCTCGCATGGATCAAAGGCCTTATCTATAAAAAATGACCTGCCGAAGCAGGTCATTTCCATTATAGATTCTTTAAAATCTCCAAGATAAATTCCCAGGTGCGGCGGGTAGATGCGATCTCCAGCTTCTCTCGGCTGGTGTGAATATCCTTCATATTGGGGCCAATAGAAACGCAATCCAATCCCGGCAGCTTATCACTGAGCAAACCGCATTCCAAGCCGGCATGGATGGCTACCACCTGGGGCTCACGATCATATTTCTCCCGGAAGATCCGCAACATCGTGTCCCGCAGGTGGGAATCCTTTTTGTATTCCCAGGCAGGATAGTCGCCCATTTCGCTGTAACTGCCGCCAAATTCCTCAGCGAGGCCTTCCAACTGCCGCAGAAGAGCTCTCTTCTCCTCATTGACACTGCTGCGCACCGCGAAGGTCAATGTCAGCTCTTCGTCCAAAGTCACAACACCCAGGTTCAGACTGGTCTGCACCAAGCCTTCAATATCCTGGCTCCAGGACTGCACACCATTGGGAACGGCATCCAGAAGCTGAACCAGCTTTGCAGAACACTCCGTTGTCAACGCATTGCCGCCCATGGCATCCACATCATCACCACGGATCACCGCTTCCGGCTCATCAAACTGTTCCCGAATTTCTTGTTGAAGCTTTTCCGCCACCCCATTGATTCTCTCAACTTGCATACCCAAAGCCACCAGAGTTACCTGACAGGCACGGGGAATCGCATTATCCTTTGCACCGCCCTGAAGCTTTGTGATGCAAATAGGCATCAGCTCCTGGACTCTGCGCAGGAACTCTGCCATTACCTTATTGGCATTGGCCAAGTTTTTATGGATCTCTACGCCGGAATGACCGCCCTGCAGGCCTTCCACAACCAGTCTAACGCAGGGGCCGTAGACAACCCGACGCTCCACAGGAAAATGGATGGTACCTCTGGCACCGCCTGCGCAGGAAACGGTAAATACCCCCTCGTCTTCCGAGTCAATGTTCAGGAGGGTTCTTCCCTTGAGACCGGACAGGTCTACACCGGCTGCACCTTCCATACCAATTTCCTCATCCACAGTAATGATAGCTTCCAGCGGCGGATGGGGAATAGTCTTGTCTGCCATCAGCGCCAAAATATAAGCCACGGCGATTCCATTATCACCACCCAAGGTTGTACCTTTGGCAAATACATACTCTCCATCATGGGTCACATCCAAGCCCTGGGTATCCATATCAATGGGACAGTCCGGATCTTTCTCACAGACCATGTCCATATGTCCCTGTAGAATTACAGGAGGATGATCTTCATAACCACTGGTAGCATCGGCAAACAGCAGGACATTGTTCAGTTCATCCTGGACATAGCGAATCCCCTGCTCTTTCGCATAGGACACCAAATAATCGCTGATAGCCTTGGTGTTCCGGGAACCATGGGGAATGGAACATATTTTCTCAAAGTAGTCATAAACAGCAGCAGGCTCTAACCCTGCTAACTTTACTGCCTTCATAAGCTTCGCTCCTTCATTCCAATTTGGCTGTATTCTACCACAGAACACAGAAAAAGTCTATAGAAAAAGACCGCAGGAAAACCTGCGGTCTTACTATGCTGCAATTAGATCAGGCTCAAAGACAGAGTCAGCAGAACCCAAACCAGGGCGACCCACTTGGTAGCAGAGGCCAAGGTCTTGTCCATATTGCCAAATTTGCTCTTGCTCATGTAGTTATCGGCATTGCCGGTCAAAGCACCGGACAGGCCAGCTTCCTTACCGGACTGGAACATAACAACCAGAATCATAACAACGCTGGAAATAACCTCCAGAATAATCAGGACAGTCTTCAAAATAGGCATCAAATTTTACCTCCCTCCGCTATTTTTGTCTCACAATCCACTAGATTATAGCATAAGCCATTAAAAATAGCAAGTATATTTCAAAAATTTTTACAAATTACTTTGTTACCCAGTTACCTGTTGCCAAACAGTTCAGATAAGACTCAATAAACGGATCCAGTGCGCCATCCATAACTGCATTCACATTGGAAGTTTCGCAGCCGGTGCGAGTATCCTTTACCAGGGTATAGGGCATAAAGACATAGTTGCGGATCTGACTGCCCCACTCGATTTTCTGCTGAACGCCCTTAATGTCAGCAATATTGGCAAGGTGCTCTCTTTCCCGAATCTCTACCAACTTAGAGCGCAGCATACGAAGACAGGTCTCTTTGTTTTGGAACTGGCTTCGCTCTGTCTGACAGGAAACCACGATACCGGACTTATGGATCAAACGAACCGCAGAAGATGTCTTGTTGATATGCTGGCCACCTGCACCGGAGGAACGGAACACCTGCATCTCGTAATCTTCGGGACGGATCTCAAAGTCCTCAGAATCGTCTTCGATCTCAGGAATGACTTCAATGGCGGAGAAAGAGGTCTGCCGACGAGCATTGGCATCGAAGGGGGAAACACGCACAAGACGGTGAACGCCGTTCTCGCCTTTCAAAAAGCCGTAGGCATTGTCACCTTCGATCATAATGGAGGCAGACTTAATACCGGCTTCATCACCTTCCTGATAGTCCAGGATCTTATAGGTAAATCCATGGCGCTCTGCCCAACGGGTGTACATACGGTAAAGCATCTGACACCAGTCCTGAGCCTCCGTGCCGCCGGCGCCAGCCTGAAAACTCATCAGCGCATTATTCTTGTCATACTTTCCTGTAAGCAATGTCTCCAACCGGCAAGACTCCATTTCCGTACTAAGGGTGGCAAAGCCCTCCTTCAGTTCCGGGAGCATGGAATCATCGTCTTCCTCAGCGGCCATTTCACAAATAGTCATCAAATCCTCCCAAGAGGAAACCATTTTTTCATACCGCTCAATCTTGCCCTCTGCCTGCTTGGTCTTCATAACGATCTTCTGACTTTTCTCCGGATCATCCCAAAAGCCAGGGGCTTCCTGCATGGCATGAAGTCGCTCCAATTCATTCTTTAAACCGTTCAGGTTCAAAGAATCGGACAAAGCAATCAAGGCAGGACGGATATCATTCAATTTCTGACGATAGCTGTCAAACTCAATATTCATGGATCAATTCTCTCATTTCCTTGTTTTTTGCACATTTGGAGTATATTATAGCCGAATAACTCCATCCTGTAAAGAGGATTCCCAAAAAATATGCAAAAATCTAGCGTTCGCTGGGAGAATACTCCTCATCATGAAAAATCAAATCATCCACATCCTCATAATTCTCCTTCTTTTCCGTCATACAAATTCTCCTTTCCAACAAACTACTTGACAGTATATGTTTGAGAATTTAAAAAATCCCCCTTATTTTGTTGACAGTCCGGAAAATTTTCGTTACAATACATCATAATGTACATGCCCCAGTAGCTCAGTTGTATAGAGCGTCCGCCTCCTAAGCGGAAGGTCGGAGGTTAGAGTCCTCTCTGGGGTGCCAACAATAAAGCCACCCTGCTAAGGGTGGTTTTATTGTTAAAGCCAGGAGTGTTCATTTCACGCTTTTTCAAATTAGCACTTGACAAACAGCAAGAAGTGTTGTAATATGTCAAGGCTGACTGAAAGCGACATGGAGAAGTCGCGTAGCTGGCCGAGCGCGCACGATTGGAAATCGTGTATACCCCAAAAGGGTATCGAGGGTTCAAATCCCTCCTTCTC
>JAGBTV010000128.1 GCA_017631155.1 Oscillospiraceae bacterium | reverse complement strand
CGGTAGCGGAGCGGGTTAATGTCTGCCATCCAGCTAGTGGCAGGAATCTTCTTGCCACGGGGATTGCATTTGCCTCATAACTGAAAAGATCAAGCATGTTTCCTTGTCTATATTATACAATATTTTCGGGAAAGAGTCAATCATATTTGTGTATTATATGGTTTCTAGTGGAGCGTTTTGGATCGCAACAATCCCACAACCCATAAAACAGGACAAGGTTTAGAAAGTTGCCGCGTTATTTGCAAACAAGGGCGAATACAAAGCTATAAGAGATATACGCATAAAAGATTGTACAGCTGAGCAATCGTTTAATTGGATGACCGCATACGGCTAAACCAATTACCTTGGTCTGCACGGAGATGATATACGTGCAATTACTCCCTTTACCATAAATATACCCCAGTGGACCGGGGCGCCTCGTCCGCTGGGGGTTAATATATAATAAAAACCGTCATAAACAAATAACAAATCCGAACCCTTCACCAACTGGTAAAAAGTTCGGATTTGTTACTCTTGGTACGCCGGAAGGGACTCGAACCCCCGACCTACTGATTCGTAGTCAGTCACTCTATCCAACTGAGCTACCGGCGCATGTGCACCCAAAGTGCCTAAGTATATTAGCACACAGTTCCAAAAAATGCAAGTCTTTTTTTCAAAAATGCACAAAAATTTTTCTGCGCCTCAGAACCGGGAAAAGCGGTTGAGAATTAATTAGGTTGAAACATAGGGTTTTCCGTAGTATACTGGTACCGTGGAGGTGGTGGCAATGGCCTGGTCAGAACTGAAAAATTTGCCGGAGGCATTGCTGCCCTGGTATGAAGCAAGCAAACGGGATCTGCCCTGGCGGAAGACAAAGGAACCCTATCCTGTGTGGCTTTCGGAAATTATGCTGCAGCAAACCCGGGTGGAGGCGGTGAAGGGCTATTTTCACCGTTTTTTGCAGGAGATCCCAGACATTGCTGCTCTGGCAAATTGTGATGATGAGATTTTGCACAAGCTTTGGGAGGGACTCGGTTACTACAGCCGGGTCAGGAATCTGAAAAAGGCGGCACAGGTGATCGTAAATCAGCATGGCGGCGTCTTTCCCCGGGAATATGCGGCTGTTCGGGCGCTGCCGGGCATTGGGGACTACACCGCCGGGGCAATCTGTTCCATCTGCTACGACTTGCCCACACCGGCTGTGGATGGAAATGTGCTGCGGGTCATTTCCCGGCTGACAGAGGATGCCACCCCCATCGATCAGCCTGCTTTGAAAAACCGGGTACGGGAAGAATTGGCGAAGGTCTATTCCGTTCGGGCCGGGGATTTTACCCAGGCGCTGATGGAATTGGGAGCGACGGTCTGCGGCCCGAACCGGAAGCCGGACTGCGAACAATGTCCCTGTCGGAATTTTTGCGGCGGTTATCTTCACGGCACGGCAGAGCAATTCCCGGTCAGACCGGAGAAAAAGGGGAGAAAGCAGGAGAATATGACGGTGCTGATCCTCAGCTGCGACGGGAGTTATGCTCTGCGCAAGCGAGGCAACAGCGGCTTACTGGCCGGCTTGTGGGAGTTTCCCCATGTGCCGGGAAAGCTGGAAACCGGGGATGCTTTGGCAGTCTTAGAGTCCATGGGTCTGAAGCCCAAGGATTTGCGGCGGCAGGCGGACAAAAAGCATATCTTTACCCACATTCAGTGGAATATGCGAGGGTATTACTTGGAACTGTCCGAGCCGGGAGGAGACTTCTCATGGCTTACAGCAGAGGAAATTCGCCAATCGGCTGCGCTGCCTACTGCCTTTCGGCAGTTTTTTGACGAAATTTGATCAAGCTGACAAAGTTACGCCATAAAGCCTTTGACAAAAAATGGAATACGCTGTAATATAAAATTAGAACATAAAAAGGAGGCGGCAGAAATGAAAAGTCGTTGTATAGCTATAGGACTTATCTTGTGCATTATCCTTGGAATGTACGGGGCGGCTTCGGTGATGGCGAAAGAACCGCAGGGCACCGGGAAGTACGGAAAAGATATAGCCTGGACAGTCTATGATGATAAATCGATTGTCTTCTCGGGAAACGGAGCGACAAAAGACGGTGGATTTCATTTTGTTCAGAATTGGTATGTTTACAACGATCAACTGGAACAAGTGGTTTTTGAAGATGGTATTACCTACATTGGTGAGTATACATTTTATGGCAGCAATCGTCTATACCAGCACATCAAAACGGTAACACTGCCTGCATCTGTTGAAAAAATTGGCGCCTATGCATTTTATCTTTCCAATTTGGAAGCGCTGCACATTTCCAGTTTGGAAAAGTATTGCCAAATTGAATTCGCAAATAGCTGCCATCCTCTTGGGTGCAAGGCAGATTTGTATTTAAACGGTCAACGAGTGGAGGATCTGGAAATTCCCCAAACGGTTACGCAGATTAAGAACTATGCTTTTTATGGTTGTACCAGTATTCGAAATGTTACCGTACCAAATTCTGTGACCCAAATAGGTGATTTCGCCTTTAATTCCTGCGCCAATTTGGAAACAATCATTTTTTCCGGAAAGGCGCCAGAATTCGGCGAAAGTGTATTTGTCCTTTCCAAAGTTACGGCATATTATCCCGCAAACGATCCTAGTTGGAATGAGGTCATTAAGCAGGATTTTGGCGGCGCGGTAACTTGGGTGCCGGGCCAATGTAACGGAGGTCATACCGAACAGATAGATGTTGCTGTGGCTTCGTCCTGTAACCAGACCGGATTGACGGAGGGGAAAAGCTGTTCAAGTTGCGGAACTGTTCTGATTCCGCAGGAGATCATTCCCATGACAGAGCATACATACGAATCAACGGTGACGGCACCCAGGTGCGATTGGCATGGCTTTACGACACATACCTGTACCGGATGTGGTCACAGCTATGAAACGGATCGGGTGGAATTGTTGGGGCACGATTTCAGTGGATGGGAGATTGTGGAGCAGCCGGGACCGGACCATGCTGGCAGAGAAAGTCGGGAGTGTTCCAGGTGCGGACTGATTGAGGGGCGTGCGCTGAATCCGTCAGATGTAACACAGCCAACAGAGCCTGTAACAGAACCTGTAACACAGCCTGCAACACAGCCAACAGAGCAATCTACGGAGCCGTCTACGGAGGCGGTAACCCAACCCACAGAGGCGGTAACGCAGCCCACGGAGCAAGCTAAGCCTGCCCAGAAGCCTCAACCCAGCACCAGCAGCAAGGTGTTGTGGCTGATCGTTGTTGGCCCGTTTTTGTTGATTGGCCTTGGCGCGGTGATAGCTATTCGCGTATGGAAACATCGGGTTTGGGTCAAATATTTGCAGGACAAGTTTGGCGACGGAGACGAGGAAGAATAAATCATGAAAGCACCACTATCCACAACGGATAGTGGTGCTTTTTGGTAAAAAAGGGTATATATTGTTT
>JAGBTV010000018.1 GCA_017631155.1 Oscillospiraceae bacterium | reverse complement strand
GACTGGGGGAGTAAAATAAATGACGAACTCCCTCAGTCAAATTGCCTAATATCGGCAATTTGACAGCTCCCTCAAAACGAGGGAGCCGAGGGCGGCTGCGCCGCCAAGTTCTACCCAACTGCCCGATAAATGGCAATTTGTTGGTCATGGCATTTCTGGAAATCCTGAGATTGTAATATGTGGTTATTTGTGCTACAATTTAAGAAACAGTTTGCCGGAACGGCATGTACCATACGGACTCAGGAGGTGATTTCCACGGCGAAGCTTACCGATCCTATTACCATCTTAAAAGGCGTAGGTCCTACCAAGGCCAAGCAGTTTGCCAATTTAAATATCTTTACGCTGCAGGATCTGATCTGCCATTTCCCCCGGGGCTACGAGGACAGAACCAAGCTGGTGCCCATCGAGAAGCTGGAGGTGGATGTGCCGGCCTGCTTTAAGGCCATGGTGATGAACACCCCCAGAACCACCCATATCCGCAAGGGACTGGATCTGACCAAAGTCCAGGTGGCGGATCATACCGCCCGGCTAAATCTGACCTTTTTTAACAATAAATATGCTGCCGAGCAGCTCCAATACGGAAGAGAATATATTTTCTACGGTGCGGTGTCTGGAGATTTCATCGGCTACAATATGACGAACCCTGTGTTTGAAGCTCTGGATTCCCAGCCTATCACCACCCGTCGGGTGCTGCCTATTTATCCTCTGACTGCGGGGCTTACCAATGCCGCTGTGCTGAAAGCTGTCCGGCAGGCCTTGGCCATCTGCGATGTACCCCGGGAGATTTTGCCGGAATCCGTCCGGCAGCAGTACGGCATTTTGCCGGCAGAACGGGCTTATTATGCTATCCACGAGCCGGGCTCTATGGCAGAGGCGGAGCTGGCGAAAAAACGGCTGATCTTTGAAGAATTTTTCGTATTCTCTGCCGGCCTTGCCCTGATGCGGGCATCTCGGACCCAAAAGAAAACAGAAAGTTATGTAAACTTGGATATGACCCCTTTTTATGCCGCCCTTCCTTTTACCCTCACAGCCGGGCAGCAGCGGGCGGTGCAGGATGTTTTGCAAGATCTCAGCAGCGGCGCGCCTATGAACCGGCTGGTGCAGGGTGATGTGGGCAGCGGTAAGACTATGGTGGCGGCGGCCGCCGCTTACTGCGCTGTGCAAAACGGACACCAGGCGGCCTTGATGGCACCTACAGAAATTTTGGCCGAGCAGCACTATCAATCTCTCTCGAAACTCTTTGCGCCTTTGGGCATTTCCATGGCCCTGCTTACCGGCTCCATGACCCCAAAGCAGAAACAGCTGGTGCGGCAGGATCTTGCCGAGGGCAAAGTGCAGTTTGCGGTGGGCACTCACGCCCTGCTGTCCGAAGCTACCCGGTTTCAGAATTTAGGGCTGGTGGTAACGGATGAACAGCACCGGTTTGGCGTTGCCCAGCGCTCCCGGCTTTCCGCCAAGGGTACAGACCCCCATTTGATGGTCATGTCTGCTACCCCTATTCCCAGAACCCTGGCCCTTTTGATGTATGGGGACTTGGAAGTTTCCGTCATTCGAGAGCTGCCGCCGGGACGGGAACCGGTGGATACCTTCCTGGTGGACGAGTCCTACCGGGCAAGAATCAACGCTTTTATCCGCAAGCAGGTGGCGGAAGGTCACCAATGCTTTGTGGTGTGTCCTGCGGTGGAGGAAAGCGAGGAACTGGGCATCAAATCTGCCACAGTTTGGGCAGAGACCCTGCAAAAAACCGTATTTCCCGATCTTCGGGTGGCGCTGCTCCACGGGCAGATGCGTGGCGCAGAAAAAGAGGCGGCTATGGCATCCTTCGCCCGGAGCGAAGCGGATGTGATGGTGGCAACCACTGTCATTGAGGTGGGTGTGGATGTGCCAAATGCCACCTTAATGGTTATTGAGGATGCCGACCGGTTCGGTCTTAGCCAGCTTCATCAGCTTCGGGGTCGGGTAGGCCGTGGCTGCAGCAAAAGCTACTGTATCTTAACCTCTCACAGTAAAAACCAAGAGACCCGGCTTCGTATGAAGGCCTTTTGCAGCACCACCGACGGCTTTAAGATAGCAGAGGAAGATTTGAAGATGCGTGGCCCCGGTGACTTTTTCGGTTCCCGACAGTCGGGTCTGCCGGTGTTCCGGGTGGCAAACTTAAGCATGGATCTGCAGACTCTGCAGGAAGCCCAGGCGGCCTCTGCCGCCTGGATCGATGCCGAGGGTACTGCCGATACCCCCGAAGGGATCGCCCTCCGGGACCGGATCGGAGAACTGTTCACCCGGGCAGAAGGAACGATGAACTAAGAAAAACTAAAATCCCCTTAAAACTATTTTAACAACCTCCGGGAGATTTGCTGAAAAACAGCCATACCCCGGAGGCTTTTTTTTAGATATTAAGAAAAAATAGAAAAATCAGCTTGTAACTTTCCTGAAAATGTAGTAAAATAGTATAGCTAGTATTGTGCAAATTTTGACTATTCCCCTTTTTGGAGGTATATACTTATGAAAAAACCGATTGTTCTTGTGATTATGGACGGTGTAGGCAAGGGTGATGGCGGCAGCGGTGATGCTGTTGTCGTCGCCAAGACTCCCACCCTGGATCACTTGCTGGCTACCTGCCCCCATACTTATCTGAAGGCTCACGGCACTGCCGTCGGTCTGCCTTCTGATGAGGATATGGGCAACTCCGAGGTGGGTCATAATGCTCTTGGCTGCGGCCAGGTTTACTCCCAGGGCGCCAAGTTGGTAGGCGAATCCATCGAAAACGGTGCGCTGTTTGCGTCCGCTACCTGGAAGGCGCTGGTTGCCAATGCAGAAGGCAAGGCAATGCATTTTTTGGGTCTGCTGTCTGACGGCAATGTTCACTCCAACATCCATCACCTGATCGCTCTGCTGAAAGCTGCCCATGCCGAAGGTGTAAAGAAGGCTTATGTCCATATTCTGCTGGATGGCCGTGATGTGCCTGCCACCTCCGCTTTGGAGTATGTGGAAATGCTGGAAAATGTTTTGGCAGAGCTGAACACCGAGGGCTGCGATTATGCCATCGCTTCCGGCGGCGGCCGTATGCAGGTGACCATGGACCGTTACGAAGCCAACTGGGGCATGGTGGAGAAGGGCTGGAGAACCCATGTACAGGGTCAGGGCCGCTGCTTCGCTTCTGCCAAGGAAGCCATTGAAACCTACCGCGCCGAGACCGGCTGCATCGACCAGGATCTGCCTGCCTTTGTCATTGCCCGGGAGGGTGAGCCTGTTGCCAAGATTGCAAACGGGGACAGCGTGATCCTGTTTAACTTCCGTGGCGACCGGGCGCAGGAAATTTCCCTGGCCTTTGACCGCAAGGATTTCGATAAGTTCGACCGGGGCGATTACACCGGTGTCATGTTTGCCGGTATGCTCCAGTATGATGCAGATCTGAATATCCCCGAAAACTACCTGCTGCAGCCCCCTGTCATCAAGAACACCCTGACGGAAGTGCTGTGCCAGGCCGGCATCCGGGAGTATGCCGTGTCTGAAACCCAAAAGTACGGCCATGTGACCTATTTCTGGAACGGCAACCGTTCCGGCAAGGTCTGCGAAGAACTGGAAGTTTATGAAGAGATCCCCTCCGATGTGATCCCCTTCGAGCAGGCCCCTGCTATGAAGTCCAAAGAGATCACCGAAAAGATGGTGCAAAACATGGCATCCAAGAAGTTTGACTTCCTGCGCTGCAACTTCCCCAACGGTGACATGGTGGGTCACACCGGTGTCATGGAAGCTGTTGTCTATGCCATGGAGTGCGTGGATAACGGCCTGAAGGCCATCCTGGAGGCGGCTGACAAGTACGGCTACACCGTGCTCATTACCGCTGACCACGGCAATGCCGATCAGATGACCGAAACCAAGAAAGGCAAGACCTCTGTACGCACCGCCCACTCTCTGAATCCTGTTCCTTTCATCATCTATGATAAGGACAACGATTGGAAGGTTCTGGATGGGCAGTACGGTCTGGCCAATGTGGCACCCACTGTGGTGAAGATGATGGGCCTGACTGCTCCCGATTGCTGGGAAAAGAGCATGGTATAATTTAAATAGGAGGTACTGATTTATGATCCGTCAGAATAATGATAATGGCAGCGTCAGTGTCAGCGCCAGTGTTTACAGCGATATTGCTGGAGCTGCTGCCAGCAACTGCTTTGGTGTGAAAGGTATGGCGGCCCGGAATATGCGGGACGGTGTGTATCACTTGCTGCGTAAAGAATCTATGTCCAAAGGTGTCAATGTGATTTTTCATGAGGACAGAACCATCTCCATTGATCTGCATATTATTGTAGACAACGGTGTAAACCTCAATGCCGTGGGTGAAGCAATTATCTCCCGGGTAGGCTATGAAGTTACCAAATATACCGGCACAAAAGTGCGGGGTGTGAATGTGCATATCGACTCGATGATTACCGAGTGATAACCGGAGGGACAGAAAATTGATGCAAAAAATGAATGGTGCGGATTTTCAGCGGCTGATGATCAGCGCAGCAGCTGCTGTAGAGCTGAATAAGCAGGCACTGAATGAACTGAACGTATTTCCTGTGCCGGATGGCGATACAGGCACCAATATGTCTATGACCATCCATGCTGCGGCGATGGATCTGCGCAAGTTGGAAAATCCCACATTGGAAAAGGCTTCCGCGGCGGCGGCTTCTGCTATGCTGCGGGGCGCCCGGGGTAACTCCGGTGTTATTTTGTCCCTGCTGGTGCGGGGAATCGCCAAGAGATTGAAGGGCTATCCCGTGTGCGATGGCGCTCTGTGGGCTGCCGCTCTGCAAGAGGGTGTGGAAGCTGCATACAAGGCGGTTATGAAGCCTGCCGAGGGTACGATTTTGACGGTAGCCCGTTTGGCTGCAGCCAAGGCTATCAAGACATCCCGGAAGAACAGAAACATTGAAGCAGTCCAGGAAGCGGCCATCGAAGAGGCCAAGGTGGCTTTGGCCAATACTACCAACCAGAATCCGGTACTGAAAAAGGCCGGTGTGGTGGATGCCGGCGGTAAGGGCTGGCTGGTGATTTTGGAGGCTATGCTCAGCGCCATGCGTGGCGAAGAGATCGTGGCTCCCGAGAGTGCAGATACCCAGGTAAAAGAGCAGGCGGATTTTGCAGACTTCAATACCGAGGATATCACCTTCACCTATTGTACCGAATTTATCATCTCCCGGGAAAATAACCTGGATCCGGAAAAGCTGAGAGACTTCCTGTCCAGTTTGGGCGACAGCCTGGTGCTGGTGGATGACGATGAGATCATCAAAGTCCATGTCCACACCAACGACCCCGGCAAGGCTCTCCATGAAGCCATGGATTACGGCTCTTTTGTCACGGTCAAGATCGAAAATATGCGTCTGCAGCATACCGAGAAGGTTATGTCCGAGGAGAAAGCTGAGCCCAAGATCGCAGAGCCGGAGAAGCCCATCGGTGTAGTCTCCGTCTGTGTCGGCGACGGCATTGCCGAAGTATTCCGGAATTTGGGCGTAGACGGACTGGTGTCCGGCGGTCAGACCATGAACCCCAGCACCCAGGATATCCTGGAAGTGGTCAACACTGTGCCGGCAGAAACCGTCTATGTGCTGCCCAACAACAAGAACATTATCATGGCAGCCCAGCAGGTGGATGCCTTGACTCCTAAGAATGTCATCGTGCTTCCCAGTAAGACCATTCCCCAGGGTGTAACCGCTATGCTGAACTTCAACCCCGAGGGAACCAACGAGGAAAATGTGGAGGCCATGACCGAAGCCATGGCTACGGTGGATACCATGCAGCTGACCTATGCTGCCCGGAACTCCGACTTTGACGGCTTCATGATCCAGGAGGGCGACTATCTGGCACTCTATGGCAGCACCCTGTTCGGCACCGATAAGAATATCGATGTGCTGATTCGGGGACTGGCAGAAAAGGTTCAGGAAGCCGGTAAGGAGTATATTACCATCTATTACGGCGCTGATGTGCAGGAAGACCAGGCCCAAAAGGCCGCAGACCTGTTTGCAGAGGTTTGCCCCGAGGCGGATGTGAATCTGCTGCCCGGCGGTCAGCCTGTGTACTACTACCTGATCTCCGCAGAATAAACCTTAGCGGCGAATCTTTTACCTCAACTTTTCAGTTTGTAAAACTGGAAATACACCAAGGATTCCTGTGTTTTCCAAATTTGATTTGGGGCAAAATCTCTCGCCGCTATCAATTGCCGATTTCGGTTGCAATAGTCCGCTGTCCGGGTGGGCAGCGGACTTTTTCCGTTATGGAAAGTCGGGATTGTTTTCGCCTTTTCCGCATAGGCTAATGGGGAAAGGGGACGAGGACAGTGATGAATCTGCGGCAGCTGTTGCAAAGAATACGGGAAATGCGGATCTCTGAGCACGCGGCCAACGCCGGGTATTTTATGGTGCTGTCGGTATTCCCGGCTCTGGTACTGATCCTCAGCATCCTGCGCTATACCACCTTGGATGCCCGGGATCTTTTAAATCTGTTATCCGGCTTTTTGCCGGGTCCGCTCCTGCCGGCAGCAGAAAGATTGCTTATCAGCACCTACGCCCATACCTCCACGGCGGTGGTTTCCGTTTCGGCGGTTAGCGCCCTATGGTCTTCCAGTCGGGGGATCTACGGCCTGCTGATGGGGCTTAACAGTATCTACGGGGTCAAAGAAAGCCGGGGATACCTGTATACCAGGCTCATGAGTGTGTTTTATACCTTTTTGTTTGTTATTGTGCTGGTGCTGACCCTGGTACTCAATGTGTTTGGGGAAGGGATCTTGCAGATGCTTCCGCCTGCCACAACACCGGTGGGGCGTTTTTTGACAGAAGTGGTGAGCCTTCGTTTTTTGCTGACCATGCTGCTGCAAACGGGGCTGTTTACCGCTATGTTTATGGCACTGCCCAACCGAAAGAACCGATTTCGGGAGAGTTTTCCCGGAGCGGTGTTGGCCAGCTTGGGCTGGCTGGGGTTTACGGTGCTGTTTTCTGTCTATATGGAGCGATTTTCCGGCTATTCCAATGTGTACGGCTCTGTTTATGCAGTGGCGCTGAGTATGCTTTGGCTGTATTTTTGCCTGTCCATCATGTTTTACGGCGGCGCCTTGAACCGCCTGCTGATGGAAGCGGAGAATGGAGAAACTATGTAAATTTTACCGGTGTTTACGACTTGTTCACAACCGGTTGCTAAAATAAAGAAAAATACCAAGGAGGGGAATGCTGTGTTCGGTTTGGTGACAGCCAGTCTTTCGGAGTTGACGAAAGAGGAGAAAAACCGCTATAGCAGTGTGTACTGCGGTATTTGCCGGCAGATCCGGAAGCTATCTTCCCAGCTTTCCCGGTTGGGGCTGAGCTATGATATGGCCTTTTTGGCGCTTCTTCTGATGAGCCTGTATGAACCGGAAGAGGATTCCGGCACCCGGGCCTGCAGGCTTCACCCCATCAAGCCCCGCCCTTGGGTGGATAATGCGTATATTCGCTATGCGGCGGATATGAATGTGGCTTTGGCCTACCATAAGGCGGCAGATGATTGGCAGGATGACAAAAGTGTGGCGGCCCGGATTCGGGGCGCGGTGTTTTCCGGAAGCTATCCCAGGATTCGGAGCCAATATCCCCGTCAATGTCAGGCTATCGAGACTTGTATTGCCCAGCTTTCGGAGCTGGAGGGTAAAAATTGCGAAAATCCCGACCTGGTGGCCAACTGCTTCGGACAGCTGATGGGAGAGCTTTTGGTGTACCGGGAGGATCTTTGGGCGGCGACTCTGCGGCAGATGGGTATGGCCCTGGGCAGATTTATTTATTTGGGCGATGCGGTTTTAGACTATCGCCGGGATCGCAAGAAAAAGAAGTACAACCCCTTCCTGGCTCAGGGGAGCCAGGAAAATTGGGAAGTTTGGCAGGAATACTTAGTGTTGGCTATGGCCCGGTGTACCGATGCTTTCGAACGGCTGCCATTGGTGCAGGACAAGAAACTGTTGGATAATATTCTGTACAGCGGTGTTTGGTGCAGGTTCCGAACAAAGGGGAACGAGGAGGATGGACAAGATGGATCCTTATAAAGTGCTTGGGGTCAGCCCCAATGCCACAGACGAGGAAATTAAACAGGCCTATCGGCGATTGGCCAAGAAATATCACCCGGACTTAAATCCCGGGGACGAAACGGCTGCAAAGAAAATGCAGGAAGTCAATGCCGCTTATGAGCAAATCAAGAACCCGGAGAAAGCAAACACCGGTAGTTCCAATGGCTACGGCGGTTACGGCGGCTACGATCCCTTTGGCGGCTACCGGCAGTATCGTCAGGATTCTGCAGAAGATCCTTATCAAAGATCCGCTGCCCAATACATCCGCTACGGAGATTTCCAGGCTGCGCTGAATGCTTTGGAAAACTCTAAAAACCGAAATGCCCGCTGGTATTGTCTCAGCGCCTTGGCTAACGACGGTTTGGGCAACCAGGTTACGGCTTTGGAACATATTCGCCGGGCAGTCTCTATGGAGCCGGATAATATGCAGTATTTACAGATTTTGGATCAGCTGGAAAATGGTAGTTCTGTCTATCGGCAGAGAGCCGGACAGTTCCGGGGGTTCCGGATGGCAGGAACACCCTGCGCAGGCCTTTGCGCATTCTATTTGTTCCAGCTGTTCTGCTGCCGCGGCATCTACTGCTGCTGAGAAAATCAAATTCCCGTTTATCGGGGAGTTTACTCCCAAGTCTGTCATTTCGAGCGAACGAAGAGATGCGAGAAATCTACACACTTTCGATACAGTTTCCGGTTATTTCAGCGAAAAGATCCCTCGACTACGCTCGGGATGACAGCTTGGGTGGTAATTGGAAACTGCTCGAGAAATGGCAATTTACTTGACAAAACCGTAGAACATTGCTACAATAATTTCGACAATTTGATAACCCATTGCGTGGCATAGTTAGCGTAAGGCTATCTGTGCTGAACAAGATAACCGGGTGCGAATCCCGGACGGTACCGCCGCTGTATGTGCCTATGGTGCTCTTTTTTGACGAAAGTCAGTCACTGGATCTTCCGGGAAGGCAAAGAGCATCGCAGCATCCCAGAGCTGCAAGCATGAGTCAGAAGACCTACGCATTGGATTCTCCCGCTTCCTGCGTGTATACGGGAAGTTGCGTTTGTCGCAGAAAAACGGCTGCGGCACCAGTATTTGGTGCCGCAGCCTATTGTTTTTAGGAGGAAAATTTTATGAAAAAAACAACTTTGAAAAAGACGCTCTCTTTTCTGCTGGCTGTGATGCTGCTTGCCGGCACGATGCTTCTGACCGGCTGCCGCAGTGAGCCCTTGGTCATCAAGGATTCCGATACCTATATCGTGATTAAAACTACGCAGAAGGCCATGGGCGAAGAAACCGATATGCTTCTGATTGATTATATGGCAAAGCTGAAGGAAAAGGGCGAGCTGGAGTTTGCCATCAGCAACGGCATGATTACCTCCATCAACGGTATTGACAATCCCGCGGATTACAGCAGCTGCTGGATGCTCTATACCAGCGATGAGGAAAATGCCAATTCTGCCTGGGGCGTTGTGGAATACCAAGGAAAACAGTACGGTTCTGCGATTTCGGGTGCAGAAACCTTGAAGATCAAACCCGATCAGCTGTATATTTGGGTCTTCAAATCTTTTAGTTGATGAAAAAAACGAAATTTATTGTGCGGATAGCCATGTGCGTGGCGCTGCTCATTGGCGGGCAGTTGGCACTCACCGGCATATCCGGTGTGGAAATCGTGACGGTGATGCTGCTCAGCTTTTGCTTTTGCTACGGCATTCGTCAAGGTGTTGCCATTGCCACCACCTTTTCCTTGCTGCGGTGTTTGGTGTTTGGTTTTCAGATCAATGTGATCGTTTTATATTTGGTCTACTATAACCTGTTTGCTGTTTTCTTTGGATGGTTGGGTAAGCGCTTTGCTGGGAAAGTGTCTTTTGCCAAAACCGTCCTGGTGGTAGTATTTGCGGCTCTGTTTACCGTGTGCTTTACCTTGCTGGATGATATCATCACGCCGTTAATGTACGGCTTCCACAAAAAGGCCGCCATGGTATATTTCCTCCAGTCTCTGTATGCGGTGATCCCCCAAACCATCTGCACCGTGGTAACGGTTAGCGTGTGTTTTCACCCATTAACCAAGGTAATCAAAAGGTTCGATCTCTAAAAAAGAGGACAGGGAATGCTTAGCGTTCTCTGTCCTCTTTTTTTGTAAGCAGGTGAAGTTTTCGCTGATGCGAAAGTGAAGTTGCTTAGCAGTGAAGTTCGTGCTGCGGCACGAGTGAAGTTAAGTTTGCCACTTCGCCGTAGGCGAAACTTCACTATCCATAGGATAACTTCACTTACGAAGTAAATTTCACTTGCCCACAAGGGCAAACTTAGTTGGGACACCTTCTGTGAGGAAGGTGTCCCACTTTTATACTTCCTTATACATGGCGGCGGCATCGTCTTTACGGACGGTTTCAGCCACCTGCAGAACCTCCACGGCTACCACCCGGGGGCCCATACTGATCTCGATCTTGTCGCCCACCTTCACATCGTAGCTGGCTTTTACCACCCGCCCGTTGACGCTGATGCGTCCGTTGTCGCAGGCTTCGTTGGCAACGGTGCGGCGCTTGATGAGCCGGGATACCTTCAAATATTTGTCAAGACGCATGCTTTACCTCCCAACCAGGTCTTTCAGACCCTTGCTTGCCTTGAAAGCCGGCACTTTGGTGGCAGGAATCTCCACGCTTTTCCGGGTCACAGGATTTCTTCCTACCCGGGCTTCCCGGTTGCGCACCTCAAAGGTGCCGAAGCCGGACAGCTGGACGGATTCACCCTGAGAAAGCTTTTGGGCAATGATATCGATGGCAGCATTCAAAAGACGCTCAGCGTCTTTTTTTTGTACGCCGGCAGCCTGTGCGGCAGCGGCAATCAGTTCACTTTTGTTCATAACTGTTTTCCTTTACAGATGCAGTAAATTGGCGATCTTTTCACCCTTGGGCAGCAGCAGGCAGTCCTCACGGGTAATGGCCTTCAGCTTCACCACCGCGATCAGGTATACCACAGCGCCTACAAAAATAGGCACAGCGCAGCTGATTAGACGGCTGACATCCTCACCCATTACCATATGGATGCCCTTGCTGGTGCCAAAGACGGCAACACCCATAATGGCGGCGGCCAGCACAGCCCGGAAAAGGCTCTTAAGAACGGCAGGGGGATTTTTGAAAACCTTACGCATGGCAATGAGATTCAGCGCGGTAATGCACACATAGCAGGCCAGTGTACCAATGGGCGTTCCCAAAATGCCAATGTTGGGATTGCCGGTGAGAATGAAAATCACAGCCAGTTTCAAAACACCGCCGATAAACATATTGATCACCGGCAAGGTCACATTGCCGTGGGCTTGCATGATGGCGGTGGTCAGCAGAACAATGGCGTTGAATACGATGCAGATGCCGAGAACGGACATCAGCTGGGTGGAAAGCTGCAGATCCGCGCCTTCGTAGCCGCCCAGCAGGGCAGTAACCGGCCCAGCCAGCAGGCAAAGACCCACCGCGCAGGGCAGGGCGATGAGGCCGGTGATCCGGACACCGGATTCTTCGGTAGCCTTCACTTCCCGATCCTTTTTCAAGGTGAGCTGGGCGGTGATGGCAGGAATGATGCTGATGGTGATGGGGTTAATGAAGGCGCAGGGCATATTGAAAATGGTTTGGGTCATGTTGTAGATGCCCTTCATATTGTCGGCCTGCTTTTGGGTGTAGTCCAAAACGCCCAACAGACGGCTCATATAGATCTTGGTCTCCAGCATAGTCAGCAGCTGCAGACCGGCAGAGCCGATGGTGATGGGAATGGCAATGGCCAGCAATGTTTTGGCGATCTTTTTGGAGGAGGAAACTTCTTCGTTCGTCACCGGCAGAGCTTTGTAGGATTTGTGACAGGTCAGCTTCAAATACAGGGCAGACAGGGCAGTACCCACGGTAACACCCAAAATCGCACCGGCAGCGGCCAGGGGGATGCTGTTCGTGTAACGCCATACAAGCAGCGCGGCGCCCATACCTACGACCAGCTTGCAAACAGCCTCCAAAACCTGGCTGACGGAGGTGGGCATCATGTTGCTCTGCCCCTGGAAGAAGCCACGGTAGGTGCTGATGAGACAGATGAAGAAGGCGCAGGGGCCCAAGGCACCAATGGCGGCCCAGGCATCCGGTTGCTCCTGGAAAGCAGCCAGTTGCCGGCAAAATACCGTCATGAGAATGCCGCCGGCAAGACCTAAGATCAGGAAAATAGTCCGGCAAGTCTTGTAGATCTTCCGTACCTCCCGGTAATTCCCCAGGGAGTTTGCCTGGGAGATCATCCGGCTCATGGCCACCGGCAGACCGGCAGAGGAGACCATCAGAAGCACAGTATAAATTTCGTAAGCGGTGTTGAAATAGCCGAAACCCTCAGGGCCGATAATGGCGTTCAGAGGAATCTTATACAAAGCACCGATCACCTTCACGATGGCTGTGGACAGGGCCAGCAGCATGGTGCCGTGTAAGAAGGTTTGGGATTTTTGTGATTGAGACATGGAAACCTCCTGATGTCATTGCCCCTGCCCGTCTTCGGTAAATACCCGGGCAATGGCGTAGTTTGTCAGATCGGCAACAGCCGCCGGCAGATCGATGGTGGGGAACTGGCCGTTTTGGTAGAGGATCTTGCCCCGTACCATGGTCATAGCCACATCACCGCCCATGGCGCTGTAGGTAAGCCCGTTTAGTACATTGTGGCAGGGAATCAGATGGGGAGCAGAGAAATCCACCAGGCACAGATCCGCATCAAAGCCTTCCTGGATGATGCCGGTGTCGGCGGCGCGGCCCTGGGCCTGCGCGCCGCAGGTGGTAGCCATCATCAGCGCGGCGGTGGCCGGAAGTCCCACAGAGCGGTCATCGCTCCGCTGGGATACGGCAGCAGCCCGCATCACCGGGAACAGATCTAAGTTTCCGGCTTCCTGAGAACCGCCGGTTCCCAACGCCACATTCATGCCGGCCTTGACACAGCTGAGAATGGATGCAGTGGGACGGGCAGCTTTGGCATCGGAAATGGGAGTTGCCACGATAGAAGCCTTCTTTTTGCCAAGGAGCGCCTGTTCTTCAGGGGTCAGACAGCCGCAGCCGGCGGCGGTGGTGGGAAGCAGGAACAGTCTGTGGCAGTCCAGTAGCTCTGCCGGGGCAAGGCCGGTACGATCCAGGCAGGAGTCAACTTCTCCCTGGGTCTGAGACAGATGCAGCTGCAACCGCAGCTCTTTTTCTGCCGCGTAGCCTACAAGACCTTCCCAAAGGGGATGGTTACTGGTGTATTCGCTGTGGATACCGGCGTCGATACGGATCCGACCGTTGTCATAGCCATGCCATTTGTCCACGATCCGCTGCAGCTCCCGGCATTGTTCATCGGTTTCAAAGTCAAATTCTTCGCAAGCATCGATAAACCGGTAGGAAGATAATGCAAGATTTGCCTTGATTCCTGCCTCAGCGACTGCTTCTGCAGTGGCATCGGGATAATAATATAGATCCGATACGGAGGTAATGCCAAACCGCAGACATTCAGCAATGGACACTGTAGCTGCCGCTTTGGCGCACCGGTGATCCATTTTGGCCTCCCGCTTCAGCTGTTCCTGGAGCGCCTGGGCAGGGGAGAGGTCATCGCAGTAGCTGCGAAGCACAGAAGCTGCCAAATGGGTGTGGCAGTTTACAAGACCGGGCATCAGCACCATGCCGGTGCCGTCAATAATGGTCTTGGGCTGTTCCTCTGGGGGCTTCTTGCCGATGTAGGCGATTTTACCGTCTTTCACACCCAAATGGGCGCCAAACAGCACATCCATCCGGGTATTCATGGTAACAATGGTTACATTGGAGATTAAGGTATCCAAAATATCCTTCCTTTCGTAGGAAAGTGAAATGTCAATTTACAGCAAAGCAAAGAGCTTGCGCTTGTCCTCCAGCACAGAGTCAATCATTTCGATGTACTGCTCCGGGAACTTGGGGTTGTGGAATCGCTGCAAGGTACCGTCGGGGAGGTTGACTTTGTTCATGCCGCCGCCACCCAAAGAAACAATGGAGTGCAGCTCTTCCATCATTAAAATGTTGTAGAGGCAATCTTGCCCCGGAAGACTCCAGCCTACATTCTCAAAAGAGCCGGACATATACTTCTGCCGGTACAGGTAATAGGGCTTGTAGCCAAGACCGCGGAGGGTCTCATTGGCATATTCCACCATACGGGCAACTTCCTCCGGCGTGGAAAGATTGTCCCGCCGCTGGAACAGGTCAGCACCCTTTTTCAGCGCCAGGGTGTGTACGGTGATGTTGCCGGGACGAAGACCTGCCACGGTATCCAGCGAATGGCAAAAACCCTCGTAGTTGTCTGTAGGCAGACCTGCAATCAGATCCATGTTGATGCTCTTAAAACCGGCATCCTCCGCCCAGCGATAGGCCTGCAGCACATCCTGGGCGGTGTGTGGTCTGCCGCACTCTTGCAGCACAGAATCCACCGTGGTCTGGGGATTGATGCTTATGCGGTCTGCGCCACCTTGGCGGATGGCAGCTAATTTTTGGGGATCCAGGGTGTCCGGCCGTCCGCCTTCTACGGTGAACTCCAGACAGCGGCTTAAATCAAAACTGTCCCGAATGATGCCAAGAAGCAACTGCATTTGGGATGCAGTCAAGGTGGTGGGGGTGCCACCGCCTATGTAGATTGTACGAATCTTTTTGCCGGAACTTTCCAGCAATTTGCCCGTGGCGGAGATTTCCTGCAAAAGCGCCGCCAAATAAGGCTCTATCAGCGCCCCGTGCTTACCAATGGTGCGGCTGACAAAACTGCAGTAGCTGCACCGGGTGGGGCAGAAGGGAATTCCTACATAGAGGGAAATGTCATTTTCATCCAAAAGACGGGCGGTTTCCACAGTGGATAACGAGCAGTCCACCGCCAGTTTTGCCCGGGGCGGTGTCACATAGTAAATATCCTCCAAAAGCTTTTGGGAAGACTCCGGTGTGCCGCCCTCCAGCAAGTGCCGGGTGGAAAGCTTGGTAGGGCGAACCCCTGCCAAAGCGCCCCAGGCAGGGACTTTCGGCAGCAGCTGCACTGCGGCCCGGTAGTAGCATTGCTGCAGTAGGCGGCGGCGCAGAGAAACGGTTTCTTCGGAAACCGGCAAACGGCGGATTGCCCGGACAGTTTTGCCATCCAGAGTGATGACCGTCACCGCAGTGAGCCAGGTTTTGCCCCGGGAAAGTGACGATACCGCTTCCACTGGGGAATCGGCGGAAAACAGCGCCATTTGCAGCTGCTCCACCGCATAACGGTCCTCATGACCGATGAGCGTCAGTTTCATAATTGCATCCTTCTTATAGAGAAAGGGAGTGATGTTCAAATTTTCGTTTGTCGGTGTGTAGGGAACGAATTTATCCGTTCCGCGATGGTTCTCCCAAGGTGGCGGAATGCATAAATGCATTCCCTACGGAGTCAAGGGGGGAATGCTAACCAACTCCACGAAAAAACGGTAAATTACTGCATATAGGGATTGTATTGCTTTTCCAAAGCCAGGGTAGTGGATTCTCCGTGTCCCGGATGGACAGCAAATTCTCCCTCCAGCTGCCGAAGGGTCAGCAGACTTTTCCGAATGGCAGTCCAGTCGCCGCCGGGAAGATCCGTTCTTCCACAGCTTCCTGCAAACAGAGTATCCCCGGAGAAAATGTGCTTTTCACAGATTAAGCACACAGAGCCGGGAGTATGCCCCGGGGTGTGCAGTACCCGGAAGCTAAGACCTGACACAGACAGTGTAGCGCCGTAGGTATCCGTATAGAAAAGCGGGCCGGCAGTAAACATTTCGGGAAGCGCAAGATCCTCCGGGTGTATAAATACCCGGCAGTCAGTTTCCGCAGCCAAAGCCCTGACAGCACCCACATGGTCAAAATGTCCGTGAGTCAGCAAAATGGCTTCCAAAGTCAGACCCAGTCCCTGCAGCTCCTGCAGGATATCCTCTGCCTGGTAGCCGGGGTCGATGATGACACAGGTGTTAGCATTTTCTTCGTGTACGATATAGCAGTTGGTTTGGTAGTTACCCAAAGCCAAAGTGTGAATTTTTAGCATAGTTACCTCCTGGGTTCTCCCAGCAGCTGATCGGTGTCCAAAATCAGGGTCACAGGGCCGTCGTTGACGGATTCCACCTGCATATCCGCGCCAAACCTGCCGTGCTGGGGGGGATACCCCAGTTCTTCGCAGATCGCCAAAAACTTTTCGTACAGGGCGTTACCAAGCTCCGGGCCGGCAGCCTCGGTAAAGCTGGGACGGCGGCCTTTCCGGCAATTGCCGTAAAGGGTGAATTGGCTGACCACCAAAACCTGGCCATGGACAGCATCCAGTCCCAAATTCATTTTGCCGTTTTCGTCCTCGAAGACCCGAAGGCCCAGGGCCTTTTCTGCCAAAGCCCGGCATTCTTTTTCTGTGTCATCAGGGCCTACGCCCAGCAGGATCAAAAAACCTTTGCCGATTTTACCGACTACCTCACCGTCAATGGTAACAGAGGCGGATTTTACTCTTGTAAGCACAGCGCGCATAATGACGCACTCCTTTTGAAAGTTAGTTTTGTCCCCGTCTGGAACTGATGACATCCGGGATGTTCAGTAGCTTGTTGCGGATGGAGTCCAGTTCGGCCACATCCTTGACCTCGAATTTCACCGTAAACACACTTCTGCCGTCGGGCATATCCTTGCCGTACAGCTCCTTCACCCGAACCCGGGCGGTGGTCATGGTTTGGGCAACATCCAGCAGAAGTCCGTCCCGGGTGATGCATTCCAGCTCCAAAACCGTCTCAAAGGGCTGGGAGTCCTGGTTTGCCCAACGCACCCGAACCCACCGGGCGGCCTGAATGGGATGATCCCGGTTTGCGGTGTTGGGACAGTCGCACCGATGGATGCTGACACCGAAGCCCTTGGTAATAAAACCAATAATAGCATCTCCGGGAACCGGGGTGCAGCACTTGGCAAACTTAATCATGCAGGAGTCGATATCTTCCACGATTACACCGTTGACAGCGTGGCGGTTTTGCTTGACGCCTTCTTTGTCAGGGGTGGTTTTCAGAGGATTCACTTGCTGCTTTTCGCTGGCCTGAACCTTCAGAGCCTTGTTGATATCGTCCCGGATACGGCCAACAGCCTTGGTGGCAGTCAGACCACCGTAACCGATGGCGGCGTACATATCTTCCCAGTTGTCAAAGGCCAGCTTGCGCAGAAGCTGGGGGCCAAGCTCCGGGTCAATGGTGATGGACAAGGGCAAGGCGTTGCGCTTCATTTCGGATTCAAAGGAGGATCTGCCGTGGATCACATTTTCTTCCCGTTTTTCCTTCTTGAACCACTGGCGGATCTTGGTGCGAGCCTGGTTGGACTGGCAGATGCTGAGCCAGTCGCGGCTGGGCCCCTTGGCGGCTTTGGATGTCAAAACCTCTACAATGTCGCCGTTGTTTAGTGTGGTGTCGATGCCGACAATCCGGTTGTTGACCTTGGCACCGATCATGGAGTTGCCCACACCGGAGTGGATGGCATAGGCAAAGTCAATGGGGGTAGAGCCTGCGGGTAAAGAGACGATCCGGCCCTTGGGTGTAAAGACGAAGACTTCATCGTCAAACATATCAATCTTCAGAGATTGGATGTATTCGTCGGCGTCCGCATCCTGCTGGCTTTCCAGCAGACGGCGAACCCACTCGAAGTCCTTTCCGTCACCGGTACCCACACCCTGCTTGTATTTCCAGTGGGCGGCAATACCGTATTCCGCAGTCTCGTGCATTTCCCAGGTGCGGATCTGCACCTCAAAGGGGATACCCTGAGAGCCGATGACCGTGGTGTGCAGACTCTGATACATATTGGGCTTGGGGGTGGAGATGTAATCCTTGAATCTACCGGGAACCAGGTTGAACAGGTCGTGGATATGGCCCAGTACATTGTAGCAGTCGGGAATGGTGTCCACGATGACCCGGAAGGCATACACATCGTACAGCTCATCCAAAGTCTTGCCCTGGTTCTGCATCTTGCGGTAGATGGAGTAAACGTGCTTGATCCGTCCGTAGGTGGTGTTGTGGATGTTCATAGCCGCCAGACGGTCGGTGATTTTGCCCTGGATGGTGCGCATAAAAGCTTCATCCTGCTCTTTGTGGGCGTTCAGATAGGTCATGATCCGATCGTAATCACTGGGATTCAGATACCGTAAAGCGATATCTTCCAGTTCCCACTTGATCTTCTGCATACCAAGACGGTGCGCCAAAGGTGCATAGATGTCCATGGTCTCCCGGCATTTGAGCACCTGCTTTGCCGGGGTCTGATACTGCATGGTCCGCATATTGTGGAGCCGGTCGGCGATCTTGATGAGAACTACCCGAATGTCCTTGGACATAGCCATGAACATTTTTCGCAGGTTCTCCATCTGTGCCTGTTCCGAACTGGAGAAATTGGCACGGGTCAGCTTGGTGACACCTTCTACCAGCTGCGCTACGGTCTGACCGAAGATCCTTTCAATCTCTTCGTAAGAGGCATCGGTATCTTCAATGCAGTCGTGGAGCAGGGCACCCAAAATAGCATCGGCGTCCAGACCCATTTCTGCCACAACCTGCGCCACAGCCAGAGGGTGGATAATGTAAGGGGAACCGTCTTTGCGCTTTTGAAACTGATGTTTGTTTTGGGCATAGTCTACCGCCCGGTCGATCAGCTCCAAATCTGCACCGGGGAGGCATTTTACAATGGTGGCCCGCATGGCACCATAATGGGTATCAAAGGTTTCCATAGCTATCAGCTCTCTTTCACTTGCACCAGCAGACGCATGGTTTGGCTGTCATTCAAGTCTGCTTTTTGGGTGCCGGGGGTGAGTTCAATGGTGATGTATCGGTGCTGCTGCTCCATACGAAGCAGTTCCACATCCCGAAAAATATCCAAACACGTGAGCATTTGCCCCAGACTTAAGGGAAGTCCGGACCAGCGGACGATTTTCCGGCACAGGCACATGGGATCTTCCCGGAGGGGGTAGGAGGCCGCAGCCAAATACCGCCATACCCGGGACAGGGTGTTTCGGTCGGGCAGAAGCTTAGCAGCATCCTGAGCGTCGATGATGCCTTTGTGCAGGCTCCAGTATCCCTGAGATTCCGGACAGCAATCTGCGCTGCAGTGGGGACGGATGTCCAAAATATGCATCTGTACCGTTCTTTCTCCACGGTATTCATTGATCTGGGGAGAGAATGCCACATCCACCACATCTCCCGGCTCGATAGAAAAGCTTTCGGGGGTGGCGGAGAAGCAAATGGCGGGAATCACATAAGAGCCGGAGCGAAGCTTCAGCCGCATATGCCGCCCACCCCCCACCATACTGATTCGTTCAATGGTGAGGTTCTCCATCATCAGCACCGGTTTAGGACAGCCGCTGCCGGTGGGCTCCAAAGCCATCAAACCGTCAATACCCCGGACAGTCAGCAGTTCCGGCTGGATGCGGCAGTCCACATCCAGTTGGGTATGAACAGTTCGGTCGGAATAATAAAGGGCAGCCAGTTGGCAGATTTCCTGCCGAAACGCGCTGATTTGGTTTCGGGAAATGGTAAAGCCGGCGGCAAGCTCGTGACCGCCATAGCTTTCCAGCAACGGCGAAAGCACGGTCAAAGAGGTGAATAGGTTAAAACCGCCGTAGCTGCGGGAGCTGGCTTTGCCATGCTCGCCATCTAAGCAGATCAGGAAGGTGGGACGGCAGAATTCTTCCGCCATGCGGCTGGCGACGATACCCACCACACCTTGGTGCCAGCTGTCATCGGCCAAAACGATGGCTTCGGGGATCTGTCCCAAAGGCAGCATGGAAACAGCCTGGGCGTAGATCTCGGATTCCACACTTTGCCGTTGGCGGTTCAGTTCACAAAGAGAATGGGAAAGATATTCTGCCCGTTCCGGGTCTTGGGTCAAAAACAGTTCCACAGCCAGCTCGATCTTACCCATACGGCCGGCGGCATTGATCCGGGGAGCTAACACAAAGCCCAAAGTGCCGGCATTGACAGATTCCATGGCACAGCCGCTTTCTTTCATCAGGGCGGCAATGCCCGGACGGCAGGTGTGTCGCAGAGCTTCCAAACCCCGGGTGACAAACAGCCGGTTTTCTCCCTGCAGAGGCATCACATCGGCAACGGTGCCGAGACATACCATGTCCGCATAGTGGGAAAGCACGTCCTCCTGACTGCCGCACAGGGCTGCCGCCAGCTTAAAGGCTACACCTACACCGGAAAGGGTCTTGTGGGGGTAGGTGCAGTCAGGCCGGTGGGGGTCAACCACAGCGATGGCTTCGGGCAGGGTGGATTTGCATTCGTGGTGATCGGTGATTACCAGATCCATCCCCAATTCCCGGCAAAGCCGGGCCTCTTCCAGGGCGGTGATACCGCAGTCCACCGTAACGATCAGCTTGACACCCTCCCGGCTCAGCTGCCGCAGGGCGATGGGGTTTAAGCCGTAGCCTTCCTCCAGACGCCCGGGGATATAGCTGACGCAGTCTGCCCCGTGGCGGCGCAAAAAGTCCGTCAGCAGACAGGTGGCGGTAATACCGTCCACATCATAGTCACCGAAAATGGCGATCTTTTCTCCCCGGGTCATGGCAAGGCCCAATCTTCCTGCGGCCAGGTCCATGTCCTTCATGGCGAAGGGGTCGGGCATGGGGGCGTTGCAGTCCAAATACATATGCGCAGCTTTTGCGCTGCTTATGCCACGGGAAGCCAATACCATAGCGGTCAAAGGGGAGTAGCCTGCCCCTACCAGTGTGTTGACACTGCCTTGTTCCGGCAGATGTACATTCCAAATTCCATACTTCACAGCAATACACATCCAAAATAATTACTTTTCCTAATATTATAACAAAATAATCCCGGATGCACAATAGGAAGTTTGGATTTTTTAGGAATTTGGAAGAAAATACAGGGGATAAAATGGCCTATTGGGTGGGTTTTGCCTGCAAAAGCTGGGTAACGGTTACTGCCAGCAGCGGTGCCAAAATCATGCCTCCAAGGCCCCAAAGCCGATAGCCGGCATAGAGAGCAACCAAAGTAATCAAAGGGTCAAGACCCAGCTGTTTTCCCACCAGCTTCGGTTCCATTACCGAGCGTACCAGCACAGCCACAATATAGATTCCCAGCAGACCGATAGCCCGCAGCGTATCGCCCTGAAGAAAACAGACAACACTCCAGGGAACCAGCACCATACCCGTACCCAAAATCGGCAGAGCATCCACCAAACTGATGCCGATGCCCCAAAGGATTCCGTAGGGGATCTGTAAGATCAGAAAGCCAATGCACAGGATACAGGCTGTGATTCCGGTAAGCTTCAGCTGTGCCAGCAGCCATCCTCCCAGAGAGGTTTTTAATTGCTTGAGTACCGGCAAATAATGGGCTTTCCAGCTTTCGGGAATGAGGGCGGCGGCTCGCTGCTTGAGGTTGGGAAGCTTGGCGCTTATCATAAAGCTGGCAATGATCCAGGTGCCGATGCCCAGGGCACTGTCCGGCAGGGCTCTCAGAATCCCGGAGGCGATTCCCAAAAGCCATAGACTGATTCGATCTAAAAACTGGGAACTGCCGGAGAAGATCCCGTCTACACAGTGATTCAAAATCGGACGGACGCCCTCCGGTGTTCGGGCGGACAGCTCTGTCAGCCAGGATTGGAGAGAACCCACACCTTGTCGGGCAGTCTTTTCCAAGTCTGGTACCACACCGGCTAGCGACCCCAGCTCTTTGAGTAGCAGTGCGCCCAGCATCAGTGCGGACAAAATCACCAAAACCAGGGCAATACAAACGCCAAGACCGGCCGCCAACCACCGGGGCATCCGACAGCGGCGGACCAAGACCCGTACCAAAGGTTCTGCGGCCAACGCCAGCAATGCGGCAAACAGAAAAGGAAGAAAAACCGGCAGCAGAAAACGCAGAGAAAACCATAACACCAAAATTACAGCGGCGGTGACAAGTAATTTGCGGGGGATGTTGTGAGTCATATTGGGGCTCCTTTCGTAGCAAGAGGGGTTGCAATTCTGGAAAAGTGTGGTACAATACTATTAAAGTGATAAGGTGGAGTGTGAAAAAGGCAATAAAACTGGTTTAGGAGGATAACTTATGGCGGAGAAAAATAAGTTCTATATCGTGGAAGCCTCTGCGCTTCCTGAGGTCTTTCTGAAGGTGGCAGAAGTAAAACGCCTGCTGTCTACCGGTGAAGCGGCTACTGTAAACGATGCATCCAAAATGGTGGGCATCAGCCGCAGTGCGTTCTATAAATACCGGGATGCCATTATGCCTTTCCAGAATATGATGACCGGCCGGGTCATCACGTTCCAGTTTTTGCTCCAGGATCAGCAAGGTGTACTGTCTCTGATCCTAAAGCTCTTTGCGGAAAACGGTGCCAATATCCAAACCATCAACTCCGTCAGCCCCTCCAACGGCTGCGCGTTTTTGACCATCACAGCGGAAACCACAGGCTTGACATTAAGCCTGGAGGAACTGCTGCACAGATTGGAAGGAATCCCCGGCGTGATCCGGGCAGAGATCCTGGCAGGTTAAGATTTATTGCCGCCCCAATTTTGGGGCGGTTTTTTCGCACATTTCGTCGGCTTGGGGCGTAGAATGGCCCGGAGGTGAAACTATGTTGATCGTTCAGAAATTTGGCGGAACTTCCCTGGCAGACAGCGGAAAGATCCGCAAGGCAGCCTTGCGGACGGCCCGGTTATGCCAGCAGGGACATCAGGTTGTGACGGTGGTTTCTGCCCAGGGGCATACCACAGACCGACTGATCCGGGAAGCCGGGGAGATCGATCCCCAGGGCAGCGCCCGGGAGATGGATGCCTATCTTGCGGCAGGGGAGCAGATGTCTGCCGGCCTTATGGCTATGGCTCTGCAAAAGGCAGGCTGTGATGCCATCAGCCTTGCCGGGTGGCAGGCGGGAATCTTAACAGACGGAGACCACGGCAATGCCCGGGTGGCAGTTTTGCAGTCAGACCGGATCCAACGGGAGTTGGCAGCCGGAAAAGCGGTGGTGGTGGCAGGCTTCCAGGGTGTGGATGCCGAAGGGGATATCACCACCCTTGGCCGAGGCGGTTCTGATACCACCGCGGTGGCCTTGGCGGCTTTTTTGGGAGCAGAAGAATGCCGGATCTATACAGATGTAGATGGGGTCTATGACCGGGATCCCCGGGAATATCCCGATGCCGTCCGTTATGATCGCATCGGCTACGATGCTATGCTGGAGCTGGCCCGTCGGGGTGCTCAGGTGCTTCATGACCGGTGTGTGGAGCTGGGGCGGCAGTATGGGGTGAAGATCCGGGTGCTGTCTTCTTTCCGGCCGGGGCCGGGGACTTTGGTTTCAGATTGATTCTTACCATTTCCGAAAAAGGATATTCCTGGGTTTTGTGAAAAACCTATAAAATACTATTGACAAACGGGAAAAGGTATGCTAAGATACCCGGGTAATAAAGAAGGCTGAACATCCGCCTCACCGTAAGCAGAATGCAAAACGGTTCATATTCTCATGACCCTTCGGGGTATCATTGCGGGTATGCGGATGCTTTGGCATCCGCTTTTTTATCGTTATTTGGAGGTGCTTACCATAGCTAAGTTAGATCATCAGCTCAACGAGGAGATTATCGACAAGGAAATCCGCCTGATCGGCACCGACGGTGCCCAGCTGGGTATCGTATCCGCAGACGAGGCCAATGATATGGCTGCGGAGCAAGGTTTGGATCTGGTGAAAATTTCTCCCAATGCTGTTCCCCCGGTCTGCAAGATCATGGACTATTCCAAGTTCTGCTACGACCAGAAGAAGCGGGAGAAGGATGCCAGAAAAAATCAGAAGGTTGTAGAGATCAAGGAAATTCGTATGAGCCCCAGCATCGACACCAACGACTTTAACACCAAGCTGAAAGCTGCCATGAAGTTCCTGGCAGACGGAAACCGGGTCAAGGTCAGCGTCCGCTTCCGCGGCCGTGAAATGGCTCACACCAATCTTGGCGAAAAGTTGTTGATGGACTTTGCCGAAGGCTGCGCTGAGATCGCTTCTATGGAGAAGAATCCCAAGCTGGAAGGTCGCTTCATGGCGATGTTCCTGACCCCGAAAAACAGTAAATAAGTAATCAAACCAAAGATACGGAAGGAGAACCACTTATGCCCAAGCTGAAAACCCATAGCGGTGCTAAGAAGAGATTCAACCTGACCAAGTCCGGTAAGGTTAAGAGAGCTCACGCTTACAAGAGCCACATCCTCACTAAGAAGACCACCAAGCGTACCCGCCATCTGCGCGCTACCGCTTACGCTGATAAGACCAATGTCAGCGCCATCAAGGAAATGATTCCGTACAAATAAGGCAGATTAGGAGGATACAGAAATGGCAAGAGTTAAAGGCGCGATGATGACGCGCAAGAGAAGAAATGCTACCCTGAAGCTGGCCAAGGGCTACTGGGGTTCCAAGTCCAAGCACTTTAAGATGGCCAAGCAGCAGGTCATGAAGTCCGGCAACTATGCTTTCGCTGGTCGTAAGCAGAAGAAGCGTGACTATCGTCGCCTGTGGATTACCCGTCTGAGCGCAGCTGTCGCTCCCTACGGTCTGAACTACTCCAAGTTCATGAACGGTGTGAAGAAGGCTGGCATCGAGATGAACCGCAAGAGCCTGTCCGAGCTGGCTATCAACGACACCGCTGCTTTCGCTGCCGTTGTTGAGAAGGCTAAGGCTGCTCTGAACTAAGCATCTGAAAAGACCCTGCTTTACAAAGCAGGGTCTTTCTCGTATCTACAGCAATGCGATAAATTGCCATTTATCGAGCAGTAGGGGACGGGTTCCCGTCCCTTGCGGCGGCGTAGCTGCCTTGGCCCCCGCTTTGAAGAGGGTTGATTTCCCCGCTAGCGGGGAAAATGTCCGCAAAGCGGACAAAAGGGGCGCGGGCCCGGCAGGGCTGTCAAAAATCTCTGATTTTTGACTGGGGGAGTTGCAGTTCTCATTTTGCTCCCCCCTGTCATGCTATCGCATGACATCCCCCCCTCATAAATGCGGGGGGCAAGATGTGGAGGGGCCACCCCCGATAAAGGTCAATTTGAAAGGAGGACAACCATGGAACTAAAGTACATAGCAGACAGAGAAGGGCGGCTGTCCTCCTTTTTGTTAAGTGAGCTGGGAATGTCCACCGGTTTGATGAATAAGTTAAAATGGGGTGATTCCCTGAAGGTCAATGGGACTGCTCAGCGGACAAACTACCCGGTGCAGCCCGGGGATGTGATTACGGTGCAGCTGGACGAGGAAGCCCCGGAGTACCCGGCAGAGGACGGGGAAATTACTGTGCTGTATGAGGATGACTTTCTGCTGGCGGTGGATAAGCCGGCAGGGATGCTCATTCACCCCTCCCACAGCTGCAATACCGGAACTTTGGCAAACCTTGTGGCAGGCTATTATGTCCGTACCGGGCAGAAATGCGCCTTTCATCCCATGACCCGGCTGGATCGGGATACCTTCGG